>DATIZY010000045.1:0-5844 GCA_035516895.1 Thermoanaerobaculia bacterium | reverse complement strand
CGGCAAGTCCCTGCTCGTCGCAGTGGCGGGTCGCCTCATCCCAGATCTCGTCCGCCACCGGGTCCGGCCGTTCGGCGATGCGCGTGACGGCCTCCGTCAGCGCAAGCGCGGCGCGCTCGGCGTCGGTGAAGAAGGGTGCATCGCGCCAGGCCGCGACGGTGAACAGGCGCTCGTCGGTCTCGCCTTCCCGCTTGGCGTCGCGCGCGTGCATGTCGACGCAGACGCTGCATCCGTTGATCTGGCTCGCACGCAGCTCGACCAGCTTCGCGGTGCGCTCCGGCAGGCCGCTCTTTTGTGCCGACGCGTTCAAAGCCTCCATCGCCTTCATCGCATCGGGAAGAATCATGACCGGACTGTTCATTCGTGCTTGCATCGTTTCCTCCTCCTTGTCACATGTGCTGCATGTCGTTCGTCAATGGAATGACGGATCGCAGCGATGGAACGTGACATGAATGCGCACGAATGGCTGACACAACAGTTCGAGGCCAACCGCCCGCACTTGCGAGAGGTGGCCTTCCGAATGCTCGGCTCGCTCGGCGAAGCGGACGACGCACTGCAGCAAACCTGGCTGAAGCTCGATCGGTCGGATGCGAGCGGCGTCGAGAACCTCACCGGCTGGCTGACGACGATCGTTGCCCGGGTCTGCCTCGACATGCTGCGCTCGCGCGCGTCTCGCCGCGAAGAGGCATTCGATCCGCGCTCTCACGACCGCCCCGCCGCAGGGAATCCCGAAGAGGAGCTCGTGGTGGCGAATGCCGTGGGGCTGGCGCTGCTCGTCGTCCTCGACACGCTCGCGCCGGCGGAACGCCTGGCGTTCGTGCTCCACGACATCTTTGCGATGCCGTTCGAAGAGATCGCGCCGATCGTCGATCGATCGCCGGAAGCGGCGCGACAGCTCGCGAGCCGCGCGCGCCGGCGCGTGCAGGGACAACCTCCGCGATCGAACGGCGATCTCGGACGGCAGCGGGAGGTCGTCGACGCATTTCTCGCCGCCGCGCGAGGCGGTGACCTCCGCGCGCTGCTCGCGATTCTCGATCCGAACGTCGTCCTTCGAGGCGATGCGGCAGCGATGCGCGGTGCGCCGGCGGAGATTCGCGGAGCGGCGCCGGTTGCCGAGCGCGCAATCAGGGGCGGCGCGCGCGCGGCTCAGCCGGCGTTGATCGGCGGCGAGCTCGGCGTCATCGTCGCCCCTCGTGGGCGATTGCTGATGCTTCTGCGGTTCACGATCGACGAAGGGAGAATCGTCGCGATCGACGCCATCGGCGACCCGGAGCGCGTGCGGCAACTCGGATTGGGCGTCGTCTAGAACAAACGTCCGACCAGCGCCGGGACAGCAGTCTCGACGCGCAGAATTCGCCGGCCGAACGACACCGGTCGAAACCCGGCCCTCTCGTACGACGCAATCTCCTCGGCGATGAAACCGCCCTCCGGTCCGATCGCGAGTGTCACAGGCCGGTTCGCGTCGCGCGGGCACGGCTCGCCCGCTCCGGGATGCGCCACGAGCGGCAGAGTGCCCGCCGCGATCGACGGCAGCTCGTCCTCCAGGAACGGCAGGAAGAATCGCCGCGTTTCGATGCGAGGCATGATCGTGTCGCGCGCCTGCTCGAGTCCGAGGATCGCGTGGTCGCGCAGGGTGGCGAGCTTGGGAGATTTCCAGTAGCTCTTTTCCACGCGCCATGCGTTGATCAGAAAAATCCTTTTGATGCCCATCGAAGTCGCGCCGGCGATGACGCGGCCGAGAACTTTGGGCCGCGGAAGCGCGAGGACGAGAGTGAGCGGAAGCGGCGGCGGCGGATCGCTGTCGAGCACGACTTCGACCTCGCCCGCCGCGACGATGCGCGCGGTTCCCAGTTGCCCGCCGACGACTCCGGCACGAAGCGTGTCGCTGCCGATGCGCCGGATCTCATCGAGACGGCGCCCGTCGACGCGCGCGCGCGTCACGCCGATGAAGTCTTCGGGAAAGAGCAGAAGCAGATTCATTTTCAGGCGTCGGGCGTCAGGCGTCGGGCGTCAGGCGTCGGGTCTCGGCCGTCCGGTCTCGGGTTAGGCGTTGGGCATTGGGCATTGGCGTTGGGCATTGGCGTTAGGCGTTAGGTGCACATCAAAGATACCCGAATGCCTACCGACGCCCGACGCCTGTCACCCGACGCCCGACGCCTGTCGCCCGACGCCCGACGCCTGTCGCCTGTCCCCTGTCGCGCGATGTCTGAGCCCCGCGACGTGCCGTTATATGATCCGCCCGTGAACATCGAGACGCGCAAGAAAGGCGACGTGGTCATCGTCGACTTTCAGGGAAGGCTCGCGATCGGAGTCGGCGACGAGCTGCTGCCGACGCTCGTCGAGCAGCTGCTCACGGAAGGCAACAAAAAAATCCTGCTGAACCTCTCCGACATGGACTACATCGACAGCAACGGCCTCGGCGAGCTCGTGCAGAGCCTGAAAACGTCGAAGCGCTTCGGCGCATCGCTGCGTCTTCTCAAGCCGCAGGACCGCGTGCGCAACACGCTGCGCCTCACGAATCTGCTGCCGATGTTCGCGGTGTACGAAAGCGAAACCGAGGCGCTCAAAGGCTTCGCGAAGGATTAGCACCGATTCTGCAGAAGAAGCGGAATGACCCTGCTTCTCGCACTCCTATTCGCAACAAAATCTTCGGTTTACACCGGCTCGCTGACGATGGCGGCTTCGACGCAAAAGAAGATTCTCGTCGTGCGTGTCGGCCCGTACGAGGTCCGCAAATACGACATTGCCGTCGGGACACAAGCGCATCCGACGCCGGCCGGACGCTTCGTCGTGCGCCATCTGGTGTGGAACCCCGCCTGGGTACCTCCCAATGCGAAATGGGCCAAAGGCGCACAACCCGCGCAGCCGGGCGATCCGAACAATCCGATGCGGGCGGTGAAGCTCTTTTTTCAAGAGCCCGACTATTACATCCATGGCACGAACGATCCCGACTCGATCGGCGAAGCGGCGTCGCACGGCTGCATCCGGATGAACGAGAGCGATGCGGTCGAGCTCGCGAGATATCTGATGGAGCAGACCGGCATCCATCACGACGACTCTTGGTACGACAACGTGCAGTCGAGCGACAAGCCGACCGACGTCAATCTGCCGAACGGCGTCCTCTTCGTCATCGGCAAGTGAGCTGTGAACGAAACGCAACAAATCGCGATCGGATGTACACGCAACGCCACGGCAGTTCGTACCTTCGCTGATGTTCCGCCGGCTGTCGCTGGTCGCCGCTGCCGCAATCGTTCTCACCGGTGCCGTTCCGTTCGGACGCGATCCCTTCCCGCAAAAAACGTCCGGCGCCGAGTGGCTGTCGTTCGACGGAACACGGCACCCCCGCAGCGTCATCACGGCGCAAAACGTCTCGCACCTCAAACAGCTCTGGCGCGTCGTGTTGCCGGAAACGGCGGACGGCTCGCCTGTGTACCTCGGCGGCGTGCAAACGCGCACGGGGCGGCGCGACCTGCTGATCGTCAGCACGATCAACGGACGGGTCATCGCGTTCGACGCAGCGAACGGCTTTCGCGCCTGGATGACCACGCCGCCCGAAGGCACGCGATGGACGACGTCCTCGCCGGCGGTCGATCCGGGGCACAGGTTCGTCTTCGCGTACGGACTCGATGGCTACGTTCACCGCTACAACGTTCACACCGGCGACGAGCTCACGGGCGGCGGATGGCCGGAGCTCGCCACGCTGAAGGGCGCCGTGGAGAAAGGGTCATCGGCGATCAGCATCGCGACCGCGAACAACGGCCACACCTATCTGTACATGACAGCGTCCGCGTATCCCATTCCGGGCGATGACGGCGATTACCAGGGCCACGTCACCGTGATCGATATCGACAGCGGCGTGCAGCACGTCTTCAACGCGCTCTGCAGCGATCGCGACATGCACTTCACCGATCACGGCGACGACAGTGATTGTCCATCGAGGCAGGCCGGAATCTGGGCGCGCTCCGGCGTCGCCTACGATCCCGGAACGAACCGCGTGTTCGTCACGACCGGCAACGGTCCGTTCGACGCCAACACGGGCGGATTCGATTGGGGAACGAGCGTCGTCGCGATTCGACCCGACGGGACGACCGACGGCGGAACTCCGGTCGACGCTTACACGCCGGTCGATTTTCAGTCGCTCACCGATGAAGACCTCGATCTCTCATCGACGACGATCGAAGTCCTTCCCGGTACGAACGCGGGCTGGCCGTCGCTCGGCGTGCAAAGCGGAAAGGACGGGCGTCTGCGCCTGCTGAACCTTTCCGACCTCAGCGGCCAGGGCGGCCCACGTCACCTCGGCGGCGAGCTTCAGATTCTCGATCTGCCACAGGGCCACACGGTGCTCACGCAGCCGACGCCATGGCTCGACCCGGCGCACAAAACATGGGTGTTCGTTGCGAACAACCATGGAATCACTGCCTATCAACTGATCGCCGATGCTTCCGGCAAACCGATGCTCACGCAAGTGTGGTCGCGACTCGATGTCGCCGGGACGACGCCGGTGATCGTCAACGGAGTCATCTATCTCGCAGCGCCGCAGCAGCTGACGGCGCTGCGTGCGACGACGGGCGCGACGCTGTGGCAGGACACGACGATCGGCGACATCCACTGGTCGAGCCCGATCGTCGTCAATGACACGGTCTACCTCTCGGACAACTCTCAAACCCTGACCGCGTACTCGCTGCCTACTTCCCCGTAGCGACCTGCTCGTTCTGTGCGCGCATGGGCGCGAGAACGTGGCGAGGCTCGCCGCCGCCGGCGCGCCACAGCAGCGCCCAGTAGATGCTCAGCGAGCGCTGCAGAATCCAGAGCGGCGCGAAGAGGCACGCACGCCGCGGGAAAAACGCAGATGCGCCGGCGCGTCCGCGGATCGCGAGCGCGATCGCCAGAAAGGCGATGAGTCCGCCGTACGCCGCGGCCAGGACAGTACCGCCGGTGAGCAGGAGCGCGATCGCGACGGGCAGGAGCATGAAGAACAGCGCGGCCTTCACCGGGATCGCGAACTCTTCTTCCGCCTGCTTCGGCAGGCTGCGCAGCCACTGCGAGAACGCGGGCGGAATCCGCCGCACGAAGACGCGCATCGCGGAGAACACGTCCGCGCCTTGCGACGCGAGCCGCCGGACGCAGCGATCGCTCGAGTAGTCAAGCGATCGGAATCCGCGGACCGCGCGCTTCTGAAAACCGAACGTCGCGCCGTGATCGGGGGCCGAGGCGATCGAGCGATGCACGAGAACGCGTCCCGCTTCGATGACGCCCCACCACGGCAGAGGGTCGAAGTAATCCTGCGGTTCGACGACTTCGTGCAGCTCGAGCAGCAGGGCCACCTGGTCGAGCGAGTCGCTGCAGTAGCGAACGCTCGAATCGGCAACGATGATCTTGTCGCACGCGGCGACGTCCATCGCCGCGCGAATCGCGTCCACCTTACCGAAGACACCGAGGTGCTGCGGGCGGGCGCAGAGGTGTCTGCCGACCCAGCGCAGGACCTGACGATTGCGATCGAAGCTTTCGGAAGAGTCGACGATGACGACTTCGAAATCAGAAAGAGCGAGTTCCGTGAGGTAAGCAGCGAGCTCGCGCAGCTCATCCATCGAGCGGGACGGGCCGTCCAGCAGCACGACGTAACTGCCGCGACGCTCGGCTGAAGATCTGTGTCTCATGGTTATTGCTACAAAGCGAGCCGTGTGCCACCGGTGGCACCCGAATTGCCGAGAGCGTTTTGGGGGCGGAAGGCGGAAAGGATGAAGGCAGAAGGATGAAGGATGAAGGATGAATGCCGAAAGATGAATGACGAAAGATGAATGACGAAGGATGAACTACGACGAGGTGACAGGCGTTCTCTGCATT
>DATIZY010000044.1:0-8243 GCA_035516895.1 Thermoanaerobaculia bacterium | reverse complement strand
CTGATACGTGCCGGGCGGAACGCCATCGATTTCGAAATGGCCCTGCTGGTCGGTGAGAGCCGTGGCGACCGGCGATCCATTGCCGTCCATCGCGACGACCTGAGCGGCGAAGATTCCGCCGTTGTCGCCCATCACGCGGCCGGAGAGCGTCGCTCGGTCGGCGGTCTTGCCACGCTCCGGATAGAGATTGGCGATGGACACCTCGTCATCGGTATCGAGCGCAGTGACTCCGCCGCTTCCGACGAACGGATACATGATCGAGGAGAGCACGCCCGAATGGTCGAGTCCGAGAACGTGACCGAACTCGTGCTCGACCAGCAGCTCGAGGTTGTAGCCGCCGTGCACCACCGAAGGATCGATCTGCACGTCGGCCTCGGCCATGTGGCCGGTATCGTCGTACCAGTTCGTCGTCACCGCGAGGAAGTTCTGGTTCTTGAAGAGGCCGTCGACGAACGTGATGCTGTTCTGTCCGTCTTTCCCAGCCTTGATTCCATTCATGACTCCGCCATCTTCGAACGAGACTTGCGCGCCGGGTATCACGGTCCAGTCGTCGACTGCGCGCTCGATGACGCCCGGCGGAAACGCGCTGGCAACGCTGCTGTCGACGACGTAGCGGATCGGAAATGAGCTCGCGGGCCACGAAACGGCAACCGGCGATCCGTTCACGATGTACAACAGGTGAACCGCTGCAAAAGCGGGAGTTGCGGCGAGGATGAGGGCGGCGGTACCGAGTCGGCGGATCATGGACATTTGCCACCTCGATTGTGCAACTGAAATGCCACGAAAAGAAAGGACTGAGGACTCAGGACTGAGTCCCGCGGGCAGGGATCGGTCGAGTGCCGACTCAGTCCTAAGTCGTGAGCCCTGAGTCCTTTCACTCCTTGAGTGCAATCAGATCAATCTCCACCGCCGCGCCGCGTGGAAGTTGTGCGACTCCGATGGTCGACCGGGCCGGTTTGTGATCGCCGAAGTACTCGGCGTAAATCGAGTTAAGGGCCTGGAAGTTTCCGAGGTCGGTGAGGTAAACCGTGGCGCGTGTCACATGACGAAAATCGGCGCCGGCGGCGCGCAAAACGGCACGAAGATTCTCGAAGACACGCCGCGCCTGCGCGGCGAAATCTCCCTGGATCAGATTGCCGCTCTTCGGATCGAGCGCGATTTGTCCCGAGAGAAAAACCAGATTGCCGCTTCGAACCGCCTGCGAATACGGTCCGATCGCGTGCGGGGCGTCGTTGCTGGCGATGTAGTCCATGACCTGACAGTATAATCGCCACAATCAATGAGCACTTATCCCGGCAACATCACACTGTCCAATGCAGTCAAAGAGCGTGTCGTCACCACTTTTCAACAGGCGATCGCTCTGTACAAACAGGGGCGCGCCGATGAGGTGGTCCAGGGCTGCGGCCTGATCCTGCGGATGGACCCGCAGTTCGATCCGGCGAAGAAGCTCATGGAGAAGGCGCGCAATCCGAACGCGCCGATCGACGTCGAGGCGCTCTCGCGGCAGCTCGCCGCGGATCCGATGTCGGAAGCACGCTCGGCGATGTCCGCCCGCAATTTTCAAAAGGTCATCGACCTCACGACCGAGGTGCTGACCAACGATTTGATGAACGAGGAAGCGCGCGTGCTCAACGAGAAAGCGCGTGAGAGGCTCGAAGCCTCGCCGTTCGTCGATCAGTTCGTCAAGAAAGCGGAGAAGGCGATCGCCACCGGGAACATCGAGGCGGCAAGGGTCGACATCGACAAGATTCGATCCCTCGATCCGGACGACACGGCGCTCGCGCGCCTGGAGTCGGCGCTGAAGACCGCGAAGCCGGCTGCGAAGCCGAGCGCGCCGTCGTTCGTCGTCGACGCACCCGCGGCGCCCTCTTCCGCAGGCCGCAAAACGACTCAGGCGAGCGATTTCGGATTCACATTCGAGGAAGAGAAGAGCGGCTCGCATCCGCAGAGCTTTTCGTTCGACTCGCCCTTCTCCACCGACACCGGAACGACACCGGCGATCACTCCGCCGCCCGGCTTCGACGCTCCCGCCAAGCCGCCCGAATCATTTTCCTTCGACACTCCGCCGCCGTCATCGAGTTTTGCCGGAGGCTTTTCGTTCGATACGCCGGCGCCGTCGAAGCCGGCCGGCGCAGCGGGCGGCGAAGGGCCTCACGAATTCGATTTCACCACCGCGTCGGTGGAAACGAGTCCCGACGATCAAAAAAAGATCCAGCAGTACCTCGCCGACGGCGACAAAGCGTTCGATGCCGGCGACTATCAGGGCGCCATCGATCTCTGGTCGCGAATCTTCCTGATCGACGTGACGAACGATCAGGCGTCCGAGCGCATCGACAAGGCAAAGAAGAAAAAGCGAGACGGCGAGCAGCGCAGCGACAACCTGCTCTCGTCTGCGATCCAGGCGTTCGACAGCGGCAACCGCGCGGAAGCGAAGGAGAAATTCAGCCAGGTTCTGAAGCTCGATCCGACGAACGCCTCTGCGCAGGACTACCTCGCGAAACTCGAGGAAGTGCCGGCCGAAGGTGGCGCAGCGGCGTTCGAGGCGCCGTTCATACCGCCGCCGGCCGCGCCGAGCGGCGGCATTTTCGAGGAGGACCTGCCGGTCACGCCGGCGCGCGTTCCGTCGTCGGCGCCGAATCCGATCCCCGCGAAAAAGCCAGCGGCGAAAGCGAAGCCGGCGCCCGTTTCGTCGTCGCGGTCGCTCACGCCGGTCATCGCGATCGTCGTCCTGGTGGTCCTCGCCGCCGGCGGCTGGTTCGCGTGGACGAAATTCAAATCGAAGCCGGTCGACAACCCGGCCGCCACCGAGGCGATCTTCACGAAGGCGACTTCGCAGGCGCAAAAGGGTCAGTACGACGCGGCGATCGCGACGCTGCAGGAAGTCAAAGCCTCCGATCCGCAGCACGACCGCGCGCTGCAGATGATGGCGGACCTGCAGCAGAAAAAATCGCAGGCCGCAACGCCGTCCGCGTCGACGCTCGCAAATTACCAGCAGATGCTCACCGAGGCGAAGACGGCGTACGACGGCCGCGATTACGACGCGGCCAAACAGGACTTCGACAAGGCGGCGGCGATCAAGCCGCTTCCGCCGGAGATGAAAACGCTCTACGACAACGCCGCGCAGCAGGTGGCGAAGCTCGAAGGCGCGAAGGCGCTCTTCAACGAGCAGCGCTACACCGACGCGATTGCGAACCTGCAGAGCCTCGAGCAGCAGGACCCCGACAACGCCAGCATCAAACGTCTGCTCGCCGACGCGCACTTCGACGCCGGCGCGGCGGCGCTGCAGGGCGAGAAGCTCGACGACGCCGCGCGTGAATTCGGCGAAGTGCTGAAGATCGATCCGAACGACCAGCTGGCGCAGCGCAGCAAGGCGCTCGCCGAACGGTACAATGGACAGCCGAAAGATTTATTGTATAAAATTTACGTAAAGTATTTGCCGCTGCGAAAGATCAGTTAGACGCGCGTGCCACGTTTCGACCAGATCGAGCTGCAAACCGTCGATTTCGCCGCTGACGACGCGGCGCCCCCCGCCTCGCTCGAGCACGCGCCGCGCCTGCGCCGGCTCCTCGCGCTCATCACCGACCTCTCGCTCTTCGCCGCGCTTGCGCTCGCGTTGTCGCCGCTCTTGCCGGCGCCTCCGACCACGGTCACGGTCGCAGCGCTCGCCGGCTTTGTTTTCCTCGTGTCGTTCTACTACTTCGCCGGCATGTGGGTCCTGTGGGGAGCGACGATCGGCGGCACGATCTTCGATGTGAAAGTGATCGCCGCCGATCATTCGTCGATGTCGATGCGGCGGGCGGCGCTGCGATGGGCGGGCCTGTGCCTGTCGCTGCTCACGGCGGGCGTCGGATTCATGCTTGCCGCGCTGCCGTCACGGCTGTCGCTTGCCGACCGCCTCTCCCGCACCCGTTGTATTTCGAGCGCTTGATTTTCCGGCGTCGACCCACGCGAATCGAGTCACGAGAGAGCCTGCGATCGATGCGACCGCGGCGGCGCGGCGAAGGCGCGGCGACCCGAGGCCCGCGATGCGCAGAAGCAGCGGCAGCGGTCCCGAGAGGACGCCGCCGGTCTTCATCATCATCGTCGGCTCGGCGCCCATCAGAAATCCGATCGTGGTCTCGACCGCCGCAGCGGCGAGGCCGAGGATATTGAGGGAGTCATCGTCATGGCCTAACAGCTCGAGCAGCGACACCGCCGACGACATCGCGGACGCGCCGAAGTGGACCGGCAGCAGCGAGACGTGCTTCGACCAGACCGGAATCGATGTCGCGCCGATCAGCACGCCGGTATAGGTCGACATCACCAGTCCCGTCGCGCCCGCGAGCAGCGCCGCAGCGTCGGCGACGATGCGGACCGGCAGGCCGGTTCGCTTGCGCACTTCATCGGCGAAGACGGCAGCGGCCGACGCGGTGCCGAACGCGGTGAGCGTCCACGCGCCGACCGACATCGGACTCTGCACTTTGAAAACGCGCAGCATGTTCAGGAAACGCTCCGGACGTCCGAGGTCGCCGATGAGGAGAGGAGCGGAGAGCGCGCCGCCGGCCGCTGCGACCCATCGCGCGTCGCTGATGAGACCGCGATCCGCGCCGGTGAGCTGCGCCGCCGCCCCGAGCACCGCCGCCGCGCCGGCTGCGCCCCCGACGAAAAAGTACGCCGGCACTTCCCACGTCCACACCGGCTCTTTGAGAAACGGCAGACCGTAGTAGCCGCGCTGCGGCTGGATGGGCTGCGCGTCGCGGCGGAGTTGTTCGAGACGATCTTCGGTGATCATCGGCTTCGCGCTCCGAGCGCAAACGCCGCGAGCGATCCGATCGCCATCACCGCCGCCGTCACAGCCACCGCGCTCCACGCTTTCGGCAGCAGCTCGGTCGGCACTTGCGGCTTCTCGGGCAGATTGTATTGGCGTTCGTCGCCGCGAATCAGAAAGAACGCGTGCGTGCCGCCGACGCTCGTCTCTTTCGGATTGTAGATCCGGGCGTCGGTCATTCCCGCCGCGTGCAGCTGCGCGATGCGCCGATCGGCGGCGCGCTCCAGCTCTTCGAGATCGCCGAACAGAATCGATTGTGTCGGACACGCTTTCGCGCACGCGGGCTCGAGTCCCGCTTTCTGCCGGTCGTAGCAGAACGTGCACTTGAACGCGCGGCCGTCGTCGGGCCTCCGATCGATGACTCCGAACGGACAGGTGACGACGCAGTAGCCGCATCCGTTGCAGATGTCCGGCTGCACGTAGACACCGCCGAATTCCATGCGGACGATCGAGCCGGTCGGGCACGCTTCGAGACAGCCGGCGTTCTCGCAGTGCTTGCAGACGTCCGAGGAGAATGCCCAGGAGATGTGATCGGGCGCGTTGCCGCCGATGCCCGCCTTCGCGTCGTGCTCGACGAACTTCACATGCCGCCACGTCGAGTGGCCTAACGCCAGGGTGTTGTCGTACGAGAGGCCGCTCCAGCGGAATCCGTCATCGGGAACGTCGTTCCACTCCTTGCATGCCACTTCGCAGGCTTTGCAGCCGATGCAAAGCGTGGAGTCGGTGAAAAAGCCGGTTACCGCCATACCGCGACCGTCCCGCGTCCCGGGTCGCGAGTCCCCGGTCCATTCGATCCCAGCTCGGAGCCCGCCGCCCGGGACTCGAGACCCTTTATCCGGACCATCCGTCGCTCCTTCTCACGTTGCAGGTGAGCGCCTTCGATTCGAAGATGCGCACGTTGGGTTCTTCGGAGATCGCCAGCAGATCGTTGACGACGTCGCCGGTGACGAGCCCGCGATATCCCCAGTGGTACGGCAGTCCGACCTGATGGACGCGGCGGCCTTCGACGTCGAGCGACGGCAGCCGCGTGGTCACGAGCGCGCGTGCCTCAATTGCGCTGCGCGCGGTGCTGATCGTCACCCACTCGCCGTTGCGCACGCCGATCTCGCGCGCGAGCTCCGGCGAAATCTCGGCGAAGAGCTCCGGCTGCAGCTCGGCGAGATGGGAGAGCGTGCGCGTCATGCCGCCGGCGGTGTGATGTTCTGTCAGGCGGTACGTCGTCAGAACGTACGGGAAGCGATCGTCGGGCGAATCGGCGTATGGATTGTCGGCGCGCTCTTTCTTATCGGCTGCAGGATTCTTCTGCACCTTCGGGTAGAGCGGATTTTCGAAATTCGATTCGAGCGGCTCGTAGTGCGTGGGCAGCGGACCATCCTTCAATCCCGAGGAGACCCAGATCCAGCCGCGACCGTCGGGGTGCATGATGAACGGCGCGTCGCCCGGAAGTGCCTCATCGCCGCTCTTGTCTTCCCCGCCCGGATCATCGGGGCGCTTCTTCTTCGTGAAATCGGGGACGTCGTTGCCTGTCCACTCCCCTTTCGCGTCGTCCCACCACACGAGCTTCTTCCGTTCGCTCCACGGTGTTCCGTCGGGCGCGGCGCTGCAGCGGTTGTAGAGAATGCGGCGGTCCATCGGCCACGCGAATCCCCATCCGTGGCCGTACGGCCCTTGCGGATCGCGCTTGTTCGCCTTGTTCTCGCCGTCGTAGACGCCGGAGTAGATCCAGCAGCCGCATGTCGTGGAGCCGTCGGCTTTCAATTCGGAGAAGCTCTTGATCGGCGTTCGCGGAGGATGAACGGGCGGGCGGGATTCATCCTTCATCCTTCCGCCTTCATCCTTCCACCCGTGGATCTCGCGCAGCACGCCGTCGGAGTCTTCGTCGCCGTAGTTCCAGGTCAGCGCGCGAAGGCCGGCGTCGCGCGGACGATCCTCCGTTTTCTTTTTCAATCGGCGGCCGAGCTGCACCGTGAACCACACCTCGCTGCGCGCGTCGCCCGGCGGATCGATGGCCTTCTCGTGCCACTGCAGCATGCGCTGGGTGTTCGTGAACGAACCTTGCTTCTCCACATGCGACGCCGCGGGCATGAAGAACACCTCGGTCTCGACCGATTCGGGATCGAGCTCGCCGCTGATCACCTCGGGTGAGTCCTTCCAGAACGCCGCCGTCTCGGTCTCGACGAAATCTCGAACGACGAGCCATTTCAATTTGCGCAGCGCGGTGCGCTCGAGCTTCGCATTCGGCGCGCCGACGGCGGGGTTCTGGCCGATGACGAACAGTCCTTCGAGCTTGCCGTCGGCCATGTCGAGCCAGTAGCCGAAGTGCGAGTGATCGCCGGTGAGCTTGGGCAGCCACTGAAATCCGAATTCGTTTTCCTTCGTCGCCGCGTCGCCGTAATACGCCTTCAGCAGGCTGACGATGTACTTGTCGATGTTGTACCACCAGCCCTTCGGCGACTGGTGCTGTTTGATCCACGCTTTCAGCGACTTCTCCTCTTTTGTGCCGTGATGCGGCATCGGGAGATAGCCGGGAAGAATGTCGTAGAGCGTCGGGATGTCGGTCGATCCCTGAATCGACGCATGACCGCGCAGCGCGAGGATTCCGCCGCCCGGCCGCCCGATGTTGCCGAGGAGCAGCTGCAGAATCGCAGCGCTGCGGATGATCTGCACGCCGATCGAGTGCTGGGTCCAGCCGACGGCGTAGCAGATCGCCGCGGTCTTGTCGCGGCCGGATGCGCGTGTGAACACGTCTGCGATTTCGAGGAAGCGCTCTTTCGGCACGCCGCACTGCCGCTCGACGAGCTCGGGCGTGTAGCGCGCGAAATGCCGCTTCAAAACCTGGAAGACGCATCGCGGATGCTCGAGCGTGTCGTCGCGCTCGGACGTGTGCAGCTCCTGCGCTTCGCCGCCGCGATCTTTCTCCTGTCCGCCGCCGGCGTCTTTGTGGCCCGGCGCTTCGCGCTTCGGCTCCGCGCCTTCGTAGAGCCACGACTCCGGATCGTATTTCTTGCCGTTCCATCCGGAGAAGAGGCCGCCGAGGTCTTCGGTGTCTTTGAAGTCGTCACGGAGGATCGTCGGAGCGTTCGTGTAGTGCACGACGTAGTCGCGAAAGAAGCGCTCGTTCGCGATCGTGTAGTTGATCAGCGCGCCGAGGAAAATGATGTCGCTGCCGGCGCGGAGGGGAACCCAGTAATCGGCCATCGCCGACGTCCGCGAGAAGCGCGGATCGACGTGAATGATCTTCGCGCCGTTCTTCTCGCGCGCTTCGATGACCCACTGAAAACCGACCGGATGGTTCTCGGCCATCGAGGAGCCCATGATGAGGATCGCGTCAGCATTGGCGAGGTCCTGCTGCGCGGTGGTTGCGCCGCCGCGTCCGAACGAGGTGCCCAGACCGGGCACCGTGGAGCTGTGTCATATCCGCGCCTGGTTGCTGACG
>DATIZY010000043.1:0-13788 GCA_035516895.1 Thermoanaerobaculia bacterium | reverse complement strand
CGGGTGGGAGATACGCTTTGTGACCGGACTCCGCAAGTTGGATCGCGAACCACGAATCGCGAACCACAAAACGCGAACCACGAATTCACTCCGGCCCCCTACCCGCCACCCGCCACCCGCTACCCGCTACCCGCTACCCGCCGTCCGCTAACCTTTCGCCCTGCCGAGCGTAAATGGTTCCTAAAAGGAGGCACCATGCTCCGCAGCCGCATCGCTCTCGTCATCGCGTTCGCCGCCGCGCCGCTTCTCGCGGCCAGCCCGACGCCGTTTCACCGCACCTTCAACGTCGCGCCGGGAGGGACGCTCACCGTGAACGCCGACGTCGGCGACATCCAGGTCACAACCGGCTCGGGGAACAGCGTCACGGTCGACGTTACCCAAAGCTCGCGCTCCGATCGCTTCATGAACATCACGGCCGAGCAGCAGGGCAGCGGCGTGGTCGTGCGAGGCCGATACGAAACGATGTCGCACTTTTTCAACTGGGACGGCGACGCGAAATTCGTGATCTCGATTCCCTCGAGCTACAACGTCGATCTCAACACCTCCGGCGGCGACATCGAGGTTGCCAGTCTCTCCGGACAAGCTCACCTCAAAACCTCGGGCGGCGGCATCACGCTCGGCCGCATCGATGGCCAGGTGACGGCGAACACGTCCGGCGGCGACATCTCGATCGAGGGATCGCGTTCGGCGGTCGAGTTGCACACATCCGGCGGCGGCATCCGCATCGGCGATGTCGCCGGCAGCGTACAGGCGCGTACGTCGGGCGGGTCGATCGAAATTCGTCGCGCCGGCGGCGATCTCTACGCGCGCAGCTCCGGCGGCGGCATCTCGATCGATGACGCCGGCGGCACCGTCGACGTGCAGACGTCCGGCGGGTCGATTCGCGCGCGCCTCTCGCAGCAGCCGCGCGCCGATTCGCGCCTCTCGACATCGGGCGGCGGCATCACGCTGACGCTCGCGCCGAACGTCTCGGTCGATCTCGACGCGCACACGTCCGGCGGCGACGTCAACACCGACGTGCCGGTCACGATGATGGGCCGGCAGAACGAGTCGTCGATCGAAGGGAAGATCAACGCCGGCGGTCCAAAGCTCGTGCTCCGCTCGTCCGGCGGCGACATTCGCATCAAGAAGATGTAGCAGATCGCGATTCAATTCGCGCTTCGCAGTTCGCAGTTGCTGTTCAGATCGCGGAACATGCGATCGGGACGCACCGCGGACTGTGATGTGCGAACCGCAATCTGCGATCGGAGCTACTGCAGCATCGCCCTCGCCGCGTCTCGCGCCGAGGCGAGCGCGGCATCGGAGAGCAGGCCCGACTCACCCACCCAATCGCCCGCCACGAACAATCCGCGGACGGGCGTGCGGGTGGCGGGACGGGCGGCGGGGGCGGGCGGGACGATCGCGTTGGAGACGATCATCGACGGCAGGAAGCGGCAGTGCACGACGATGTCGCGCCAGCCGGGCTGCATCTCGTCGAGCAGCGTTTCGAGCTCCGCCTGATCGCCGCCGCCGTAGCGAGCGACGTGCAGCAGCGCGCCTCCTTTGGGCGTGAGCTGGGCCGCTCGCGAATGAACG
The DNA here is from genome assembly GCA_035516895.1 of Thermoanaerobaculia bacterium. Classification (GTDB taxonomy): domain Bacteria; phylum Acidobacteriota; class Thermoanaerobaculia; order Gp7-AA8; family Gp7-AA8; genus Gp7-AA10. The sequence continues at coordinate 12,213 of DATIZY010000043.1, read as the reverse complement.
GAGTAGTACAGCGGCCGGTCGATGCCGATGGCAAACGTTTTCGAGGGCTGCGGCAGGCGCGAGAGCGCGACGTCGAGCGTCGACAGCAGAACCGGCGTCATCTTCGGCCATTCGATCTGACCGGCGAGATTGCACGCGGTCACCGGATCCACTGCGAGCAGCACCGTATCCGCGGGCACCCGCGTGCCGTGCGCGGGACCGGGCCGCGCGCGCACGTACGACTCCGTGTCGTCGTCGTGATCGCCCTCGAGTCCGCCGATCTCGATGCCGTTGACGGCTTCGTCGTGGTTGACGCGAATCACCTGCGAGCTCGTCACGAAATTCACTCCGGCCGCGACCGCGGAGCTGTGCAGCGCGTCGACGATCTTCTGCCATCCTTCGTCGACGTAGATCACGCCGCGCATCGCGAGCCGGAGCTGCTTCAGCGCCGCGGCGGCGCTCATCATCTGCATGTCGGGGCAATACGTCGCCAGGCGCAGCAGCGCCTCGAACGTTTCGCGAACCCGGGCGCGTGTGACATTCGCATCGAGCCACTGCCGCACCGACATCGACGCGAAGGGCGCAGGATTTTTCATCCGGCGGATGCGCCACAACAGCTTCGACGCCTCGAATTTGTCCGCGCCGCTCAAGAGTCCCGTGAACCAAAGGGAGAAGACGCCGGCCGGCAGCCGATAGCGCTGGTCGTGATAGAGCGCGATGCCGCGCTGTTTCGGCACACCGCCGCGCACCGGAATTCCGAGCTCGGCGAGAACGCGCGATCCCTCGCCGCCGCGGTAGAACGCGTGCGGTCCGAGGTTGAAGCGGTAGCCGTGGCGGAGGTGCGTGACGGCGCGGCCGCCGAGGTAGCGGCGCTTTTCGAAAAGCGTGACGCTGCGGCCGCCGCGCGCGAGCACGATCGACGCCGCGAGACCGGCGATGCCACCGCCGACGATCACAACATTGTTCGACAAGATTGCGCGCTCCCCTTTTTTGGTAGACTACGCGCAAAGTTCCGCTGCAATCAATCAGCGATTCCGAAAGGCAGCCATGAAGAAAATCGTCGTTGGAATTGCCTTGCTTCTCACCGCCATGGCGGTTGGTGCCGCCGATGCCCAGACCACCGCTCGGCCGGAAATCGCGCCGCCGTCGAACGGCGAGGACTGGATGCGGCTGAGCAGCACCGAAAAACTCTTCTGGTCGATCGGCTATTCGCAGGGCTATCTCGACGCGCTGAACAAGATCGATATCGCGTCCGGACCGAATTCGCCGTGCTCCAGCCTCGCCGCGCGCACCGAGCGGCAGACCGCAACCGCCGGCAAAGTGAGCGGATTCGAGCTCGTCTCCGGGCTCGAGAAGTTCTACTCCGATCCGGCGAACACGCTGATTCCGATCGGCAGCGCGATCCGCATCTACCTGCTGCAGGCGAGCGGAAAAGATCAGACCACGATCCAGGAGCTCATCGAAACCGCGCGCATGCTCGGCGCGCAGAGCGCCGGCCGCACGGCCGTCAAGCAGTAGCTGACTTGAATGGAGCACCGGCTTTAGCCGGTGAGGATCGCCCCGTTGGGCGGTGACGATCGGCTTTGGCCGGTGCCGACTCAAGTCGGTGCTCCATCTTGCGCTGCTCCTCGCCGCGGCGGTGACCGACATGTCGCTTCGCCACGACCTCATCGCCGCGGCGAAAGCGGACGATCTCGAACGCTTCGATTCCGCGATCGTCACCGCACAGAGCTACATCGATTCGATGAAAGTCGGCGCGCGCCGTAACGCCTTTCGCCGCGTGATCACGATCGCCGGTGACATCTCGCGCATCTGGCAGTTCGAGGTCAGGAGCGGATCGCTTTACTACGACGACGAGCGGCTGCCCTTCTATTACGACCGGCTCGCGAAGGAGTATCCGGAATACCCGAAGTTCATCAGGGAGTTCCGCGTCCTAGATACGTCCGGCCTCCCGCAGTATCCCACCCGCGAGACACGCGAGTTCCTGCTGCGCACCCTGGAAAACCATGGCCGGAAATCGACGTAAGAACCTCACGTGGCGCGTCTCCGCGACTGGCTGGACCTCGGCAAAACGACGTTTCACTCGCTGAAGCTCAGCGACGCGACGCGGTTCTACGAGACCGAGTGGCCCGAAACGCGGCGGATGCTCATCGCCGATCACGCCGACGCGATCGAGCACGAGCGCAAGCGCCTGCGCCGCTTTGTGCGCACCCGCAGCGCCGAGCTTTACGGTCTCGCGAAACGGCTCGCACCGCTGCGCCGCGTGGTTTTTTTCGTCGCCTTCGTCTGGTTCTTCCTTCTGTTGATCGATGTCGCATCGAAGAACATCGGCGTGCGCGGCTGGCCGCTCGTCGAGATGGCGGGATGCTTCATGCTGCTGGTCCTGCTGCTCGCGATGGAGCTGATCGACAAGATCAAATATCGCGACGAGCTCGAGCTCGCCCGCGACCTGCAGGCCGATCTCATTCCGCGCGCACCCGCACAAACGCCGGAATACGAAGTCGCCGCGTACAACGAGATCGCGAACACCGTCGGCGGCGACATCTACGATTTCGTTCCGCTGTCCGACGGCCGTTTCGCGGTGCTCTTCGGCGACGCGTCGGGCCACGGAATGGCGGCGGGACTCGTGATGGCGGTCGCGCATGCGGCGTTTCGCACGCAGCTCGACGTCGATCCGACGCCTTCGGCGATCGTCCACGCCTTGAACCGCATTCTGTGCCGGACCGGCGGACCGCGATCGTTCTTCGCTTGCTGCTACGTGCTGCTTTCGCCGAACGGCGATTTCGTCGCGATCACCGCCGGACATCCCGAGATCCTCAAAATCGACCAGAACGGCAAGGTCCTCGAGCGCCTCGGCAAAGGCGCCTATCCCCTCGGAATCAAGACGGGACTCGCGTGGCAGGAGGTCCCCGGCTCGCTCCTGCGGGGCGAGAAACTGCTCTTCCATTCCGACGGCCTAACAGAAGCGCGCAACCACGCGGGACAGGAGTTCGGCGATGCGTACGTCGAAGCCGTCGCGAGCTGGAACCCGGGGGCGACGCCGCAGGCGCTCGTACAGACGTTCGTCAACGAGATCCACACCTTCGCCGGCGGCCACCCACCCGAGGACGACATTTCCGTTGCGGTGATTCAGCGGAGATGATGACCGGCTCTCGGTGGCGATTGGGTGCTGCCAAGCGCTCTTCGCGCCACCCTCTCCCGCGGGGAGAGGGTCTCCGCCTCTACGCGGTGGAGAGGCGCTTTTCCACCAATCCCTCGAACACCTGCAGCGCCAGATCGACGCGGCCCATTGGCGCGGAGACTTGCACGCCCGCGACCCGGCCGCGCACGCGCTCGAGCGTTTCGCGCGCGATCGTGACGCCCTCGACGAGAGCATGCTCCTTGCTCTTCTCGCTCGCGATCCGCATCCGTTCCATGACTTCCTCGGGCACGGAGACGCCGGGCACCTCGTTGTTCATGAACTGAGCGTTGCGATACGACAGCAGCGGCCAGATGCCGGCGACGATCGGCAGCCGCATGTTCTCGATGCGCTTCAAAAATCGCTCGAGCACGGCGGCGTCGAACACAGGCTGCGTAATCGCGTACTCGGCGCCGGCCTTTGCTTTCCAGTCGAGCCGGCGCAGCTCGTAATCGAGATCGAGATGTCCGGGATTGACGCCGACTCCGATCGTGAACTTCGTCGGCTCGCCGAACGGATTGCCGCCGAGGTCGAGGCCGCGGTTCATGAGGCTGACCATGTTTGTCAGGCCGATCGAATCGATGTCGAAAACAGCCGTCGCATCGGGATACGGTCCCATCTTCGGCGGATCGCCGGTGATCAACAGCAGATTGCGCAGGCCGAGCGCGGCGCATCCGAGAAGATCGGAGTGCATGCCGAGCAGATTGCGGTCGCGGCAGCAGTAGTGGAGGACGGTCTCGATGCCGACGCGCTGCTGCAGCAGCACGGCGACGGCGATCGCGCCCATGCGGTTCTGCGCGCGTGGGCCGTCGGGGACGTTGACCGCATCGACGCCCGCGTCTCTGATCGCGTGCACCGACTTCACCATCGCGTCGGGATTCGGCCCTTTGGGCGGCGTGATCTCGATCGTGGTGACGAATTCGCCGTTGGCGATCTTCTTTCCCCATCGCGAGCGCGCCTCGAGCGGCACCGCCTCCTGCCCGTTCTGCCGCTTGTCCGCGGTGTCGCGCTCGATGATGACGAACGAGCGCCGCGGCGACAGCGGCCGGACGGCATCGGCCATCATCTTGATGTGCTCCGGCGTCGTCCCGCAGCAGCCGCCGAGGAATTTGACGCCTTTGTGGATGAGGCGCTTGGCGTACTTCGCCATGTAGTCGGGCGAGGCCATGTACATCTGCCGTCCGGCGACCTCACGCGGAAGGCCGGCGTTCGGCTGACAGGAGATCTTTCTCGCCGTGACTTGCGTCATCTCCTCGATCGCGTCGAGCATCACGTCGGGTCCGACCGAGCAGTTGAGGCCGATGACGTCGGCGCCGGCGCGATCGAGCCGCTCCGCGATCACGCGCGGACCGTCGCCGTAGATCGTGCGGCCGTCATTGCCGATCGTCATCTGTGCGACGATCGGCAGCGAGCAGATGTCGCGAATGGCGAGGATCCCCTGCTCGACTTCGGCGATGTTCGACATCGTCTCGAGCACGAACAGGTCGACGCCCGCGTCGCGCAGCGCCTCCGCCTGTTCGCGGAAGATCTCGCGCGCTTCCTCGAGCGCCGTCGGGCCGTACGGCTCGATGCGAATGCCGAGCGGGCCGATCGCGCCGGCAACGTAGACCGCATCGCCTGCCGCGCGGCGCGCGATCTCCACGGCCGCTTCGTTGATCGTCCGCAGCTCGTCTTCGATTCCGAACGTGCGCAGCTTGACGCGGTTCGCGCCGTAGGTGTTGGTCTCCAGGATCTCCGCGCCGGCACGCACATACTGCTTGTGCACTTCGAGCACGATCTCCGGCGAGCGGAGATTCAGCTCGTCGTAGCATTTGTTGATGAAGACGCCCCTGGCGTAGAGCATCGTCCCCATCGCGCCATCGAAGAGGTAGACGTGTTCGTCGGCAATCGCTTGAATGAAATCCTGCATGTGCTGGCGAGCAGCGAACGGCGGGCAGCGAGCAGATGGGCCGTTCCGCTCGCCGCTCGCCGCAAACCGCTCGCGTCCTCCAGAAAACACAAAGCCCCGCGTTTGCGGGGCCGTTCAGAACGCGAACTCTTGCCGGCTCTTTAGCTTTTTTTTAGCTGGTTGCAAGCGGCCCCCCAAATCAATCCAGCAATGTCAATGTAGGCCTGAACACGGCGAGTGTCAAACGCATTCACTCAAAGGGACGAACGGACGAACGGCCGCCCTAAGGCGCCGGGGCGCAACCTCTACGCGTGCGCTCGGCGCCCAACGCCGAACGCCTGAAGCGTGACGCCTGACGCCCAACGCCTGACGCCTGACGCCTAACGCCTGACGCCTGACGCCCAACGCCCGATGCCTAACGCCCGACGCCTCGTCGCCTCCCGCGAGGAACACTAATTCCCGCCGAAAACCTTCTTCAAGCGCCCGATGAAGCCCTCCATGTTCTGCCGCTGACGGTCAATCTCGCCCGCCCATCGTTTGAACTCGTCGTACGTGATCGCGGGCGGCTCGTCGAAGTGCTCCTTGTCGAAAAAGACTCGGCGGAGGATGCGCCCGAGGATTCCGACCGGGCAGTAGTGAGTCGGCGCGGTGCCGTCGAGAAACACCTCGTGCCACGGCCCGGGACAGCCGTCACGCCAGAGCATGCCGCTGTCGGGATCGATGTCGCGAAATGTGACGCCGGGCGGCGGTGCGGGCTCGGAGTGAAGATGCGGGATCGCGCTCATGTACGACGCCCACATCGGAATCGCCGCCTCGGCCGAGGACAGTCGCAGCGGCTCGCCGTGATCGAAGCCGACCCACACCGTGGTGACCATGTCGGGCGTGTAGCCGACGAACCACGCGTCGCGGTAATCGTTGGTCGTGCCGGTTTTCCCCGCGACGTATCCAAGTCCCCACCGGCGCAGATGTGACGCGGTGCCGCGCTGCACGACTCCTCGCAGAAGCGTGTGCATGATGTAGATGGCATCGGGTTTCGCGACGCGCTTTCGATCGGGATCGTGTTCGTAAATGGTCCTGCCGTTTTGATCGCGCACCGCGGTGAGCAGATACGGCTCGACGCGAACGCCAAGATTCGGGAACGCCGTGTACGCGGCGGTGAGCTCGCGCACCGTGACTTCGGTGACGCCGAGCGGCAGCGCGGGGATCGGCTCGAACTTCTCATCGAATCCGAAGTTTTCCGCGGTGTCAGCGACGCGGGAGACGCCGATCTGTTGCGTCAGGCGGACGGTCGGCACGTTCAGCGATTCCTCGAACGCTTCGCGAAGCGTGACGCGTCCGCGATAGCGCAAGTCGTAGTTGTGCGGCGTCCACGGCTCCTCGCCTCGAATGGGAATGCTGATCGGCGAGTCGAGCAGCAGCGTGGCGGTTGTCGCGCGCTTCGATGCGATGGCCGCGAGATACGCGAACGTCTTGAACGCGGAGCCAGGCTGACGCCGCATCGCGGACGTTCGATCGTACGGCGAGACGTCGTAGTTCGTGCCGCCGACGAGCGCGCGGATGCCGCCGCTGCGCGGATCGACCGACAGAATCGCCGCCTCCACCGGCTCCTTCCGCGCCTCGGCGCGAATCCAGGAGTGCCTTGCCTCGAGCTGTCCCGGCACGCGCGCCGCTGCCCGCTCGGCCGCGCGCTGCGCGTCGGGATCCATCTCGCAGACGACCGTCAGCCCGCCGGCGACGACCGGCCGCACGCCGATTTTGTCGACGAGCTCCGATCGCAGCGCGCGCAAATAGAACGGATACGGCGCCTGCGGAATCGAACCCTGCACGAAGCGGACGTCGTGGGCGATCGCGTCGCGGTATTGCGCGTCCGTGATCCAGCCGTGGTCGAGCATGACTTTGAGGACCGCATCGCGGCGCGCGCGAACGATGTCGGGTCTTCTCCACGGATTGTCGCGATTCGGCGCGCGCACGATGCTCGCGAGCATCGCCGCTTCGTCGACGCGGATCTGCGACGGCAGCTCGTCGAGGTAGAGCCGCGACGCCTCGTCGATGCCCAGGACCGGCTTGCCGCCGTTGTGGCCGAGGTAAACGTCGTTGAGGTAGATGTCGAGGATTTCGTCCTTCGACATTCGCGCGTCGAGCAGAACCGCCAGCACGATCTCGACGAATTTCCGGCGCCAGGTGCGTTCCTGTGTCAGAAATCGCGCTTTGACGATCTGCTGGTCGATCGTGCTGCCGCCTTCGACGATGCCGCGCGCCCGCACGTCGACCCATGCCGCGCGCGCCATGCCGATCGGGTCGATGCCGAAGTGGTAGCGGAACCGCACATCCTCCGCCGCGATGAATGCTTTCGGCACGTAGGACGGCAGCGCGCCCAAGGTCACCGGCGGCGTGATCCGCCAGTCGACGCCGTAGAGTGTTGCGATGCGCGACGAGGTCGCGGCGGAGCGGATTTCGGTCGGCTCGCTCCAGCGGTGGCTCACCAATTCGGTCGTCAGACGGCGGTCGAGAATGAAAATGTACACGGCGACCGTCTCGAAGATCGCGAAGAAGATCAACGCCGCGATGACGGGCCACTGCGCGCGTGACAATCGCCTCATGTTTCGTCTACATTAGTCCGCTCTGAAGATCTGAAAAAAGGAGAAAGCCCATGGCGTCTCGCAAGCGGTCCTCCTCCAGGAAGCGTTCTACGAAATCCTCCTCCAAGCGTTCCCGCTCGTCGAAGAAAGCGTCGTCGAAGCGCGCTCCTTCGCGGAAAGCGGCGCGTCGCGGCGGGAAGAAAGCCGCGGCGAAGAAATCCACCGCCAAACGCGCCAGCACGAAGCGGTCCGCCCCGCGCCGCAAAGCGGCCCCGGCCAAGCGGAGCAGCACCACCAAACGGAGCGCGCCGCGCCCCGCAGCAGCGCCGAAACCGAAGACTCAGAGCGTGATCAGCCGCGTGGTGGAGCAGGTGCGCGACACCGCCGGTTCGATCGGCCAGTCCGTTTCCAGCATCATGCCGAGCCGCCATGAGGAAGAGTCGAACGAGATGAGCATGGGCGGCGGCGAGATGGAGTCGGACCTCAACGACGAGTTCTGATTCCGGCGAGCGGCGGGCGGCGAGCAGCGAGCGGAGACTCCCGCGCGCCGCTGGCTGCCTGCCGCTCGCTCGTTGTCAGCTCGCCTCCGCGAAGGCGTTCCGGATCCGTTTCGAGAAGTACTTCTGCGGCAGGCCGTCCTTCGGCCACTTCCGGTACTGCTTCGCCTTCCTGAACGATTTCAGCGCGGCGTCGCGATAGGTGTCATCCGCCTCGAATGCGTATTGCGAATATTGCGACGCTCCGAGGAACGCCCAGATCCAGCCGTTGGTCGGCATTTCTTCGGTCAGGCGCTGAAACTGCGTCGCGGCCTCATCGAAATCGCCGTCGAAGTAGCTGACGAGCGCGCTGCGCACGCGGCGAGCGGTATCGCCGAGGACGGCGCCCGTCGCCGTCGTCGGCTTCGAAAGCGGGGGACGCGGCTGCTGCACGATCGCGGGTTGCGGCTGGGCCTGCGGGACCGGCGCCGGCGCCACGGCTGAATCGGCGAAGAGTTTTGCATTGTTCGCTTCGGCGAGCGCGGCCTGCAGATCTTCGTTGCTTTTCGCCGTCGCCGCTTTTTGATTCGCGTCGGCGAGGGCGTTGACCGCTTTGCCATACTCCGATGTCGCCGCCGCGTTGCGCCCGCGCGCGCCGGCGAGACTCTGATTGGCGGCGCCAATGGCGCTCGTCACTTGCTGACGCAGAGCGGCGTCGATGACGGGGCCCGCGGGCTGCACCGGCACGGGCCTGGGCTGCGGCTGGACGGGCTGCGGCTCGGGCGTGCTCGCCGCGGCGAGACGCGACTTCGCTTCCTGCATCAGCTCATCGATCGATCCGCGATCGAGCTCTCCGGGACCGCTCGTCTGCTCGAAGTCGCTGACCGCCTTCTGATACTGCCCCGTCCGCAGATACGCGAGTCCTCGGTAATAAAATGGATGATAATTGATAAAGATATTACCATACGTTCTGGCGTTGTTCGTTTCCTTGCCGTTGCCGCTGATCGCCGCGGTCATTTTCTGGATCACCGTCGGCCATTGCCCTTTTCGGACGGCGTCGATGCCGGCGTCGTAGTCGTCGTACCACGAGGCCACAGCCGCGGTCGCGGCGAACAGCAATCCGATTGCGATCAGAGCGCGACGCTTCATTGCTTCGTAATTTCCTTTTCGAGCTCGTCGAAGTTCACATCGCCGAGGTCGACCGCTTTGCGCACTTTCTGGCCGGCTCCGATCTGCACGTCAATCGTCCGCTCACCGTTCGGCCCATTCAACGTGATCTGGTACTTGCCGGGATCGAGATCGATGCGGCGCGGTGTCGAGCGGTTCTCGTCGCTCAGGCTGACCGGCGCGTTGTCTTTCTCATTGATGATCTTCTCGATGTCGCCCCACGGGCTCGCGGACAACAGCAGCGCGCCTTTGTCCGCGGCGACGGGTCCGCGCGTGTCGACGGTGAGCGTCGCGCCGCTTTGAATCTTTCCCCCTCCGTTGCTGACGGTGACGGCGGGCGATTTCGACTTGAACACGATCACGCCGGCGAGAGCGACGATGATCACGGCGGCGGCGACGGCGGAGAGCACCGCGACGTTCGGCTTTTTCTTCGACGCGACTTGCCGCTCGAGGACCGTCGGCTGCGCTTCGGCCTGCCATTTCGATTCGACCGCGGTCGGCGCCGCCTGCGATCCGACGCGCTCCACGACGGTCGGCTGAGCGCTCGATGTCGCCGCGCGCTCGATTACCGTCGGCTGCTGCGAGAGCGTCGAGCCGCGCTCGATGACCGTCGCGGTGTCGGCCTGTGTGCGCGACGCGGATGCGCCGGTGGTCATCTGTGTCGGCGCGCTGCTCATCGTCGGCTGCTGGCCGGTCTTCGGTTTCGGCTGATCCTGGACCGTGCGCTGATTCGACAGCGTGATCATGCGGTCGCCGAGGCCGTACTTCGCGTCGGGCGCGACCGACTCGCGGATGGCGCCGAGGGCATCGGCGAACTCGGCGGCGGTGGCGAATCGCTGATTGCGATTCTTCTCGAGCGATCGCTGCACGATCGCTTCGAGCTGCGGCGGCACCGTGACGTCCGGATTCAGCTCGTGGATCGGGGCCGGCTTCTCGGTGACGTGTTTGAGAATGTAGCCGTGCGGATTCGTGGCCTGGAACGGCGCGCGGCCCGCGAGCATCTCGTACATCACGATGCCGAATGAGTAGAGGTCGCTGCGCGGATCGAGGTGCTCGCCTTCCTTCAGATATCCGGCCTGCTCGGGCGATGCGTATTTGAGTTTGCCGAGGAACATGCCGGTCTGGGTGAGGCCCTGACCGGATTCGCCCTCCGCGAGCGACTTGGCAATGCCGAAGTCGATGACCTTCACGAGAAGCTTTCCGTGATGGTCCTGCGACAGCATGATGTTTTCGGGCGAGATGTCGCGGTGAATGAGGCCCATCGAGTGAAGATGATCGAGTCCGCTGAGCGCCTGGATCGAAATCTCCACGGTGAGGCGCGCCGGCATCGGTCCGTTCTGAAAGATCCACTTCTGAATGTTGGTGCCGTCGATGAACTCCCACACCATGTAGTAGGAGCCGTCTTCGAGCTGGGCGAAGTCGTAGAGCATCGCCAGATTCTTGTGTTTGATCATCGTGGAGGTGCGCGCTTCCTGGAGGAAGCGCTGCATCCCCTGGTCGTCGGCGGCGACGTTCGGCCGCATGATCTTGATGACGCGCAGCTCGTTGAGGTGGATGTGGCGGACCTTGAAGATCTCGCCCATGCCGCCGACGCCGAGGCGGTCGAGGATCTGATACTTTCCGTCGATCAGCCGCGCCGAATACGTTCGCTGAAATTGCGTGACGCGTTCGGCGCAGTGCGGACACGCTTCGAGGCTGCTGTCGATCGGCTGTTTACATCGGAGGCAAGTAATCTCTGGCATTCGGGTCTCCTCTGATCCTGAGGAGCGAAGCGACGAAGGATCCGCCGCGTGCTCGCGCGCCGGGTCCTTCGCGCTTCGCGCTCAGGACTTGCTACCGGTCTCGAACCACATAGGAACACGACGGGTCCGCTCCAAAGCGGACCACGTCTCCGGGTTTGAGTTTCGCGCGTTCGACGCGCGTGTTGTTCACGTAGGTTCCATTCGCCGACTTCAGGTCCTCGAGCACGTATGCCGCGCCGCTGAGCGTGATGCGTGCGTGCCGGCGCGATACCGCGGGATGCGTCAGCACGATCGAGCAGCTGCGGTCGCGCCCGACCATCACATCGGCGTTCAGCTGATGCTTCTCGTTGATGTCCGGCTTGACGTTGACGAGCTGCCACTGCGCCGCCGCGGGCGACGCGCCGGCGCCCGACATCGTCTTGATGTACGCCGGCCGCGAGCTGTACTCCTCGAGCGCGTCGAAGAACTGCCTCGCGGTCTCGTACCGGCCGTCCATCCTCGGATACATCGCCTTGAGGATGATCGATTCGAGCTCCTTGTCGATCTCGGGGCGCAGCGCGCTCGGCGGCTGTTTCTCTCCTCGATAGATCGCATCGATCAGCTTCGGCAGCGAGCGGCTGTTGAACGGCAGCTGTCCGGTCAGCATCTCGTAGAGCACGACGCCGGCCGAGTAGACATCGCTCTTCGCTCCCGCGTCTTTCGGCTCGCGAATCTGCTCGGGGGACATGTAGTGCGGCGTGCCCAGGAGGAAGCCCGATTTCGTCAGCACCGTCTGTCCCGGCGTTCCGCCTTCCTTGATCTTGGCGATGCCGAAGTCGGTGACCTTCACCGATCCGTTCGCCTCGCGAATCAGGTTCGCCGGCTTGATGTCGCGGTGAATGATCCCCTTGCCGTGCGCGTACACGAGCGCCTCGAGCATGCACTGCGCGATCGAGATCGCGTCGGGAATCGGAAGCGCTCCGCGCTCGGCGAGGAGCAGATCGACGGGCGTCCCTTCGACGTACTCCATCACGAGCACCGCGTTTTCCTGATTGTTGATGAATTCGTAGAAGCGCGTGATGTAGCGGTGGCGGAGCTTTTCCAGGATCTGCGCTTCCTTGACGAACCGTTTTCGCGCGGTGACTTCCCCCGCGAGCTCGTCCGACATCACCTTGAGGACCACCGTATAGCCTTCCGGCAGCACGTCGTTGCGCGCGATCGTGCG
>DATIZY010000042.1:0-6180 GCA_035516895.1 Thermoanaerobaculia bacterium | reverse complement strand
GCAGCACGGCACTTTTCCGTTGGGATACTGAAACTGCACGTACCACTTGATGTACTCGCGAACGACGTCGGCCATCCCGAGCCGCAGGAGAGCCGCGGACATCAGCGAGCCGTCGCGAATCCACGAGCGCTCGTACGCGCGCGGTCCGGGCTCGAGCGCCGCGCCGCGACGGTTGATCAGAATGTACGCGGCGCTGGCGCGGATGGAGTCCGTGATCTGCCGCGCCGACGGCGGCAGCTCGATGCCGACGCGATCGAGTCGTTCGGTCCATTCATCGATCGCGGCGCTGCGCATGCCGTCGCTTGCGCGCGATTTTTCATGCAGCGGCACGGCGATCGTCACGCGCCGCGGCTGGTTCGCCTCGAGATGGATGTTGAACTTGAGGGCGCCCGATGCCGCGCCGTGCTCGTCCGTGACATTCGCCCGCTCCGGAACGACGCCGCGACGGAGCCAGTCGACGATGTTGCCTTCGTCGAACGTCGCTGCGCCGAAGCCGGCCGCGGGCGTCAGCGGAATCACCGGGCGGCGATCGTCGATCTGCACGACGTGGTTCTCGTAGCGGATGTTGTTGATCGCCGAGACGCCGCCCGGGTTGCCGAGGAACTGCCAGGGCGGGTTGACCTGGAAGGGGCGGATGGCGAGGAACAGCGTCGCGTCCATCGGCTTGTCGGAGCGGAGCGTGTAGTCGATGTAGAGTGTGGACTCTTCGCGTTTTCCTTCCGCGTAGGCCGTCGTCGTGAGCTGCGGCCACTCGACGCTGGGTATCGGCAGCGATCCCCGAGCGAGCGACGGCTTCGATTGCACGTCGTTCCAGGTCGTCAGTGTTCCGTTCGCAAAGACGAACGGCTCGATGGAGTAGCCGCCCGCCTCCGGCTCGACGGCGCCGTCGGTGTTGAAGAGCGATTCTTTCGAGTCGCCGTCGACACCGACGACGGTCCAGTACGACTGCTCGTTGTGGAGGTCGCGCGGGTAGTCGCCGCGGTCCGACGCGGCGGCGACGTTGGCGAAGAACGCGTTGCGCGATGACGACCAGGCGATCGGCTCGATGGTGACGCTCTTGGCCGGCGGAACGACGCGGATGTGTGCCGCTTCGCTCTCCGGCGTGTAGAGAAATTGACGCGGCGAGCGCGCTCCGTGTACCGCGTAGATCGTTTTCCACGTCGAGCCATCGGCGGAGGTCTGCACCTCGTAGTCGTGTGCGTCGCTCTCGACGACGAATCCGCCGAACTCGCGCGTCTCCGGAAAATCGATCGTCGAGGTGGTGAACGTCTGCGGCTCTGCGATTCCGACGACGTGGCGCTCGCTGAGCGCGAGGTCGTCGATCAGCACCGTTCCTTTCCCGCCGGTGCCGGCGGTGACCACGATCTCGATCGCCGCGATGTGATGCGGTTCGCCGCCGCCTAACGGACCCCACGCGAAGGAGAAGTGCCGCTTCTTCAAGACGACGCGTTGCCATTCTTTCGGGAAAACGAAATTGCGCTGATCGACCCACCAGACGTTGTCGCCGGTGGAGTCGATCAGCTTGAACTCGAGATTGTTCGGCTGCGCGATGCCCTTGATCCAGAACGAGAACTCGTAGTCCGCAGGCAAATCGATCGACACGTTCCTGTGCGCGATCGCGTAGCCGGCGTGCTCGTGAAAATCGAAATCGACGCGCATCGCCGCGAGCGTGTGGCCGGCCGGCTCCTGGCTGATCGTCATCGAGACGCCGTCGGAAGGACGCGCCTGCCAGTCGACTTTGGCGTCGAAATTGTCGATGACCTGCGCCGGAAGGAGTGCCGGCGCCAGGCACAGCAACGCCGCGGGGGCGAGTTTCATCCTTTCACGCTGCCGACCATGATCCCGGCAATGTAATGCCGTTGCAGCGCGAGAAAAAGAATTAACACCGGAAGGACGGTCAATACGGAGCTGGCCATCATCAGCTCCGTGTCCTGCACGTGCTCGCCGACGAGGTTGGCCACCGCCACCGGAAGCGTGTACTTGGCGTTGTCGGTCAGCACGATCAGCGGCCACATGAAATCGTTCCAGGCCGACATGAACATGAAAATCGCGAGAGTGACGAGCACCGGACGCGCGAGCGGAAGGACGATCGACCAGTAGATGCGGAACTCGCCGGCGCCGTCGATGCGCGCCGCGTCGAGCAGATCGTCGGGAATCGAGATCATGAACTGCCGGATGAGAAAAATGCCGAAGATCGTCGCCATGCTCGGCAGGATCACGCCCCAGTAGCTGTTGACCAGATGCACGGTCTTGAGGATGAGGAAGAGCGGGAGCATGCCGACCTGTGTCGGGATCACGAGCGCGGCGACGAGCACGTTGAACAGCTTGTCGCGGCCGCCGAACCGAAGCTTGGCGAACGCATAGCCGGCCATCGAGTTCAGCAGCAGCGAAATCAGGGTGATTCCAACGGAGATGATCATGCTGTTCGCGAACGTGCGGCCAAAATTCATTCGCGAAAATAACTCGTGATAATGTGCGATGGTTACGTGGCTGGGAAAAAATCGGGGCGGGAAAAGCGTCGCCTCTCCGGTGGGCATCAGCGAGGCGGAGATCATCCACACCAGCGGGAGAATCGTCAGCACCGCCGTGGCGATCAGCAGCGCGTTGATGATCCAGGCTTTCATGTCTTCTGCGCTTTCAGTTGTACGAGCGTCGCGGCGCCGATGACGAGGAAGAGCAGGAACGCCACCGCAGCCGCGAAGCCCATCCTCCAGAACTTGAATCCCTGCTCGTACATCAGCATCACCACCGACAGCGTGCTGTTCACCGGCCCGCCGCCGGTCATCACATAGGGCTCCGGGAAGAGCTGCAGGAATCCGATTGCCGTGATGATGCCGACGAACACGAACGTCGGGCTGAGCATCGGCAGCGTGATGTGCCGGAACTGCTGCGGTGCGCTCGCGCCGTCGATGCGCGACGCTTCGTACAGCTCCTCCGGAATGCTCTGAAGCGCGGCGACGAAGATGATCATCGTGTAGCCGAAGTTTTTCCAGATCGCGAGCAGGATGATCGCCGGCATCGCCCAATGCGGGTCGCCGAGCCAGTCGATCGGCGCGATGCCGAGGAGGCCGAGGCCGCGGTCGAGAAGGCCGAAGCGCGGGTGGTAGAGGTATTTCCAGACGACCGCCACCGCGACGATCGTCGTCACCACCGGTGCGAAGTACACCGTGCGAAAGAGCGGCTTCCACCGCGCCGTCTTCGCATTGACCAGGAGTGCCATCGCCAGCGAGACGATCACCGTCAGCGGTCCGCCGACGAGCGCGTAGTAGAGCGTGTTGACGAGCGCCTTCCAGAAGAGCGCGCTTTGGAGGAGCTGCGAATAGTTTTGCGCGGCAATGAAACGAATGTTGTGAATGTCGGCGAGCGCGTAGATGTCGAAGTCGGTGAGGCTCAACAAAAGCGACGACGCCGCCGGCAGCAGAAAAAAAAGAAAAATGACCGCGAGGCCGGGAGCGAGGAACAGGACCGCCGCGCGCCGCTCGTTCATTGCGATTGCCTTCGCGCGACGATCCAGCGCCGCTTCTCGAGCAGTTGATCGGCCTTGCGATCGAGATCGCCGATTGCCTGTGCGATCGTCATCCGTCCGCGGATCACCGCCTCCTGATCGTTGGCGATGTCGCTCGCGATCTGTTCGTACTCCGGAACGCGCGGCAGCGGCGAGACGTGCTCGAGCTGCACCCGAAACGCCGCGAGCGGCGGGTCGTTCGCCACCGCCGGCGCCTTCCATGCGTCTCGATGCGCCGGCAGGTCCTGCGTGAGCTGGTAGAAGCGGACCTGCTGCGCCGGCTCGGAAAGAAACTCGATCAGCTTCCACGCCGCGTCTTTCTTTTTCGAGCCGCGGAAAATCACGAAGCTCGATCCTCCCGCCATCGACGCGCCCGGATATTCATCGGCGCGGGGCGCGGGCATCGGCGCCGTCGCCCACTTGCCGTTCATCGACGCCGGAAGGCGTTTGCGAAATTCGCCGACGTTCCACGGTCCGGTGATGTACATCGCGAAGTCGCCCTGGGCGAAGCCCTGATAGACGTTCGCCACCTGCGTCGTCGACAGGACCGGCGCGAATCCGCGGCGGAACATGTCGACGTAGAAGCGGAACGCCTCTTCGAACTTCGGGTCATCGAACGCTCCTTCGGTCCCGTTCGAATTGAGGAGCGTCGCGCCGTTTGCCATCGCGAGGATCTCGACCTGCTCGTACTCATTCGTCGGCAGAAGGATGGCGTAGCTGTTCGGCCTCTGCGCTTTGACGCGCTGCATCGCGGCTGTCCATTCGGACCAGCTGCGCGGCGGAGTGGGAACGAGATCCGTGCGGTAGAACAGCACGCGCGTGTCGACGTACCACGGAATCCCGTACACGGTCCCGTTGACGACGTTCGTTGCCCAGATCCCCGGAAAATAGTCGCGCTCGCGAATGGTCGAATGCGCGAGGAACGGACCGAGCGGCTCGAGCGAGCCGACGGCGTCGAACTCCGGGATCCACGTGTTGCCCATTTGCGCGAGGTCGGGCGTCGCCTCGCCAACGTACGCGGTCAGCAGCTTTTCGTGTGCCGCGCTCCACGGAATCTGCTGCACGTCGACGCGGATGCCGGTGCGGCGGGTGAAATCGGGGAGCATCTGCGCGACGACCTCCCCCTCGTGCCCCATCGCCCAGAATTTCAGGGTCTCCTCGGTGGCGGGGCGGGAGGAGCAGGCGAGGAGCAGAACCAGAAAGAATTTCGAATTTCGAATGAAGAATGTCGAATGACGAATCTCCGGTTTCCGATGATTTCTGAATTCTTCATTCGAAATTCGCAATTCGAAATTCATTTCCCGTCCAGCCATCCTCCGGTAAATCCCGCGCGTTTCAGCCCCTGCACAACATGCGGGTTCTTCTTCATGGTGTTCCAGACGAGACCCGAGCGGTTGTTCTCGATCATGGCGATGATCGGCCCCTGGTCGATGCCGAGGTAATCGGGATCGATCCAGCCGTTGTTGTAGGTCGCATTGAAGGCATCGGCAAACCCGTAATTGCGATAGACGCCGGGGAGTTTCTGCATCTCCTCGATGGCTGCAATGGAGATGTCAGGGGTAAAGGCGATCGATGACGCAGCGGCAGTCGGTGCAATTGTGCCGTCGTCGCGAAGATCCCCCTCGGCGGCGCCGCGGCCCCAGTACGAGTGGTATGTGCGGCCGTCAATGGTCGCATCGGCGGGGCCGTCGCATGCGGTCAGTCCCCACACGTTCGGGCCGTAGCCCTTCCACTGACCGGGGTTGTCGATCGCATAAGAGCGTTGTGCAATCGTCGCACGGCAGGAGTTCTCGAAGTAATCGATCCCCTTCGCGCGCATGTAGCTGTCCTGAATCCCGCGAAAGTCGATGAACATGTGTGTGTACTGATGGCCGAACAGTGGAGCAAATTGAACGAAGTCCTGGCCATAGAACGTGCCCCATTTGTACGTGCTCGTGTATTGCGTCCACGCATCGGGAGCGACCGGATGTGTCGGCGAGCCGAGGGCGAGGATGAAGAGCATCATGGCTTCGTCGTAGCCGTGCCAGTCCCACGTGTGAAATCCCTTTTCGGGATACCAGCCCATTGTGATGCCCGGTGGCCGCGGCTGCGCCCAGTCCCATTCCGCGCGGTCATAGATCTGTTCCGCGGCATCGCGAATCGCTTTCTCAGTGGAGTCGTCGCGATCGAAATAGGACTGGCAGAACAAAATCCCTGCAAATAGCCACGTACTGTCGATTGTGGACAGCTCGACGTCTTTGTAGCGCGCGCCGCTGTCCATATCGAGGAAGTGATAGTAGAAGCCCTTGTAGCCGGCGACTCCGGTCGGTTGTGGCCCTGTCGGCATCGCGAGCAGCGATTGCAGGGTCGCAAGAACCCGGTCGCGCGCCTGTTCGCGCGTGACGTAGCCTCGCTCCGCGCCGATGCAGTACGCTGTTAGGCCGAAGCCGACGGCGGCGATGCTGGAAAACGTCTTTGTGGGCCAGCGGTCGGGAATCAGAAAAGTGCGCGGATTCGCAGTGTCCCAGAACCACTGGAAGGTGCGATGCTCGAGATCGTCAATCGCGGACCGCGGCGCCACCGCTCGTCTCCTCGGCGCATCATCACTGGTCTGACAGGAGGCGCCGAGGAGAAGCAGAAGTGCGGCGAACGCCGCTGACGTTCGCCGCACCATTGCACGACTAGAAGTTGACGCG
>DATIZY010000041.1:0-17474 GCA_035516895.1 Thermoanaerobaculia bacterium | reverse complement strand
ACTCAAAGGGACGAACGGACGAACGGCCGCCCTAAGGCGCTGGGGCGCAACCTCTACGCGTGCGCTCGGCGCCCAACGCCGAACGCCTGAAGCGTGACGCGTGACGCCTAACGCCTAACGCCCAACGCCCAACGCCTGACGCCTGACGCCCTAACGCCGATGCCCTGTCGCCGCGCCAGCTACCAGCCGTACCGCTCGCGCGTGGAGGTAATGTGCGCGACGTGATGCTTGCCGTGCCACGCATACAGGCCTAACAACGCGTCGAGCGTCATCGGCCCGCTTTCCGGATGATTGAGCGATCGCCGGAAATCGTCGGGCTTCATGTGACGCAGCAGGCACACCCAGCGCTCATGCAGCGCCGCGAGCATCGTGAGCGATGTTTTCAGCGGCGTCTCGTGGGTGTCCGGCAGCTCGGCCCACTTCGCCTCATCGTACGGCTTGATCGTCGGCGCCTCCTCGGTCAGCGCGAGCTTGAAGCGGATGTAGGCGTTGAGGTGCGAGTCGGGGACGTGATGCACGACCTCGCGGAGCGTCCAGCCGCCCTCGCGATACGGCGTGTGCAGCTGCGCCGGTGTTAGGCCGGCGACCGCCTCGCGCATGCGCTGCGGCGTCGCCGCGATGTCGTCCATCATCTGCCGCCGCTCGGCGGGCGTGAGCTCTTCGCGTCGTTCGAATTTGCCGATCGGATAGCGGGGATCATTCATACACACACTCACTCTTTCGTGTTTCGCGAACGTTCACGGCGAATACCAAACCACGCGCGCGTGAATCCGTCAACGTCACCAAGGAGGATTTCATGAAACGACTGGTAACGATCAGTGCTCTCGTATTGCTCACCGCCTGCTCCACGGTTCAGAACATGAGCAGCGGCGATCATCTGCGCAACGCCGCGCTGAAAGCGATCGGCGCCGAGCGTGTCGCGTGGTTGTCGCACGACGCGGCGTCGCTGCCGCGCGGCGTCGAATCGGTCACGAGTCTCAAATCGATGCGCGCGTACATCAACGACATCAATGCGGGCAGCGGTACGGCCACGGTGACGTACTGGTACACGGGAACGTTCTCCACGCCGGAAGGGCAGCGCGAAGGAACGCTCACGATCCAGCGGCGGCTGCATTTCTCGAAGAGCGACAGCGGCGCATGGACACAGTCGGGGCCGGCGGAAGAGATCGCCCGGAACTCCAGCTGGAGCTCCGAGCAGCGTGCGTCGTCATGAGAGGAAATGCAGCGCGTTGTCGTACCTCTCGTTGATCGCGGCGGCGCAGTCGACCGCTTCCTTTGTCGCACTCGGTCCGACTTTCGCGACGAGGTCCGGACCGGCGTTGTACGCAGCGAGCGCGAGATCGACGTTCCGCGGAATCGATCCAGGAGTGACGCAATGGACTTGGTGCCCCCAACAAATATTCTCCAGCGGATCGAACGGATTCGAGACGTCAGCGGCTCGCATCGGGCATGCCCTCGTCAAACCACAATAGAAAATCTGTGCTGATCGCGGCCGCGTTCGCTTGCCTGAGAAGCGTGACCACCTGGCCGCGATGGTAGGTCGAATGATTCACGACGTGCTGAAGCATATGGCCGAGGGTGTACTCGAACCGTTCGCCCTTGAAGTTCGTGTAGGCGATGCGCTCAACGAGGCGGCCGTCTGTTAGGCCGTCGATGAAGGCCTGCTGTCCGCGAGCGACGTCTCTGCGGACGCGCTCGATCGAAGGAAGGTCGGGCATCGGCGGGGCGTCGGCGTGCGCCGGCGAGCGGTGCTGCCACCGCTCGAGCCACACCCACTCCGCCCAGATGATGTGCGCAAGCGTGTCGCGAATCGAGCCGAAGCTGCCGCGGGTAGACGCGTCGAATGTGGCGCGGTCGATCGCGCCACACGCGCTCGCGATGCGATCGTTCGCCCATCGGTTGTAGGCGTAGAGCGTGCGGACGTCGCCGGCGTTCATGCGACCTTCTTGAGAATCGCGATCTGTCCGGCGTGATACGCCATGTGCTGGAGCGCGCCGGCGATCTGCGTGAACTTCGAGGACTTGGATCCCGCGGCCGGCTGCTCGAGGTCGGCGCTGCCGAGTCGCGCGACGGCATCGCAGAGCCGGCTCTGGGCGCGCTCGAGCTCTTCGATCGCCGACTTCCATGTGAACTTCGAAACGTCGGTCCAGTCGTCGACGCTGCTCGACTCGATGACGGTCCCGCCGACACGCTTCGCGACGACATCGTTCCACGTGGCGATGTGCAGCACGAGCTCCAGGATCGAGTGCGCGCCGGCGATCGGATGTGCCTCCGCCTGCCGCTCCGTGACGGCGTCGAGCAGATTGCGCAGCGCCGGCCCGTGCCACGCTTCGCCCCCGAACGCGCGGTTGAGCTGATCGAGGAGACGTTCCGTTGGTCGCATGAGCTCCCTCCTGTTTGGAACGGTGAACGATGAAACGACGAACGATGAGCGGCGATGAACGATGAGCGATGAATCAGACTAATTCATCCTTCATCCTTCATCCTTCAGTTCATCGTTCATCGTTCGTGGTTCATCGTCCATAGCAAGAACCCTCCGTCCGGCCGCTTCGTTCGGGTATATTCGCGAGACATTGTCGTATCAATCGCAGGAGTGGCTGAATCTGGCGATCCGCTGGACGCACGTCTTCGCCGGCATCATGTGGATCGGCCAGACGTATTTTTTCACGTGGCTCGATCACACGATGCACCGCGAAGGCGATGTCTGGATGGTGCACAGCGGCGGCTTCTACGTCGTTCAGAAGCAGGGCGCGGGAGTGCTGCTGCCGAAGACGCTGCACTGGTTCAAATGGGAGGCGGCGGCGACGTGGATCAGCGGCTTCCTGCTGTTCATTCTCGTCTATTACGAAGGCGGGTTGATGTCGCGCAACGAGGCGGCGCTGAGCATCGCGCTGCTCGTCACCGGCTGGTTCGTGTACGACACACTCTGGCTGTGGATCCGTAACGAGATGGCGGGCGTGGTGATCTCGTACGCTCTCCTCGTCGCGGCGATCTATGCGTTCACGCGCCTCTTCAACGGCCGCGCGGCCTACATGCAGACCGGCGCGATGCTCGGCACGTTCATGGCGGCGAATGTCTGGATTCGCATCCTTCCGGGTCAGCGGCGCATCATCGCCGCCGCGCAATCCGGAATCCAGCCGGATCTACGCCTTGCAGAGCGGGCGAAGCTCCGCTCGAAACAGAACACGTTCATGGTCGTGCCGGTCGTGTTCCTCATGATCAGCAATCATTTTCCGGTGGCGACATACGGCAATTCCTACAACTGGATCGTTCTCGCTGCGCTGGTGCTCGTCGGTTGGGGCGCGGCGGCGATCATCCGGAGCCGCTGATGCTTAGCGAGCGGGACATCGCGTCGATCACCGGCGCGCTGGAGAAGCCGCTCGCCGAGCTCGCGGCTCGATTTCCCGGCGAATCCGATCGGCGCCAGCCGGTGCACACGGTCTACGGCGGCGCGCATCTGTTCAAGGCGGACACGGCGCAGAAGCTCGGCGCGCTCGCGCTGCGTGCGCTCGACGAGCACGCGCCCGACGCGGCGGCGTTCGCGAGGGCGATCGATTTGAGACCCGAGCGTGCGCAAACGATCTACGCACGCGTGGTGGAGAAGCTGAAACGCGAGCCCGTCGAAGATTTCCGCATCGACTTCGAAGACGGCTATGGCAATCGTCCGGACGACGAAGAGGACCGTCACGCGGAGCTCGCCGCGAGAGAAATCGCGGCCGGAATGCGCAACGGAACGCTCCCGCCGTTCATCGGCATCCGCATCAAACCGTTTTCGCAGGAGCTCACGCGCCGATCGATTCGCACCCTCGACATCGTCCTCGCCACTCTCCTCGGCGACGCCGGCCGGCTGCCGCCGTGGTTCGTCGTGACGCTGCCGAAGATCCAGCGCGTCGAGCAGGTCACGGCGCTCGCAAATCTGTACGACATCCTCGAGCCGAAGCTCGCGCTGCCGCCCGGCACGCTGAAGCTCGAGTTCATGATCGAGACGACCCAGTCGATCCCGATGTTAGGCGCGATGCTCGACGCCGCGCGCGGGCGGGCGGTGGCGGCGCACTTCGGCACGTACGACTACACCGCCAGCTGCAACATCACGGCTGCCGAGCAGCGCATGGACCATCCGGCCTGCGATTTCGCGCGGCACAACATGCAAGTGGCGTACTCCGGAACCGGATTGTGGTTCTCCGACGGTGCGACCAACGTCATGCCGATCGGCGACCGCGCGAACGTGCATCGCGCATGGCGTCTCCACGTCGATCACATTCGCCATTCGCTCGTCAACGGTTTCTACCAGGGGTGGGATTTGAATCCCGCACAGCTTCCAACGCGATACGCTGCTGTGTTTTCGTTTTTTCTGGAGAACCTCGCTCCGGCCACCGAGCGCCTGCGGAACTTCATCCAGAAAGCAGGGCAGGCGACGCTCGTCGGCGACGTCTTCGATGACGCCGCGACGGGGCAGGGGTTGCTCAACTTTTTCCTGCGCGCGCTCAACTGCGGAGCCATCACCGAGGAGGAAGCGCGCGCGACGGGGCTGACGCTGGGGGAGTTGCGCAGCCGCTCGTTCGTCAGGATTTTGCGGCAAAGGCGCGGCGCGCCACGAGCTGACTGAGGGCCGGCTCTACGTGACGCCGGCTCTTCGCCGGCGCCACGCAAATGTCATTCGTCATCGATACGTGTCGTCGTCGCTGCCGGAGCGCCGGCGGATGCCGCCGCGCTCGAGCTCGGACTCTCGCGCTTCCCATTTGCCCAGCTTGGTCTGCGCGCGGCCTTTCAGCTCGTCGATTTTCCCGCCGACCTGATGGCGATCGCTGCCGCTGATCGCGCCCCACGCCTGGCGAAGTCTTCCTTTCACAGTGTTGAGAACGCCCTCACTCGTATGGTCGATCGAAGCATCCGCGGCAACCTCGGAAGGGGTGCGCCGGTAGTTTTTCTTCTCGTCCATAGTCGCTCCTTTCGAGGGTTATTAAGAGCAACGGCTATGCCGCAAGATACTTCTGGCGCAAAGGATTGGGTAGACGTTCGATGGCGTAACGCAACATCGTCCGCGGCATGCAGCGTGCGAACTCATCAAGAAACTCTTCGAGTCGTGCACGGTCGCGCTTGCCGGCTTCGCGCAGCATCCATCCGACGGCTTTATGGATGAGGTCGTGCTTGTCGTCGACCAGAAGCGCGGCGAGAGCGAATGTGTCGTCGAGCTCGCCTGCGCGGATGAAGCGCTGCGTTGCGATCACCGCGATTCTTCGCTGCCAGACATCGTTCGATCGCGACAACTGATACAGCACGTTCCTTTCGCGCTCGACCAGATGCGCTCCGACGATTTGCGGCGCGGAGACGTCCACCAGGTCCCAGTTGTTGATGCGATCGGTCGAGGCGAGATACATCTCGTAGATCGTCTGGCGTTCCGAGTCGGCGCCGCGCGCATACCGCTGCACGAGGATCACGAGCGCGAGGAGGCGCTCCTCATGCCACTTCGATGCGAGGAGCGCGCGGACATCGTCGAGCGTCAGCGAGCGCAGCTCGCGCGCAACGCGGCGCACGTCCGGAACGCGGATTCCGAGGAAGCGGTCGCCGGCGCCGTATTGGCCGGGAGCGGTCTTGAAAAACCGCAGCGAAAATTTCGCGCGCTCGCGGTCGGCGAATTCGCGGAGACGTTTGCGCGCGGATCTCAGAGATGCTTTCACCGCAGAGGCACAGAGATCACAGCGGCCTCTGTGCCTCTGTCGTGAAAAAGATTACGAGCCGCGATACGTCGAGTACCCCCACGGACTGAGGAGCAGCGGAACGTGAACGTGCTGCGCGCCGTCGTCCACCTGAAACACCACAATCGCCTCGGGATAAAACGTTTCGACGTGCCGCTCGCGAAAGTACGTGCCGACGTCGAAGGTGATGCGATACGTCCCGTTCTCGACCTGCTCGGGAGTCAGCGACCGCAATCGGCCGTCGTCATCGGTTTCGCCGTGACCGACCGGCGTCCAGCTGCCGTCGGCCATGCATCGCTCGAGCGTGACCAGCACGCCGGATGCAGGCTTGCCCCGCGAGGTGTCGAGGACGTGTGTGGTGATGCTCACGAGACGGCTGCTCAGTTTATCCCGAGCGCGGGTAGTGGTTAGGTGGGAGCGGAGAATCACGATTCCACCGATCACCGCGGCTCTGCCGGAGTCCGCGGCGGCTCAGGATGATTCGAGCCTCACGACACGAGCTTCATCAGCCGCAGTTTCGTAATCTTCAACTGTTGCTCGGCGGCGATGCGCAGCTCCTGCTCCGGCTGATTTTGCATGCGCTGCCGCGCGAGGGCCAGCATCTCGTCGGCCGTCTTTCCCGTGGCGAAGACGATGAAGATGTGGCCGAAGCGTTTTTCGTATTCGCGATTGATGTCGGCCAGTGCGCGCATCGTTTCGCTCGGCGCCGAGCTCGCGCCGGCCTGCTCCTCGCGCGCCCACTGCGATTTCGGGTTCTCGCCGATCCGCGGATGCGCGGCGAACGCTTCGCGCCAGTCCTGCGGCTCGAGCTCCCACCAGATCGTTTCCGCGCCCGCGAGCAGCTCGCTGCCGCCGTCGAAAGGCCGCGATGCGAGCATCTGCCGCACCCACTCCGCCGATCCGCAGCAGCTGCGCAGCTCCGCTTCGGCCTGCGCGCGAACGCGCGTGTTGATGCGCCGCGCCACCTCGCGCCACTTCGCATCCTCCGTCGCATGACCATAGACGCGCAGCCGTGCGACGCCGCCATCGGGGAAAACATTGAGGCGCAGCTGCTTCACCGGTCCAACGTCGTTCAGCTCATCGACGTAGACGTGGCGCGTGTCGGGCAGCAGCTTCGTGCGCGGAAGCAAATCGTGCTCGTCGCCGTCGACCGAACACGTATCGGGATAGTTGCCCTTGAAATGCGACGTATCGATCTCGATCCGCGTGATGTTCGCCTCGGCCCCGAGCTGTACGACGACCCAGTCGTTGCCCGGGCCGCGCCGACGCCGCGTCTCCCACCCATCGTTCATTCCGGTCGCCGCTCCCGGCATGATGAGGTTGTGCTTCGGCCCGAAGAACATGTCGCTGCACGTGAGCACCTGTCCTCCGTGCTCGACCGCCGCGAGGTCGATTTCGTTCTGCAGCCCGCCTTCGCGGTGCCACTCCGGAACGACTTCGCCGTAGACCCGCAGCCGCGCGACACCGCCGTCGGGATAGATGTGAAATCGCAGATGGCTGAACGCGTAGGGGTTTTCGATGTGGAAAAAGTTCTCGCTGTCGCCCTTGAGCTCCGATTTCGGCAGCACCTCGACCCACTCGCTTTTCAGCAGAGTGTCCACGTCGGTCTCCGGGGCGAGCGAGCACGCCTCGATCGAGCAGTGGGACGGAAAGTTGCCGCGGAAAAAGCTCGTGTCGACGAGGATGCCGCGGATCAAACCGGGCGCGCCGAGCCGAACGATGGCGAAATCGTGGCCGGAGGTGCGTTTGCGCCGGCTCTCCCAACCGTCCATCCATTTGCCGCGGTCGGTGTACTCGTGCTCCTTCCAGACTGGCTTCGATGCTTTGAGCAGATTTTCTTTCGGCGCAAAAAAATCGTCCGTCGCGTAGAGCACGGAGCCGCCGAGGCGCTCGCTGGCAAGGTCGAGGAGCTCTTGCGTGTCCATGATGACTCACCGCAGAGCCACGGAGAGAGCAGGTGTCCTCTGTGCCTCGGTGGTGAAACTATCCTCTGATCCATTGACCCGAAGGCGAACCGATCGTCCGACCATCCTGCCACACCTTGCGGCCGCGCAGATACGTGGCTTTGACGACGCCCCGCAAGCGCTCGCCGGCGTACGGTGTGATCTTGTGCCGATGCTCGACGATCGCCGGCGTGACCACGAACGATTCCTCCGGCGACCAGACGACGAGGTCCGCATCGAAGCCCGGCCGGATCGCGCCTTTCTGAATTCCGGCGATGGCCGCGGGACCTTCGCACATCAGCCGCGCGATGCGTTCGAGTGTCAGGCGGCCGGAGCTCCAGAGGATCGGCAGTCCGAACTGCAACGACGAGATCCCGCCCCACGCGCGCTCGACGTCGCCGTCGCCGAGGTGCTTCAGCTCGGGCGCGCAGGGCGAGTGGTCGCTGACGATTCCGGCGAAGAGCTCATCGCCGACGCCGCGCCACAGCCGCTCGCGGTTCGCGTGCTCGCGGATCGGCGGCGCGCATTTGAACTGTGGCGCGCCATCGGGGATCGTCTCCGCTTCGAAGTGCAGGTAGTGCGGCGTCGTCTCCGCTGTCAGGCCGACGTGCCCGTCGCGCGCGCGGGCGATGATCTCCAGTCCGGCGGCGGAGGAGAGATGGACGATGTGCGCGCGTCCGCCGCTCCGCTTCGCCGCGCCGCAGACGACGTCGATCGCCGCATCTTCCGCTTCGGGCGGACGCGATTGCAGGTACGCGCGGTACGACGCGCCTGCAGCGGAGCCGATGTATCGCGGCAGCTCGGCATGAACGAGCAGCGGCGCGCCGGAATCGCGGATCGCGCGCAGCGCCGCTTCGAGCACGAATGGACCGATGAATCCGAACTCCGGCACGCCGGAATCGACGAGAAAACATTTGAAGCCGAGCGCGCCTTCGCGCAGCATCGGAACGAGCTGCGACGTGTTGTCCGGAACGGCGCCTCCCCACAGGCCGACATCGACCCAGCACTTTCCCAGCATCGCTTCGGCCTTCGTCAGCAGCGCTTCGACGGAGGTCGTCGGCGGAATCGAGTTGAGCGGCATGTCGACGATCGTCGTGACGCCGCCTGCCGCCGCCGCGCGCGTGGCGCTCTCGAATCCTTCCCACTCGGTGCGCCCCGGCTCGTTGACGTGAACATGCGAGTCGACGAGACCCGGCATGATGACGAGGTCGCCGTAATCGATGTCGCACGGCTCGTCGTGCTCCCCGATGTGCGCGAAACGCTCGCCGTCGATGTGAACCGTCGCGGCGCGGACGCCGTCCGGCGCGACGACTCTGCGGGAGCGGAGGATCATCGCGTGGCGGCAGGCTTCAGCCGGCCCGCACACGCCGTCAGGCGCATCAGGATCTCTTCGCCGGTCGCGGGCGCGTTGATCTTCGGAATCGCGCCGTTCGAGACGTACGACAGCGCGTTTTTCACCGCCATGAACACGGAGATGCCGAGCAGCAGGGGAGGCTCGCCGACTGCTTTCGACGCGGCGATGTTGATCGTGTTCGCGTCGTTCTCGATCGTGTCGACGTTGAAGATCTCCGGCAGATCCTGAATGTTCGGGATCTTGTACGTCGTCGGCGAATGCGTCAGCAGATCGCCTTCGGCCGTTCGGCGCAGCTCTTCCGTCGTTAACCAGCCGGCGCCCTGCACGAACCCGCCGGTCATCTGCCCGCGATCGATGCCGGGATTGATCGAGCGGCCGATGTCCATCAACACGTCGCTGCGAAGAATGCGCATCATCCCGGTGAAGCGATCGATCTCCACTTCGGAAATCGCACAGCCCTGCGTGAAATAGAGGAACGGCGTGCCGCAGCCTTTGTCGACGTCCCAGTCGATGCCTTGCGTCGAATAAAAGCCTTTGTCGCCGAGGTGGACGCGCTCGTGGTAGGCCTCGCGGATGAGATCCTTCCAGGGCAGATCGCGGCCGCGATCGACTTCCGTCAGGCGCGCTTTGATCTTGCGGCACGCGTCGACGGCGGCGCTTCCGTTGAGATCGGCGGCGCTCGATGCCGCAGTGGCCGAGGTGTTGTTGTTTTTCTCGGTCGACGTCGGCATGAGGATCACCTGCTCGACGTCGATGCCGAATTCGCCGGCGACGAGCTGACGGATCTTCGTGTTCACGCCCTGACCCATTTCGGTCGCGCCGGTGGAGACCTGCACGGATCCGTCGAGGTAGATGTTGACGAGCGCGTTCGCCTGATTGAGAAACTTCGTGTTGAACGAGATGCCGAACTTGACGGCGGTGCACGCGAGGCCGCGCAGATGCGTTTTCGATCGCGCGTTGAAGGCGTCGACGGCTCTGCGGCGATTGTAGTAATCGCCGCGCTCGATGGTCTCGGCGAACAGCTTGGGCAGCAGATTGTTTTTGACGGCCTGGCCGTATGGCGTGATGTTGCGATCGTCGACGCCGTAGAGGTTCCTCAGCCGGATCTCGAGCGGATCTATTCTCAGCGTGCACGCGATCTCTTCGATGATGTTCTCGATGGTCGCGACGCCCTGCGGTCCGCCGAATCCGCGGAATGCGGTGTTGGGCGGTAAATTGGTACGACAAACTGTACCGTTAATATGTACGTTCGTAATGTAGTACGCGTTGTCGACGTGCGTCATCGCGCGGCCCATCACCGCGGTCGACAGATCGGCGAACGCGCCGCCGTCGGAGTAGAGATCCACTTTCATCGCGGTGATGACGCCGTCGTTCGTGAACGCCACTTTGTAATCGTTCTGGAACGGATGACGTCCGCCGGTGGCGCGCATGTCGTCGTCTTTGTTGTAGACGATGCGCGCCGGCCGCTTCGTCTTGTGGGCGACGAGCGCCGCGATCGCCGCGGGGTGCGTCGCCTGACATTCTTTGCCGCCGAAGGCGCCGCCCATCCGCTTCGTCGTGACTACGACTTTGTTGATCGGCAGGCCTAACACATGCGCGATCACTTCCTGCACCTCGGACGGATTCTGCGTCGACGAGAGCACGACCATCTGATCGAACTCGCCGGGATACGCGATCGCCGCCTGCCCCTCGAGATAGAAATGGTCCTGCCCGCCGTTGCGCCAGGTGCCCTCGAGGATGTTTTCCGCTTTTGCGAATGCCGCGTCCACGTCGCCGCGGATGATGTGCCGCGTCGGACCGATGAATTGTTTCCGCCGCTTCGCTTCGTCGATCGTGAAGACCGGCTCGAGTTTTTCGATGTCGATCCTGATGGCCGCCTTCGCTTGTCGAATCGCCTCGCGATTTTCGGCGGCGATCACGACGATCGGCTGGCCGATGAACGCGACCTCGTTCTCTGCGAGGAGGATTTCGTCTTTGATGATCGGACCGAAGAGGTTGTGCGCCAGGTCGTTGTATGTAAACAGCGCGACGACGCCCGGCACGCTGCAGGCCGCGGTCGTGTCGAGCGAGCGGATGCGGCCGTGCGCGACGGGCGAGAAGAAGAAGTCGACGACGAGCTCGTTGCGCGCGAACGGCGTGTCGTCGACGTAAATCGACTGGCCGCTGACGTGGCCGGGCGCGGAATCGTGCGGGACGTTCTTGCCGACGGCGCTCACGCGATCGCCTCGTAGTAGAACTTCGAGAGGATGTTCTCCGCGAGCTGCGCGCGATACTCCGCCGAGCCGCGGACGTCGGAGATCGGTCTGACTTCGCTGCGCGCGATCTCGCCGGCGCGCTCGAAGAGCTCCAGCGACGGCGTCTTGCCGCCCAGAAACTCCTCGGTCTTCCGCAGGCGCACGACCGTGGGCGCGACGCCGCCGTACGCGACGCGCGGCTCTTCGATCCTGCCGTTCACTCGCATGCGGATCGCCGCGGTGAACGCGGAGATGTCGAGATCGCGGCGGCGCGAGACTTTATAGAGTTTGAGTGTGTCTTTCACCACAGGCACGAACACGCGGGTGATGATTTCGTCCGGCTGCAGATCGAATTTCTTGTAGCCGAGGTAGAAGTTGTTGATGTTCTGCAGTCGCGTGCCGCGCGTGCCGGCGATCTCGAGCTGCGCGTCGGCGACGAACAGATATGGCAGCGTGTCGCCGATCGGCGAGCCGTTGGCGATGTTGCCGATGAGCGTGCCGGCGTTCTTGATCTGCGGCGATCCGAACACGTGCAGGATGCGATGCAGCTCGGGGATCTTTGTATCGATCGCCGCTTCGAATCGCGACAGCGTCACGTTCGCGCCGACGGCGATGTGGCCGTTCTCTTCGGTGATCGTGTTGAGCGCTTCGATTTTCGAGAGCGACAACATCGCCGGCGCGGTGAAGTTGCGTTTGGTCATCCAGACGCCGACGTCGGTCGCGCCCTGCACGATCGTGCATCCCGCATTCCGCGCTTTGAAGTCGACCGCTTCGGCGATGGTCGTTGCGGCGAAGAAGTTCTCCACGCGCACGGCATCGCGCGCGTCCGGTAGCGACGCGTAGCGCTCGCGGAGCTTCGGTGTGCCGTGCGCGTCGATCGCCAGCGCCGACTTGATGATCGGCTCGTAGCCGGTGCAGCGGCAGAGATTGCCGGTCAGGCCATCGCGCACCTGCGCTTCCGTGACGTGATCGGATCGCTCGAACAGCGCGCTCATCGCGGTGACGAACCCAGGCGTGCAGAAGCCGCACTGTGCGCCGTGATTCGCGATCATCGACTGCTGCACGGGATTGAAGCCGAGGCCTTCGACGGTGACGATGGAGGCGCCGTCCATCTGCGCGACCGTGAGGATGCACGAGTTCACGGGCTCGAAATCCTCGTCCGCGGAGCGGCGAACGAGCACGGTGCACGCGCCGCAGTCGCCCTCCTCGCAGACGATCTTCGTTCCGGTCGCGCAGGCCTGGTAGCGCAGCCAGTTCGCGAGCGTCGAGAAAATCTCACGCCCGCCGGCGCGATATTCACGGCCGTTGATCGCGAACACCACGTGGTGGCGCATCGGGTCAGTTTATCGCGAGGACGTCCCGTTCGCTGCACGCCGTGTCCAGCTCGCTGCAACGGCGGCGATCGTCGAGCGCAGCCGCCGCATAATCGCGCCCATGCGAAAACTCTTCGTGCTTCTGCTGCTCGCTGCGGTGCCGGCGCTCGCCGCGTCGCCGCGCGATTCGATGCTCGTCAATGTCGACTGGCTGCGCG
Organism: Thermoanaerobaculia bacterium; assembly: GCA_035516895.1. Taxonomy (GTDB): domain Bacteria; phylum Acidobacteriota; class Thermoanaerobaculia; order Gp7-AA8; family Gp7-AA8; genus Gp7-AA10. Next base: position 4,716 of record DATIZY010000041.1, on the reverse strand, counting down.
CGCATCTTCACGATTCGAACCTCGTTCTGCTGCACGTCGGCGATAAGGCTGAATACGACGCGAAACACATTCCGGGGGCGACCAACGCCCGTATGGACAACGTCTCGGTCTCCGATCACACGGGCAAGGGCTTGATGCTCGAAATGCCCTCCGCCGACGATCTCAGGAAGGACCTCGAGGCGTTAGGCATCTCCGACAACTCGCGCGTCATCGTGTACTACGGCAAGGATTGGGTCTCGCCGTCGACGCGAATCATCTTCACGCTCGACTACGCGGGCCTCGGCGACCGCGCCAGTCTGCTCGACGGCGGCATGCCGGCATGGATTGCCGCGGGCGGCGAAACGACGAACGTCGTTCCTGCGGCCAAAGAAGGGAAGCTCTCGCCGTTGAAGATCAAACCGATCGTCGTCGATGCCGAGTACGTGAAGAATCACCTCGATACGCCGGGCATCGCGATCGTCGACGGCCGCGACGCGATCTTCTACGACGGGACGGAGACGGCGAGCGGTCATGCGGGCAAGCATCGCACCGGACACATCGCCGGCGCGCACAGCTTCCCGTTCACGCAGCTGGTCGACGACAAGAACTTCGTTCGGCCTGCCGATGACCTCGCGGCATTGTTCGCGAAGGCCGGCGTGAAGCCGGCCGACACGATCGTCGGTTACTGCCACATCGGACAGCAGGCGACGGCGATGCTCTTCGCCGCGCGATCGCTCGGCCACCCTGTACTGCTGTACGACGGCTCGTTCGAGGACTGGTCGCGCCACGACGGCTATCCGGTCGACAACCCCGCGGAGAAGAAGTGAAGCCTGCGATCCCCTCACCCGGCGCTTCGCGCCACCCCTTCGACTCCTCCTCGCTGCGCTCGGAGTCGCTCAGGGCACGCTCTCTCCCGAGGGAGAGGGCGTATGCGAACCCGTACGCGGCGGGTGTCGCGTTAGGCCTGGTGCTGCTCGCGTCGTTTGCGTTTGCCGGGCGAGGTCTCGGCGCATCGGGAGCATTTGGGTGGGTGGCGGCGCGGGTTGCGCCGGTGACCGATCGCGGCGACCTGTGGCTCGTCCTCGAGATCGCCGGCGTCATTGCGGGAGGATTCGTCTCCGCGGCACTCGCGGGGCGATTGCGGCGTGAAGTCGAGCGTGGACCGCGAGTGTCATCGCGTGTGCGGCTCGCTTCCGCGTTCGGCGGCGGGGCGGCGATGGGCGCCGGCGCCGCGATCGCGCACGGCTGTACGAGCGGCCTCGCGCTCACGGGCGGCGCACTTCTGAGCGTCGGCGCGTGGGCGTTCATGATCGCGATGTTTGCCGTCGCGCTGCTGCTCTCGCCGCTCATGAGGTGGGAATGGCGCTGATCGTCGCAATGGCGATCGGCTTCGCCTTCGGATTCGTCCTCGAGCGCGCGGGCCTCGGCAGCGCGCGCAAGCTCGCCGGTCAGTTCTACTTCACCGACTTCACCGTGATGAAAGTGATGATGACCGCGATCGCGGTGGCGATGACCGGATCGTTCTGGCTCGCGCGCATCGGAGCGATCGATCTCGCGAACGTGTACGTGCCGGAGACCTCGCTCGCGGCGCAGCTCGCCGGCGGCGCGATCTTCGGCGTCGGATTTCTGATCGCGGGGCTGTGTCCCGGCACATCGTGCGTGGCGGCGGCGACGGGGCGCGGAGACGGCGTCGCGGTGATGAGCGGCATGTTTGCCGGGACGCTGCTCGCCGGACTCGTCGTCATTCCGTCCGACTTTCGCCGATGGACGCTGCCGGAGCTGCTGCACGTGCCGTACGGCGTCATCGTCGGCGCGGTCGTCATCGCGTTCGCGTTCATTGCACGGAGGTGGGCGCCGGTCATCGCCGCGGCGGCTCTCGTGACCGCGTTCGCTGCGACTCCCTACACCGTTCGCGATCTCGACGCGATCACGCTCGCTTCGTGGATCAAGAGTCACAGGCCGGGTGTGGAGATCATCGATCGGCGCGCGCCCGTCGCCTTCGCGTCGATGCACATTCCTCTGTCGGTGAATCAGCCCGGCGACGGATCGATCGTCGTTCGAGAAAGCGGACGCGAATACGTGCTGCGCGGCGGCATCGCAGCGTGGAACAGCGAAGTGCTGCGAACGCAGCACCCGACGCCGACGACAATCTACTTCGCTCCGCTGCGGCGGCACGGATGCTGACGTTCGACGCGCTGCGCCGGCGCGAGTTCTCGCGGCTCGACGAGCAGCGGCACACCTATGCCGATTACACCGGCAGCGCGCTTTACGGCGCGTCGCAGATTCGCGCCCACTACGCGCTCGTGGCCGAGGGGATTTTCGGCAACCCGCACGCGGAGTCGCCGGCGTCGAGAGCGAGCACCGAAGCGATCGATCGCGTCCGCGACATCGTGCTCCGCTTCTTCGACGCCGACGCATCGACGCACGAGGTCATCTTCACCGCGAACGCGAGCGCAGCGATCAAGCTCGTCGCGGAGAGTTATCCGTTCGATTCCGCGCGCGGCTGCGTGTTGTCGATCGACAATCACAATTCGGTGAACGGCATTCGCGAATACGCGCGCCGCGCCGGCGCCGAAACCCGCTACGTGAATCTCGATCGCGATCCGCTGCCGCACGCAAGCGGCTTGTTCGCCTTTCCCGCGCAATCGAATTTCTCGGGCGCGCTGTATCCGCTGTCGCTCGTCGATGCCGCGCACGGCTGCGGCCTCGACGTGCTGCTCGATGCGGCGGCGTATGCCTCGAGCCATCCGCTGAGCCTTCGCGAGTGCCGCGCCGACTTCGTCGCGATGTCGTTCTACAAATTGTTCGGCTATCCGACCGGCGTGGGCGCGCTCATCGCGCGGCGCGACGCACTCACCAAGCTGCGCCGCCCGTGGTTCGCCGGCGGCACGGTGATGTTCGCGTCGATCGATGCCGATCGTCACCGGCTTCGCTCCGGCCACGACGCGTTCGAGGACGGCACGCCGAACTTCCTGAGCATCGCCGCGCTTCCGGCTGGCTTCGCGCTGCTCGACGAGATCGGGATGGACCGCGTTCACGCACACGTCGGGCATCTCACGCAGATGTTTCACGACGAGATCGCGCCGGTCGCCACGATGTACGGCCGCGGCACGTTCAATCTCGAAGGCCGGCCGTATTGGGAGATCGAGGAAGATGCGCGGCGCGAGAATATCTCGTTACGCGGCGGATGCTTCTGCAACCCGGGCGCGTCGGAGCTCGCGTTCGGATTGCAGCGCGTCGAGAAATGCCTTGATGAGATCGCCGACGATTTCACGGCGGGGCGGTTCGCGGCGTGCACAGGACGGCAGGTCGGAGCGATCCGGGCGTCGTTCGGAATCGCGAACAACGAGCGCGACGTCCGTCGCGTCGTCAGTCTCGTGCTCCGCTGTGCGCAGCGCAGCGTCGCGGGGACGGAATCCGCGGCGGGCGTTCGCGCTTTTCAGAGCCGTGGATCACACTAAGGGAATGATCCCGCGCAGATTCTGGATCGGTGCGGCCGCCTTCTGGTTCGCCTTCGGCCTCGTCGCCGGAACTCAGGTCTGGATCAGCATGGTCGATCACGGGCATTTCGTGCCGCTGCTGATCGGCCATTTCGTTCTCGTGTGGGAGGGGTGGCTCGTATTCACCGTCGTCATCGTACGGCTCACGCGGCGCTTCCCGATCGTTCCCGTCACACGCCGCAATCTGCTGATCCACGCGCTCGCGGCGTGCCTGATCGGCGTCATTCACGGCGCCTACTGGATGATGCTGACGTTGACGATGCGGCCGTACGACCGGATGACGGTGAGCTGGGCGCAGATCAATATCGCTGAAAATCTCTTCTATCGTTTGCCGGCCGAGTTGATTTTGTACGCCGCGGTCGCCGGCGCGATTCAGGCCGCCGGCTACTACGCACGCTATCGCGAGCGGGAGCTCGAGGCCGCGCGTCTGCAGGCCTCGCTCACCAGCGTGCGGCTGCACGCGCTCGAGCTGCAGCTGCAGCCGCATTTTCTGTTCAACACGCTGAACGCGGTGACCTCGCTCGTGCGCACGCGCAAGAACGACGAAGCGGTCACGATGATCGCCGGCCTCAGCGATCTGCTTCGCTACTCGCTCGATCACGAAGGCAACCAGCGCGTGACCGTGGAGGCCGAGGCGGAGATTCTTCGCCGGTATCTGGAGATCCAGCGGGCGCGATTCGCCGACCGCCTGCGCTACTCGATCGATGTCGATTCCGCCGTTCGAAAGGCTGCGGTGCCGACGCTCATCCTTCAGCCGCTCGCCGAGAACGCGGTTCGCCACGGCATCGGCCGGTCGGCGGAGGGCGGATCGTTGTCGGTCCGCGCGTTCCGCGAAAACGGATGCCTGCGCGTCGACGTCAAGAACAGCGGCAGGCTCGCCGCTGACGGTGCGGAGGGAGTGGGCCTGCGAAACACGCGCGAGCGGCTGAAACAGCTGTACGGCGATGACGGCCGCTTCTCGATCCGGCAGGCAGACGACGGCGTCGTTGCCACGCTGCGCATTCCGTGGTCGGAGCTCGCGTGACGCTGCGAACGCTCATCGTCGACGACGAGCCGCTCGCGCGCGAGTCGATCCGCGTGCTCCTCGAGCGCGATGGCGACATCGAGATCGTCGGCGAGTGCAGCGGTGTCGACGCGGCGACGATCGTCGCGCGGAAGCGCCCGCACATCATGTTCCTCGACGTGCAGATGCCGGAGATCGACGGCTTCGATCTGTTAGGCCGGATCGGAGAGCAGG
>DATIZY010000040.1:0-13817 GCA_035516895.1 Thermoanaerobaculia bacterium | reverse complement strand
GGTCACCGAAGCTTCGGCGATCAACGGCGCGGGCGTGACGGCGACGCTTCGCGCGGCAATCGCGCGCATTCTCGAGAACCTGAAGAACAATGTTGATATCTCGCTATCGGAGGAGCCCGAGCTCGCGCCGCCCGATCTCTCCGCGCGATCGGGCGTGACCTCCGCATCGGCGGGAACTCCGAAGCTGGCGGTTGCCGGCAAGGCTGCAGCGGCACCGGAAGAAGATCCATTCGCGGTCGCGGTCGCCGAGCCGGCCAACGGCGCCGATTCCCGCGAGCACCTCCAGTCGCTCCTCGGCAGCGCCCGCCAGGTGGTCGCATCACTTGAATCCGCGCTCGATCGCGCACGCGCGCACGAGCAGGAGATCGCAGACAAACTCTCGCAACTGTGAACGATCCCGGCTGTTATCGGGTCGCGCTCGAACGGTATCCGGGCATGAATCCGTTCGTGCTCGACTGGCTCGCGGGCGACGAGCGGTTCCTGCCGCGAAATGGAGCCCCGGCTTCAGCCGGGAATCGTCAACCGGCTGAAGCTCCACGACCGGCTGAAGCCGGTGCTCCATTCCCGACTGAAGCCGGGGCTCCACTTCTCAACGCGCTGATCGCGTCGAACAAACAGTGGGGCTTCGACGTCGAGGCCGATCTTCGCCGCTGGGCCGCGGGCGAAACGCTGACGATCGTCGCCGGCCAGCAGGTCGGCTTCGCCGGCGGCCCGCTTTACACGATCGCGAAGATCGCGTCGCTGCTGAAAATGAAGCGCGAGGCCGCGAAGCCGGCGACGATCTTTTTCTGGCTCGCAACCGAGGATCACGATTACGACGAGGTGGCGACGCTGGCGATTCCGAATCGCGACGAGCATCGCCAGCGCGATCTCCTGTACTTGCGAGCGCCGCATGCCGATTCTCGCGAGGTCGTCGGACGACTCCCGGTCCCCGACTCGCTCGTCGATCAATTCACATCCGCGCTCGGCATCGCCCGGCCGAAGTGGCTTCGTCCTGGAATCACCTTTGGCGATTCGTTCGCCGAGCTTCTGCGCGAAACGCTCGGCGGCGGGTTCGTTCTCATCGACGCGCTGCTTCCGGAGCTTCGCCGCGCCGGGGCGCCGCTGTTCGATGCGATCGCCGCGCGCTGGAACGAGGTGCAGAACGCGATCGCCAGCCGCTCCGATCACATGGAGCGCGCCGGCTATCCGCCGCAAGTCGTGCCGCGCCCGGGCGAATCGTACACATTACTGTATACTATTAATGAAAAGGGCGAGCGCGAGATGCTGCACGATCCGCGGCACATCGGCGCGCCCGAATCGATCTCCACCTCGGCCCTCACCCGGCCGCTTCTACAGGATTTCGTTCTGCGGCCCGATGTGTTCATCGGCGGACCGTCGGAGGTCGCGTACTACGCCCAGATCGCGCCGCTGCACGAGCTCCTCGGCGTTCCGATGCCGCGCGTCGCGCTGCGCGGGCACGTGCTCGTCGCGCCGCGGCGCGTTGTCCGCTACTTTTCGCGATTCGACATCCGGCCCGACGAGGTGTTCGAATCCGCCGAGGAGATCGCGGCCGCGCACACGGAGCGCGTCGTGGACGTGCAGAAAATCGCGAGTGATGCCGAGGCGGAGTTGAAGGAAGAGATCGACAGGATTCGCGCGCTCGCGCTGCCGGCCGATCACGCCGTGGCGCGATCGATCAACCGCTCGATCGGCCACATCGAATATCACTTCCGCAAGCTCGCCGAGCGTGCAGTGCGCGGGCTGGTGCGCAAAGATCGCGATCGCTTTCACGCGGCGCGCGAGCTGGCATCGGCGTTTTTTCCCGACCGGCACGTGCAGGACCGCATCGCCGGCTGGTTTCCCTGGTGGCTGGAATTCCGCGAACAGCTCGTCGCGCGGCTCGTCGATGAGATCGAGCCCGACACGCCGGCGTTCAAGATTGTGAGCTTGTGATGACGAAACCCGTTGACGCGCTTTTCATCGGTGCGCATGCCGACGATATCGAGCTTTGCTGCGGCGGAACGCTGGCGAAAATCGTGCGCAGCGGAAAAAGCGCCGGCATCGTCGAGCTGACGCGCGGCGAGATGGGGACGCGCGGCACGGCGGAGATCCGTCTTCGCGAATCGCTCGACGCGGCGAAAATCCTCGGCGCATCGTTTCGCGAGCAGCTGGATTTCGGCGACGGCGGCCTGCGCACCGGACGCGCCGAGGAGCTTCAGCTGATGGAGGTCATCCGGCAGTGCCGCCCGCAGATCCTCTTCGCGCCCTGGATCGAAGAGCGCCACCCGGACCACGCCCGCGCCGGCAGGCTCGTCATCGAAGCGGCGTTCTACGCGGGACTGCGCAAAATCGAGACGAAACACGAGGCGCACCGGCCGCAGGCAGTTCTGCACTTCATCCAATGGCACGTTCCCGCCGTCACATTCGTCGTCGATGTGACCGAAACATGGCAAACGCGCATGGATGCGGTGGCCGCCTACAAGTCACAGTTTTTTGACCCGAATTCGAGCGCCCCGAGAACGAAGATAGCGGAGCGGCAGTTTCTGGAGATGATCGAAGCGCGCGGAATCCATTTCGGCTCGCTCATCGGCGCGCACTACGGCGAAGCATTCGTGACGGCGCAACCGCCAAAGGTCAACGACATCTTCGCGGCATACGGCGGACGGGAGGTCTAGGTTGGGGTCAGGTCTTTCCTTGTGATTTTTCTACAGCGGTTGGAACCAGCGCGGCGCCGACGGTAGAGAAATCACAAGGAAAGACCTGACCCCAACGCGGGGGCATTCAAATGCGAATCGGGATCACGTGCTACCCAACATTCGGCGGCTCCGGCGTCGTGGCGACGGAGCTCGGCATCGCCCTCGCGCGCGGCGGCGATGATGTCCACTTCATCAGCTACGCGCTCCCGTCGCGTCTGAACATCCTGCACGAGCGCGTGCATTTTCACGAAGTCACCGTCACGTCGTATCCGCTGTTCGATCCTTATCCGCCATACACCCTGGCGCTGGCGACGAAGATGGCGGAGGTCGCCGACTACGAGAAGCTGCAGGTGCTGCACGTACACTACGCGATTCCCCACGCCATCAGCGCGCACCTCGCCAAACAGATCCTCGGATCGACCGAGCTGAAGGTGATCACGACGCTGCACGGCACCGACATCACGCTCGTCGGCCGCGACGAGAGCTATCTGCCGATTACGAAGTTCGGCATCGAGATCTCCGACGGCGTCACCGCGGTGTCCGAATGGCTGCGCGATCAGACGGCGAAAAATTTTCAGACCGAGAAGCCGATCGAAGTCATCCCGAACTTCGTCGATCCGAACCGCTTCCGCCGCGATCCGTCGGCGTGCAATCTCTTCGGCATCTCGAACGAGAAGATGATGTGCCACGTCTCGAACTTCCGGCCGGTGAAGCGGATCATGGACGTGCTGAGCATCTTCGAGCGCGTCAGCCGCGTGATTCCGAGCCGTCTCGTGATGATCGGCGACGGACCCGATCGATCGCGCGCGGAATCGTTCGTCCGCGAGCACCACCTCCGCGAGAAAGTCTTTTTCCTCGGCAACGTCCCGAATCTCGAAGAGATCGTCGGCGCGAGCGATCTGTTTCTGCTGCCGTCGGAGGCGGAGTCGTTCGGCATGGCGGCCCTCGAGGCGATGGCCTCGGAAGTGCCGGTGATCGCCACGGCGGCGGGCGGTCTTCCGGAGGTCGTCGTCGATGGCGAAAGCGGATACTTGCTCCCGGTGGGTGACGTCGATGCGATGGCCGCGCGCGCCATCGAGATCCTCTCCGATCCGCGGCTGCAGCGCCGGTTAGGCCGGGCGGGACGTGACGCGGCCGAGCGAAAGTTCAACGAGCTTCGCGTGGTGCCGATCTACCGCCGGTTCTACGAGCGGGTGATGGAGCAGCGGCTTCAGCCGGTGGATGGACCCGGCTAAAGCCGGGGCTCCATTAGAGCCGGGGCTCCATTAGAGCCGGGGCTCCTTAAAGCTGGCGCTCCATCATGGCTCCACCCTGATGCCGCCTTGCGGTCCCGCGTTGCCGTAGATTTCGACGTAGCGTTTGTACGAGTTCATCACTTTTCGCACGTAGTCCTTCGTCTCGTCGAAGCTGACCGACGACAGAAAGAAGTCGTCGCCGTCGCCCGGCGCCAGCCGCTTCCAGAGCGCCGTCTGATGCGGTCCGGCGTTGTATGCGGCGGCGATCTCGTAATCGTCGTTCGCGAATTGCTTCGACAGCGTGCTCACGTACTTCGCGCCGAGGCGAATGACGACGCGCGGGTCGTAGAGGTCGTCGGGATCGATGCCGACGAGGCCGATGTCGCGGCCGATGTCGCGCGCCGTGGTGATGATGAACTGCAGGAGTCCGCGCGCCGCGGCGACCGATTTCGCGCGCGGATTGAAACGCGATTCCTCGCGCATGATCGAGAGCACGAGCATGGGATCGGCGCCGAAATGCTTCGAATCCTCCGCGATGTACGTGTCGAAGTAGCGAGGATAGAGGAGCCGACGCACGACCAGCGGCAACAGCTCGGGCACGTAGTCGTCGGGCACGGATTTCATCAGCACTTCGATCGCGTAGATCGAATCCTTCGACGCATTGCCCATGTTGAGCGCGAGCGATCGCGTGAGCGCGTCGCGCGGCGGACGGAGCGGCCAGCGCGACATCGCATCGTCGGAGGCTTCGTCGAAGAGTCCCATGGCCATGAGGAGCGTGGCGCGATCGGCATTTGCCGGCAGCGGGAAATGCGGAAACGCCTCCGGCTTCAGCTCGAGGATGTTCCGGAACGCCGGAATCTGCCGGTAGATGCCGGAGAGGCGCTGGAGCTCCGCGGCACTGTTCGAGGACGAGAGGAGAATGCGATCGGTCTGCACGCGGCGCGCGAGATCGAACTGTTTCGCCGCGATGAGCCGCGGAATCTGCGCGTCGCGCACCGCCAACTCGCGCGCGAGCTTCGGCGCCATCGCGTCCGAGTCGAGCCGCTGCCGCGCGAAATAGGCAAAGTGCGTCGGCACCGTCGATCGCAAGACGCCGAGATACGCGGCGAACGACGCTTGCGGATTGATGTTCTCCAATGCTCGTGCGCGCCAGTAATCGACTTCCGCGGAATCGAACTTGTCGAGCAGCTTCCGCGGGATGGAATTGAGCGTGACGACGGCAGCGCCGGGATTTCCCGCGCCGAACGCGCCGATGGCATACGCGACCGAAGCGTCGACGACCGCGTGATCGCGCGGCCAGTCTTTTCGCAACAGCGCGAGATCGTTCTGCGCCTCGGCGAACCGACGCTGCTTCACGCGCGTGCGCAAGCGCTGCGTGATCGCGGCATTTGCGGATGGAAATCGGCCCGGCACGGCCGCGGCGGCGCTCATCAGCCGTTCCGCGAGCGCGTCGTTGTTCTGCAGCTGCGCGGCGCGCGCCGCGTGCCACAGAAATGTGCACTTCCACTTCGGATCGCGCGTGCCGTTCGCGCCGGAGAGGTAGATCTGCTGCGCCTGCGCGAACTTCTCCGCACCGAACTCGCTGCGGCCGATCGCGAATTGCAGTTCGTCGTGCTTCTTCGGCAGAGCGCGAATCGCCGTCGACAACAGCGCGACCGCGCGGTCGAAGTGCCGGTGGTTCTGCATCGCGTCGCCGAGGATCGCGAGTTGATCGGCGGTCATGCGGCGGATCAACTCGGGACGATCGAGCGCGCGGCTGACGCGGTCGGCGGGATCGTCCATCGTTCCACCCCGCAGCAACACCATCCCTTTCGCCAGCGCATTGCCCATGTCGCCGCGGCGGACAAAAATCTCGACGAGGTGCGCGTCGAGATCGCGGCGGAGCTCGGTCGACGCCGACGCGTACAACTTCGAGGCAAACGCGGCGAACGCGTTCGGATCGTTTCGCGAGGCAAGAGATTCGGTCTCGTCATCGATCGCGTCATCGCGGTACGTCGACGACGGAAACCCGAAAATCAACGCCTGGCGATCGCGGCTCGCGGCAGCGCCTTCTTCGAGGTCCGCGCGATGAAACAGCGCGAGATCGCGAAACGGGCCGTTCGCGACGAACGGGGCGAGCGCCCGCATCGCAGCAGCTTTGTCATCCGCCTCGACGTACGCGCGCGCACGAAGATACGCGAGCCGCGGCTCGATGCGCTGCGCCTGATCGAGAAGTTGCAGAAGGTCGTCCCAGCGGCCTTCGACCTCGAGCGCGCGAAACTGCTGCGTCCACTCCTCGATCGGGCCGAGCTTCAAGGGCGCCGAGGACGGCTGCTCACCGCGTACCGCAGAAAAGTAGGGACGCCGCCGAACGCGCTGCCGCGAGATCACGATCGCGGCGGCGACGACGATCAGGAGGACGGCGGCGGCAACCGCTGCGACGGCACGGCGTTTCTTCAAACGTCATCTCGCTGATGCAGAAGCGAGACCGTGTCAACGCAGTCAGCAGTGCCTGGTGACCGAAGCCGAGGTTCGGTACGGCTCACCCGTGCCCTACCGCAGCATGTTCCTCACGCCGCGATCAACCCAGCTCGGCAGGGTCAAGCTGCGCTCGACCAAAACCCAGGCGGGTTCGGCACGGCGCTGCCGTGCCCTACGGCAACGCTACGCCTCATCTCGGGCGACTGTTCCCGTGAACATCGCGTGGGGAACGCGCCTGAGAATCTCGTTTCGTGCAATCGCATAGCCAAGGATCGCGTCGACGACGGCATCGCAATTTATGCCGAGCGTAGCGAGGCATCTGTGTTCCAGCGGAAACTCGCTACGCTTCGTCTCGGGCGACTGTCCCCGTGAACATCGCGTGGGGAACACGCCGGAGAATCTCGTTTCGTGCAATCGCATAGCCAAGGATCGCGTCGACGAGCACGCGCCGGCCATCGGCCGAGAGAAGGATCAGCACCTTGCGCCGGATCTCACGCACCTCGACGATCTCTTCCCATCGAAGCCAGATTCCGCGCCTGCCGAACAGCGACAGCAGGCGGTTCTCGTACAGCACGCCGTCATCGCTGACGTAAATGTGATCGCCGTACTGCACCGCGGCCGCGGCGAGCGTTCCGAGAAAAAGGAGGATCAAACCGGCGAAGGGAAGCGCTTCCACTTCGTTCCAGCCGTGCGAGAGATATTGAAAAAAGAGCGCCGCCGATCCGAACACCGCCGCGCACGAGATGAGCTGCGCGACGGGCGTTCGATTGAATTTCAGGATCCGGCCAGGCATCGGGAAAAGTAAAACACAGTCCCGGCCCCCGGGTGCCGAATCCCGGTTCGGATCCCCGCGTCGAAGCTGAATTCGCTGCACACACGGCACCCGGAACTCGTCGACGCGGGACGGTTGGCTGCTAGAATCGCCGGTCCCGATGCGCTGGTCCGAATTCTTTCTCTACACGCTTCGCGAAGATCCGGCCGATGCCGACGTCATCAGTCAGAAGCTGATGATCCGCTCGGGCATGCTGCGAAAAGTCGCTGCCGGAATCTACACGTACCTTCCGCTCGGCCTGCGCTCGCTGAAAAAGATGGAAGTGATCGTTCGCGAGGAGATGAATCGCGCCGGCGCGATCGAGCTGTTGATGCCGACGATCCAGCCGGGCGAGCTGTGGATGGAATCGAAGCGCTGGCAGTTGTACGGACGCGAGCTGCTGCGCATCAAAGACCGGCACGATCGCGATTTCGTCTACGCGCCCACGGCCGAGGAAGTGATCACGGACACGGTGCGCGATTCGATCAACTCGTATCGACAGCTGCCGATCAACCTCTATCAGATTCAGACGAAATTCCGCGACGAGCTCCGTCCGCGCTTCGGCCTGATGCGCGGGCGCGAGTTCACGATGAAGGACGCCTATTCGTTTCACACGTCGTGGGAATCGCTCGACGACACGTACGAGAAGATGCGCACCGCGTACAGCCGCGTCTTCACGCGATGCGCGCTCGATCACGTGCCGGTCGAAGCCGACACCGGCAACATCGGCGGCTCGGCGTCGCACGAGTTCATGGTGCTCGCGAAATCGGGCGAGGATGCGGTGGTCAGCTGCCCGAATTGCAAATACGGCGCGAATGTCGAGAAGGCGACGTCGAAGTTTTTCTCCGACGAGCCGGAGCCCGCGCCGATGCACGAGCTCGCGCCGCTGCACACGCCCGGCACCCAATCGATCGACGACGTCGGCAAATTCCTCGGCAAGCCCACGTCGCAGCTCGTGAAGACGCTCGTCTTCGACACGAACAGCGGCTGCGTCATGGTGCTCGTGCGCGGCGATCGCGAAGTCAACATCATCAAAGTCAAAAATTACCTCGGCGCCGAATGGGTCGAGATGATGCCCGACTCGCGATTCGAAGCCGAGGCGGGCGGACCGGTCGGATATTGCGGGCCCGTCGGAGCGAAAGCAACGCGCGTCCTCGCGGATGCATCGCTGCGGCCGCGCAAGAACTGGATCATCGGCGGCAACAAACGCGACACACACCTCGGCGGCGCGAATCCGGGCCGCGATTTTCCGGAGCCGGAGTACGGTGACTTCACGACAGTGTTCGCCGGCGATCCGTGTCCCCGCTGCGGCACGGCGCTCGAGATCTACCGCGGCATCGAGGTCGGCCATGTGTTCAAGCTCGGCACGAAGTATTCCGTGGCGATGAACTGCACGTATCTCGACGAGAGCGGACAGCGGCAGCCGATGATCATGGGCTGTTACGGGCTCGGCATCGGACGCACGGTCGCCGCGGCGATCGAGCAGAGTCACGACGACGCGGGCATCATCTGGCCGATGCCGATCGCGCCGTTCGAAGTCGTCGTTACGCAGGTCGGACGCGAAGACAACGTGCGCGCGACGGCGGAAGACGTCTACCGGCAGCTGATCGAGGCGGGCATCGAGGCGATCCTCGACGATCGAGACGAGCGGCCGGGAGTCAAATTCAAGGACGCGGACCTCATCGGCTTCCCGCTTCGAATCGCGGTCGGCGCGAAGAGCCTGGCGAACGGACAGATCGAGTGGAGCTGGCGCAAGGATCGTGCGAAGCAGCTCGGCGCGGCGGGCGAAGTGGTGGCGCGTGTGATCGACGAGGTCCGCAGAGCGCGTTCGTAACGTACAATTTGGCATGCGCAAGTTTTTTCTTCTCGCCGCACTCAGTGCGCTCATTGCGGTCCCGCTCGCTGCACAAAACACCGACATCGAATCGCTCGCCGGCCTGCAGTTCAACTTCGGCAATCCCGGCGCGCGCTCCCTCGGCATGGGCGGCGCGTTCCTCGGCCTCGCCGATGATGCTTCCGCCGCGGAAGCAAATCCGGCCGGCCTGACGATCCTCCGCAAAAAAGAGTTTTCGATCGAGGCCCGCAACTACCAGGAACAGCAGATCTTCTCGACGAGTGGCACGTTCCCGGACATCGAGCGCACGGCGTTCAACCATTACAGCCAGCGCGTCGACGTGACCTTCGGGAGCTTCGTCTATCCGTACAAGAACTTCACGTTCGGCGTCTACTACCACGAACCGCTGCGCAACGAAGGCGCGGGCGAAGTGATCCCGCAGCGCAACCAATTCTCGAACGAGGTCGAGAAAGACGTCCCGAACTTTTTCCTGCCGAAGAACGGCACACCGGTGAGCTCGGCCGAATGCGACAAGATCCGGCAGACGACCGGCGACTTCTTCTCGTGCCTCGAATACACGATCCTGCCGTTTCTCAGCGCGCTGTCGGTTTCGGAGCGGACGTACGGCCTCGCGGGCGCGTACAACTTCGGAAAGGTCTCCGTCGGCGCCACCGTCCGCTATCAGCGCTTCAACGAATCGGCGTTCACGTTCCGCGTGACGCCGACGTTCGACTTCTCGAGCATTTCCGTCCAGGCGACGAGCGATGTGACGAGCCAGAATTCGAAAGTCAAGGATCAGTCCGACGTGACCTTCACCGGCGGCATCAAGTACACGCCCAACGACAAACTGAGCTTCGGCGCGGTCTACAAACAGGGCGCGAAATTTCCGACGCCCACGTTCGCGGCAACCTCCGACACGAACTTCGAGTTCGTGAAAGTCGCCGACACGACGTTCCACATTCCGGACGTCTACGGCGTCGGCGTTGCCTACCGTCCGATTCCGGTCTGGACGATCACGGCAGACGCGGTTCACGTCACCTATTCGAACCTCGTCGACGACTTCGTTTCGATCAACGCCGACATCCGCGCCATCGATCACGCCTACAAAGCCGCGGACGTCACCGAAATCCACCTCGGCACCGAATACTTTTTCGCGTACAAGATTCCATTCGCGATCCGCGCGGGCGCCTGGCGCGATCCGGCGCACTCGATCGAGTTCCAGGGCCCGCTGACGACCCCCGATGCCGTCGCCGCGGCGATTCTCTATCCGAAGGGACAGTCGCAGACGCACTTCTCGCTCGGCGCCGGCATGGCGTGGCCGCGATTCCAGATCGACGCGGCGTACGACCGCTCGCAGCACTACCGGGTCGGATCGATCTCCATGGTGGCGAGGTTCTGAAGCGGGATGTCATCAGCTCGAACTTGCGCCGGCGGTGGTAGTCGAAGTGCGAGCCGCTTGTCGGGATCGAGCTCCGCGACGCGTCGATAGGTATTGGCGTCGCTGACGACTCCAGTCCGTATTTGTTTTTCAGAATCGACGGCGCAGTGGCGCACGCGACGAAACGGAGAAGCGGCGGTGCGCGGCGCAGCATGGCAAAATGGTATCGGTGATCGCGCTTGCTGTCTTTCTGCTCGCAACCGAGTTCCCATCGAACAGCAAGACCGCCTGGATGCAGCCCGATTCGTTTCACCTGGCGATCGGAATGAGCCGCAGCGAGGCGCTCGGAAAGCTGAAAGAAACCGGCTGGAAGACGAAGCCCGGCGACGACAAAGACCATCTGCTGATCGACTACGCCGACGATAAAGCGGTCACGCTCGAGTTTCACCGCGATCGTCTCTGGGCCATCCGTTTCGAGCTGTACGCGTTTCTGCCCGATTCACACGCGGCCTTCGACGAACAGAAAGGATTTCTTCGCCAGTCCCTCGGGCCGCCGAAGCCGATGAAATCCAAGGCGGTTCTCGTCTATGACTCGGTGCTGCCGAACGTGATGGTGGTGCTGTCCGCGGATCCGAAATCGGAAAACGGCTCGCAAGGCCTCGGCATCCTCGTCGTGCGCTACTACGATCCGACGCCGCCGCGATGAAGCCGCGCTTCTTCGAGACGGCGGCCGCGTTTCGCGTCTGGCTCGAAAATTGTCACGATCAAGTTGACGAATTAATCGTCGGTTTCTACAAGCGAGGATCGGGACGGCCGTCGATCACGTGGCCCCAGTCCGTCGACGTCGCGCTCTGCTTCGGCTGGATCGACGGCGTTCGCAGGCGAGTGGACGAGGAGACGTACACGATCCGCTTTACGCCGCGGCGCGCCGGCAGCATCTGGAGCGCGGTCAACATCCGGCGCGTGAAGGAGCTCATCGAGAAGGGCGCAATGCATCCGGCGGGACTCCAGGCATTCGAGACGCGCGACGAGGCGCGGGCGAATCTCTATTCGTACGAGCGCGCCACGGCGAAGCTGAGCGAGGCGGACGAAAAGAGATTTCGCTCGAAGAAGAAGGCGTGGAAGTTTTTCAGCGAGCAGCCGCCGTCGTACCGGCGCGTCGCGACGCATTGGGTCGTGAGCGCGAAGCAGGAGGCGACGCGCGCGAAACGGCTGGAGAAGCTGATCGCGGCGTCGGCGCAGCAGAAGCGCATCTACTGAAGCGAAGCGACGCGGGCGGGTTATTGGCGCCAGTAGCCGCCGCCGGTCGAGACGCTCGCGGCGCCCTCCGCCGATTTCGTCTCGTACCGCTGCGCCACGCCCTCGAAAACGAACAGCCCTTCGCGAACCGTTCCGACGTATACGCGATGCGCGTCGAACGGATCGACGGCGACCGATGAGACTTCGGCAGTGCGCGACGGCAACGGAATCGCGCTCCACTCGCCCGCCGAGCCCGCGCTGACGAGCACGTCGCGCTGCTCGCGCGAAGTGAGGAACACGACGTCGTCGTCGCTGCGCGATGCGCTGAACACCGACGCGAACTGCGCATCAGGGGCTTCGGCCTCGTGCCATTTGCGGTCGATGTCGACGCGTCCGGCGTGCACGCCCTGCGCGCCGGCGACGAAGACGAATTGCGAGCCGTTGATGTTGCGCACCGCGATCGTGCGACCTTTGGCCGGAGCGTCTTCGATCACCGACCAGCGCGCGCCGTCGAAGACGAGCAGACCGTTCGCCGTCAGCGCGAACAGTGCTTTGTTCTCGCCGAGCGAGCCGATGCCGAGGTCGACGGCGCGGACGTCGAGGTCAGCGAGCCGGTACCAGTTCCTCCCCGAATCGCGGCTGGTGAACACGCCCTCCGACGTCGCGGCGAAGAATCGATCTCGATTGAAGCGGATCACTTTGTCGACGCGGATCGGGAAGTACGCCGGCGCGGCCTGCGTCCACGCCGATCCGTCGCCGCTCCAGAAGAATCCTTTCTCCGTGCCGGCGACGAACTTGACTTGCGGATCGTCGTTCATCGTTAGCGAGAGCACCGACGGAAGCGGTGTCGCGCTGATTTTTTTCCACGTCAGGCCGGCGTCGGCCGATTCGTAGATGCCGCTCGAGACGCCGCCGAATGCCACCGCCGCGTAGACGTGCTTCGTCGCCGCGGGATCGGCGGCGATCGATGTGACCGTCAGATTGCGCAGACCGTCGCACGATCGCGTGAACGTCTTGCCGGCGTCGTCGGAAACGTAAATGCCGTCGCCTTCGACGCCGAGAACGATTCGCTGCGGGCGCTGTGCGTCGAGGGCAATCGTGTTGATCACCAGGTCCTCGCTCGAGATTCGAAACCAGTTCTTGCCCGCGTCGTCGGAGCGGTAGAGGCCGCCGACGGTGCCGGCGAACAGCGTGTCGGGATCGCACGGGCTGATCTTCACGTCCTGCACGCGGCGATTGTCGAAACCATCGCGATAGCGGATCCAGTGATCGCCGCGATTCTTTGTGTTGTAGACCCAGCCGCATGTCGCCACCCACATGTCGTCCGGATTCTGCTGATCGAACGTGATTGCGAACATGTCGGTGTCGAGGACCATGCCGTCGTTGATCAGCTTCCAGGTCGTGCCGCCGTCGTCGGTGCGATAGCCCTGGCGCCACGTGCCGACGTACAGCCGTTCGTTCGTTCGCGGATCGATCGCCACCGACTCGATGTTTTGCTGATCGGAGATCTTCTCCCACGTCTCGCCGCCGTCGGTCGATCGATAGACGCCTGTTAGGCCGCCGGCGATGAGGAAGTTCGCGTCGTGAGGACTGACCGCGATCGCGCGAACGGAGAAATCGTGAAGCCCTGCATCGCGGCGCGTCCACGTCACACCGCCGTCGTCGGATACGGCGATGACGCCGCCGCCCCACAGACCCCAGCTCGCCGCCCAAAGACGGCCGCTGCGGTCGAGCACGAGGCTGTCGACGACGTAACCGGGGAACGGCACGCCGTTGCGCGGGCTGGCCCACGACTTCGCGCCGTCATGAGAGACATAAACCTCGCCGCCGCTGGTGCCGAGGTAAAGCGTGTCGGGATTGGATGGGTCGATGATCAGCGCGCGAACGTCGGCGCCGAACAGCGCAGCGCGCCGCCATTGCGCCGATGACGGCAGCGCGCAAACGAGCATCGCAAACGCGAGAAGGAGTTTCCGCATTCGGTCCTAGTCTACGGCCTCAAGCAAAGTTGCTGCCGTCGATAACTGTTATCCTACGCCGACGATGACCCACCTCCGAACGTGTGTCTTCCCGTGCGCCGGTTTCGGCACGCGGTTTTTTCCGGCGACGAAAGTCATCCCGAAAGAGATGCTGCCGCTCGTCGACAAGCCGATCCTGCAGTACGGCGTGGAGGAAGCCCGAGACT
>DATIZY010000039.1:0-10972 GCA_035516895.1 Thermoanaerobaculia bacterium | reverse complement strand
GTGGTGGGCGGTCTTCTGGATCTACAACGTCGCGTGGGGAATCGCCGGGCTCATCCTCCTGATCCCGCTGTTGCTGACGTTGGTCGCGATGCTGCTGCTGAGCGAGCCCGCGCCGCGCGTCATCGTCGGATGCTCGGGCCTCGCGGTGTCGCTGCTGCTGCTCATCCCGATCGGTGTGATCGTCGGCGTGTGGACGCAGAAGGCGATCGCGGTGTGCGTTCCGCGCGCGGCGTCGGCATCGGCTGCGCTTCGCATCGCATGGAACCAGATCCGCTCCGATCTCGGCCGGCACATCGCGGTGGCCGCGATCGTGATCGCCGTCGCGTTCGGAGGCGGAATGGTCCTCTCGATGCTGACGATGCCGATGTCGATTTTCGAGAACGCTCCGCATGCGTCGCCGTTTGTCGGGCTGGTGTTTGCGCCCGCGCGCATTTTCACCTCGTTTCTGCAGTCGATCTTCTCCTCGGCCGTCGGGCTGTGGTTTCTCGCGTCGTACGTCTCGCTGACCGAAGAACACCCGTGACCGCCATGTAGGGCACGGCTGCGCCGTGCCGAACCCGGGGTTCGGTCGAGCGCAGCTCGACCCTACAAGCGATCGTTCCGTTGACCGTTGACCCTTTTCCGTTGGCCGTTGTTGACCGTTGAAATCGTTCATCCTTCATCCTTCATCCTTTCGCCTTCCGCCCTGCGATATCGTTCGACCGCCGGATGCTCGAACATTTCCTGTCGAAAGACGCGAACAACTTCCGTCCCTCGGCGATCCGTGCGTTCGCCCGATGGATCAACGATCCGAGCGTGATCTCGTTCGCCGGCGGCTCACCGAATCCGGCGACGTTTCCCGCGGCGGCATTCGCCGAGATCGCCGCGCGCGTGCTGCGCGAGAGGCCGAACATTGCGCTGCAATACGGGCCGACGCGCGGGCTGGCGCGGCTCTGCGAGTTCGTTGCCGGGCGCTGCGGCGTCAAATCGGAAGAGGTGATCCTGACCACTGGATCGCAGCAGGCGCTCGATCTCATCGCGCATGCGCTGCTCGATCCCGGAGATGTCGTCGCGGTGGAGCTGCCGACGTACATCGGCGGCACGTCCGCGTTTTACGCGCGCAGCGCGCGGCTCGCGGGCGTGCAGCAGGACGATGAGGGCATCGTGCCGGAGTCGCTCGATGACGTGGCACGCGCGCATCGCCCGAAGCTGCTCTACGTCATTCCGAATTTTCAGAATCCGTCGGGGCGGCTCATGTCGCAGCGGCGGCGCGATCGCGTGCTCGAGCTCGCGTGCAAGCACGACTTCCTCATCATCGAAGACGACCCGTACGGCGAGCTGGTCTACGTCGAAGGCGCCGACACGCGATCGATCCGGTCGCGCGACCGCGACGGCCGCGTCCTCTACCTCGGCACGTTCTCGAAGGTCCTGGCGCCGGGCGTGCGATGCGGATGGATCGCGGGCCCTAAGGAGCTCGTCGACAAATTCGAGATTGCCAAGCAGGCGGCCGACCTCTGCTCCGGCATGCTCGATCAATCGATCATCGACGAGTACTGCGCGGCCGGCGCGCTGCCGGCGCAGATCGGCCGCGTCCGCGCGTTTTATCGCGAGCGGCGCGGCGTGATGATCGCTGCGCTCGAGAAGCATTTCGCCGGGCGCGCGGAGTGGACGAGCGCCGGCGGCGGCCTGTTCACGTTCGTCATGCTCCAGAGCGACATCGATGCGGCATCGCGCGTCGAAGCCGCGGCGAAGAACGGCGTCGTCTTCGTGCCCGGCGCCGCATTTTTCGTCGATGGCAGCGGCAGGAACACGATGCGGCTGACGTTCGCGAAGGAGCCGGACGACCGCATTCGCGATGGCATCCGGCGGCTGGCTGCTGTTTTTGCATGAAGGCTCGCTTCGCATTTGCTCTCGCCCTGCTCGCAGCGTGCGCGTCACCGCCGCCGCCCGCGCCGAAAACCGCGCCCGTGCAGGCACAACCGCAACCGCAGCCGGCGCAATCGCCGAATGCGCTGACGCCGGTCGCGTCGGTGTCGAAGACGATCGCCGGCCCGCGGATTCGTGTCGGGATGATGACCGATCAGACGACGGTGACCTTTCCGCGAATCGTGGGCGGTTATTACCTCGTCACCGACAGCGGCGCGTCCACGCTGCTGCGCGGGTTCACCGACACCGCTCCGCTGACGGAGAGCGCACCGCGCTACGCGGTGCAGGCGGGCGCATTCGCCGATGCGTCGAGCGCGAACGCACTCGCTGCGCAGCTGCGCACGAGCACGGGGCAGCGCGTCGATGTCGTCTCGTCGGAGGGTTTGAACCGCGTGCTGGCCGGCGATTTTGCGACGAATCAGGCCGCGACCGCTCTTCGCGATCAGATTCCCGATTCGCGCATCGTCCGCCGTCCGACCGATCAGCCGTATCAGCTCGTGCACCAGATCGTCGACGACGAAGGGCAGCAGTCGACGATCCGCGGCCGATCGATTCTCGTTCTGCCGATTTCCGCGGAGACCGTGGCGATCGATGCGAAGCCGTATCGCGGCGGCGCGCGCCTGTTCATCAGCAACCGCGGACTGCTGAACGTCATCAACGAGCTGAATCTCGAGGAGTACCTGTTCGGCGTCGTTCCGGCGGAGATGGGACCGAAAGTGTTCGATGAGATCGAAGGGGAGAAGGCGCAGGCCGTCGCCGCGCGAACCTACGCCGTCCGCAATCTCGGTCAATATGAAAGTGACGGATACGACATCTGCCCGACGCCGGCGTGTCAGGCCTACAACGGATTCTCCGGCGAGGACGCGCTCAGCAACCAGGCGGTGCGCGACACCGCGGGGCTGATCATGACGTACGGCGGCAAGCCGATCGACGCGCTCTTCACCGCGACGTGCGGCGGCGAGACGTCGGATGTCAGCACGATGTTTCCGACGCGCAACGAGCCGTACCTCAAAGCCGTCCGCTGCGTGGAGCTCGACATGACGACGCTCACCGGACGCGCCGACAGCGGGATGCTCACCGATCTGCAATTCAACGGCGCGCTCTTCGCCGCGGCCGCCGGGCTAACAACTCCGCGGACGTGGGCCGCCGCCGACGTGCAACGCGCGGTGGCCGCTGCGACGCGCCTCGCTGGGTTCGCGGGAGGGGCTGTCAGCCGGCCCGAGCCGGCCCTGCGGTCCTCACGCCGCGGCGACGTGCTCGTGTATCTCGCGAGCGTCTTCGGCTTCGATCGTTACGCGACGGCGGTGACGCTGCCGGAAGACCGTCCGTATTTTTTCCCTCAATCGCCGTCGGATCAGGAGCCGTATCTCGCCGCGGCGTTTCTGATCAAGTACGGTTTTCTGCCGGCGCAGGAGATCGATCGCATCGACCTGAATTCGGCGATGCCGCACGATGAGCTCTACAGCCTGCTCGCATCGTGGTTGCGCAAGCACAACGCGCTCGCCGAGGTCACCGGGAAAATTCTGTCGATCAACGGCCGGCAGATCACGCTCAAAGCCGAGGGAAAAACGAGCACGTTCACGCTGCCGGAGGGCATTCCGATCTGGCGGCGGCTCGTCGATCGATATCAGGAGTACAGCAGCGCGCCGGTGATGATCGCCGACCGCGCAAACGTGGAGCTCGACGGGCGACGCGTGCCGGTGGGCCTTGTCGTGCAGGCGAATGTCGACGGCGCGTCGTTCGATCGGACCTCGAGCTTCGCCAACTGGACGCGCAGCTATCGCGCCGACGAGCTCGCGGCATCCATCAACAAACGCGCACCCATCAAACAGCTCCTCGGATTGCGGCCGCTCAGCGTCGACGGGTCGCACCGTATCGCGGAGATGGAATTCACGGCCGAGGGAGGACGGACGTTCACGCTGAAAGGGCTGCCAATACGGTGGGCGTTAAATGTACCTGATAATTTGTTCGTTTTTGAGAAGAGCGTCGATCCCGACGGCGTCGATCGCTATACGTTTTATGGCAAAGGCTGGGGACACGGCGTCGGCATGTGCCAGGTCGGCGCGTACGGGATGGCGTTCCGCGGCTACAAGTTCGATCAGATCCTGAAGCATTACTACACCGGCATCGACATCGTGCCCCTGAATCCCTAGTTCGTGGGGTCAGGTCTGCCCTTCGTCCTTTTTTCTACGTAATGTAGATGTCCTCTCAGTGCGTACGCCGATCGTGCTACCGATTTTCGCGAATTCGCCCAGTGTCATAATCGGCTCAATCCAAACGACTAGCAGGTAACTGCTCGCCGGATCGTCCACGAGGAGTAGAAAAAAGGACGAAGGGCAGACCTGACCCCACCAAGCTATGGCTCGCTGCCCAAAACCAGCGCTGCGAGCGCGACCGCGACGCGCCGATCGACATCGCCCGCAACATCGAGCACGTCGGCATCGCCGTTTTCGTCCGGACGCCGAAGGATCCAGCCGGCCGCTTTACCGAGGTAATGAATACGGACGTTGGATTCGTAGCGGCGCGCGAACTTGCCGGCGATCTTCCGCATCCACGCGCGCGACAGCGACTCCTCGGCCGCGAACCCGATGGGCCGCTGCTCGGCGTCGAGAATCTCCCATCGATTGCGCCCGGCGCGCGACCACGCGCTCTTGCGCAGACGCGCGATGACGCGCTCCTCCGGCGTCCCGACAATGAAGCGTACGACGGGAAAGCTGACGCTGCTCTCCTGCGCGACATGCAGCACCGGATCTTCGGAGCTGTAAAACGTGACGTGCGTCGGCGGGACGAGCATCGCGATCACCACCGCAAACGCTGCGCTCAGCAGCGCGGCCATGATCGCCGGCACCGGCCGCGACTCGAACAGCAGAAAGAGCACTCCGGCCAGTCCGGTGATGGCGACGATCGCCGATACGACCAGGCCGACGACGCCGACGACGCTCGCGAAACTGCGATACGTCAGCAGCGGCTCGCTGTTCTCGTCGCGAATCGTGACGACTTCACCGGCTCGAACGCCGGTTGTGAACCGATATCGTGATTTGGAGAACGGTCCGCTGGACGCCGGCGGCTCGCTGACGGCCGGTTCGGCCGGATCGGCCGGAGCCTCAATCAGCTCTTTTTTTTTACGTCGATGTTGGCGATGCCCTCGTGGGGCTGCGTGGTCGCGGGATTGAAGCTGTCGTGTTGCGAAGTCGGAAGCGAGCCGAGGTCGGCACCTTCCTCTTTCTCCGCATCGTTCTCCGTCGGCAGCTCCTCGGAAAAGCGTCCGTAGGTGTTGCCCATGCGCAGCTTCGCGCCGTGCGTCAGCGGAGCCACGCGGACGCGCTTGCCGTTGACGTACGTGCCGTTCGCGCTCGCGAGATCGTGCAGCACGAAGAAGCCGCGCTCGAAGACGATCTCCGCGTGATGGCGGGAGACTTTTGGATCGCGCAGGATGATGTCGTTCCCGGGATCGCGCCCCACGGTGAACGGGCGGTGCGTCTGCAGCCGATAGCTCTTCTCGGTCCCATCCAGGCCGACGAAGAAGAGTTTGGCCATCTGCGGATTTTAGCGTAGTTACGGGACCGTCACCGGACGCTCGATCTCGACGACCAGATCGTCGATCGAGACCGGCTTCGTCAGCCAGCGCCGCACCCGGCGATCGACGTCGGGCGGGGGTGGATGGCCGCTGATCACGATCACCGAAACGCTCTCTTCGAGCTGCAACTTATTCAGTACTTCGCCGCCGTCCATCAGTGGCATGACCCAGTCGAGCAGGATGACGTCGGGCTTCTCGTGCTCGATCCGCTCGACGGCCTCCGCTCCGTTGGCGGCGAGCTTGACCTCGAATCCGCGCTGGTTCAGACCGATGGCGTAGAGCCTTCGGACATCGGACTCGTCTTCTACGATGAGGACCTTCGGCTTGGCCGCCATTCAATGCCCGTCATTTCTGCAGGTTTCGTGCGCAGCAGATTACAATCCGGCCGTGCGTGCGAGCTGGGACGAATACTTCATGGGGATCGCGCATCAGGCGGCGACGCGATCGACGTGTCCGCGCAAGCACGTCGGCGCGGTCATCGTGCGCGACCGTACTGTCCTTTCAACCGGTTACAACGGATCGATCCGCGGCCTGCCCCATTGTGAGGACGTCGGCTGCGTCATGGAAGACGGCCACTGCATCACAACCGTGCACGCCGAGGCGAATGCGATTCTTCAGGCAGCGAAGAATGGGGTGGCGATCGATAACAGCGAGCTCTACACCACCGCGTCGCCGTGCTGGAATTGTTTCAAATTGATCGCAAATGCCGGCATCAGGAAGATCTATTACGGCGAGTTCTACCGCGACGAAAGGTCGCAGCAGACTGCCAGCCAGATCGGCATCGAGCTCGTCGATCTGCGCATGCCGTCGGAAGGCGTCCCGGGTCCCGCGTCCCGGGTTGTGAGGTGATTCGTTCCCTGCCCGGGACCCGCGACTGGGGACAATTTCATGCTGATCCTCGCCGCCGACACGTCGCTTCCGATCCTTTCCGTTGCTTTGCTGCGCGACGGCGCGTTGTTAGGCGCGACGGCGCTGGAAGGACGGAGCTCGCGCAACGAGAAGCTCCTTCCGGCGATCGACTGGCTCCTCGGCGAGACGTCGATCGATCGCCGCGCGATCGACATCTTCGCCGTGACGCGCGGTCCCGGCTCGTTCACCGGTGTACGCATCGGGCTCGCAACGATGCAGGGTATGGCGCTCGCGCTCGGCAAGCCGGTGTGCGCGATGTCGACCCACGAGGCCATCGCGCCGGTGCGCGGTCGATGGGTCGTCGTCGACGACGCCGGACGAGGGGAGTTCTACGTGTCGATGTTCGTCGACGGCCAAGAGACCGTCACCCCGCGGCTCGAGCGCGACCTGGCGCGCTTCGAGGGCGAGCGGCTCGTGCT
This sequence comes from Thermoanaerobaculia bacterium, assembly GCA_035516895.1. Classification (GTDB taxonomy): domain Bacteria; phylum Acidobacteriota; class Thermoanaerobaculia; order Gp7-AA8; family Gp7-AA8; genus Gp7-AA10. Next base: position 4,162 of record DATIZY010000039.1, on the reverse strand, counting down.
CGCCGACGTGCAGCAGTCCGGCAACGTCGCGCTTGCGTGCGCGCGGCGCGCGGCCGCCATCGCCGCGGCGGGACGGCTCGATCAGTACAGCGACATCACACCGATCTACGTGCGGCTCGCGGAGGCAGACGTGAAATTGCAATCGAAATCTCCGTCATCCCGGGCGTAGCGAGGAACCCGGGCGGGAATGCATGCGTCGCGCAGCGGCCCGGTTGCCTGGTTACGTTCGGCATGACTGATCCGTTCGAAATCGTCCCTGCATCGTGGGCAGACCTCGACGCAGTGCACCGGCTGGAAGTCGATTCCTTTCCCGCGCCGTGGCGCCGCGAGTTTTTCGAGAGCGAGCTGTCCGGCGACTCGCGGCTGCACTTCATCGCGCGCCGCAAGGGCCGACTGGTGGGCTACGTCTTCGCGATGTGGTTCTTCGACGAGATGCACGTCAACAAGATTGCCGTAGCCTCGAGCGACCGCCGCAGCGGAATCGCGAATGCGTTGATGCAGCGCTGCCTGGATTTCGCGCGCGCCAATGGCATCAGCACGATCTCGCTCGAAGTGCGGCAGTCGAATCGCGGCGCACAGGAGTTCTACAGACAGCTCGGGTTCACCACGAACCACGTGCGCCCCCGCTACTATCCCGACGGCGAGGCGGCGGTGGTGATGGTCAAAGAAATCAGGACGATGAGCGATGAACGATGAGCGATGAACGATGAACGATGAGCGATGAACGATGAGCGATGTTCATCCTTGATCGTTCAAGGTTCATCGTGTTTCCTCAGTCCTCAGTCCTCAGTCCTCAGTCCTCAGTCCTCAGTCCTTTCTGTTGTGCACGATCCACCGCACGCGATAGCGCGGCGCGGGGCGCATCTGCTCCATCAACGCGGCAGCGACGTCGGTCGCGGAGACGACCGGCTCCGCGCGCCGCGGCATCGCGGCGAGCGCCAACGCGATCTGCTGCGACGGCTCGTTGTCCGGCGCGCTGAACGCGACGGCCAGCGGATCGGGCGTGATCCAGCGGCCCTGGAGCATCGTCACGGCCTCGAGCGCGGTCGGTGTCTTCACGACGAGCAAGCCGTCCGGCGTGCGCGTGAATCCTTCGGATGAGAGGATCGCTCCGGCGACCGAGATTCTCATCTCCGCGGGAAACGGATTGAAGACGACGTCGAAATCGCGATCGAGATCGGCGGTGTCATCGTCGTTTGCGAGCACGGCGTCGATCGCGTCGCGCACGCCGTTGACGATTTTCTGTTCGTCGTCGGACACACGCGCCGGCGGATCGTTCTCGTCGCGAAACACCGCCGTGAACATGTCCTCGGCACGCCCCGGTTTCTGGTCGAGGTACGCGTAGAGCCCGCGAATGGTCTCGAAGTAATGCGCCGCGCGCTCGGAGTACGTCTTGAGCGCGCGCTCCACTTTCTCGCGCTGCTGCCGTGTCGCACGATCGCTGGTGCCGGGATAAATCGCCAGCTCCGCGGAATGCTCGCCGCGCTGGAACGTGATGGTGAGGTGCGTGTCGAAGAAAAACTTCTGCAGGTCGTCGGGCGCGATCGATGCGATGTGCTCGAGCGACTGCAGCTCGCCGTGCCTCCGCTCCATCACGATGCGGTCCGATTCCGGATTCGCGTTCCCGAACCGCACCGACCATTCGTCGTTCCCGCTCAGCAGCGCCTCCCGCTCGTCGGCGATCCGTCCCGCGTCGGGCGTTCCCGGTTTCGCGTTGCCGAGGGCCGTGGACGCGGAGATGGTGACGAGATCGGCGGGCTCGTTGAACGTGAGCGTCACGACGCGCCGGATCACCGGCTCGCACGTGGCGAACACCAGCAGCAGCGACGATGCCGCGACAATGCGCTTCATGCTTCCTCACGAATCGCGGCGATCGGATCGAGCCGCGACGCCGCACGCGCGGGATACCACGTCGCGAGCACCGACAGCAGGATCGCCACGATGTTCACATTGCGCACATCGCCCGGCTCGAGCGTGAACGGCAGGTAGCTGATGAAGTAGAGATCGCTCGGCAGCGGCACGAGGTGGTAGCGATTCGCCGCCCAGGCGAAACCGAGGCCGAAGATGTTGCCGACGATCGTGCCGCTGATGCCGATCAGCAGGCCGACGGTGAGAAAAATCGTGAGGATCGTCTTCTGCGTTGCGCCTAACGTGCGCAGCACGCCGACGCCCGGCCGCTTCTCGAGAATCAGCATCGACAGCGAGGAGATGAGATTCAGCGCCGCGACGAAGATGATCAGCGAGATCGTCGCGAACATCACCACTTTCTCGAGCCGCAGCGCGAGAAAGAGCGGCCGGTTGATCTCCTTCCACGTCTTCACCTGCACGTTCGGGAACCCGGCCGCGAGCGATTGCTGGATCGCGTCGGTCTGCGACGGGTCGCCGCCGTACATTTCGATCGATGTCGGACCGTTCGTGCCGAACAGCCTCTCCATCTCCGACATGTCCAGCGTCGCTTCCGCCGCGCGCTCATCGGCGGCGGGCGGAAGAATCTGTGCGATGCGGTAGCGCTTCATGATCGGCACGGGACCGAACGGCGTCAGGCGCGTGCGCGGCGCGACGATCGTCAGCGGATCGCCGAGGGTCACGCCGAGGGCCGCGGCAGCGTCGCGGGCGACGTTGATAGAGTCGGACGGCACCGGACCGGCCGCGGAGCGAAGGCGCATCGGACGTCCGCGGCGCTCGCTCTGGTTGGCGCCCCAGGCGATGCCGCTCACGAGCGTGCGGATGTCGCGCAGTCCGAGTTTCCGCGCCGCGGCGGCGATGACGCCGGCGTTCTCGACGGTGTTGCCTCCCGCCGGCTCGATGAGGATCTGCGGACTCGATTCGATCAGCCGCTCCTTGATCTGCCCCTGCAATCCGGAGAGCAGCGCCAGCGAGATGAGCAGCGTTGCGACGCCGACCGCGAGGCCTAACATCGAGATCAGCGAAAGAAACGCCGTGTGCGCCTCCTTGCGGGCGGCCCAGAGATAGCGGCGTGCAATGCGAAACTCGATCATGGCGAGCGGCGAGCGGCGAGCGGCGGGTGGGATGCAGTTGCCTGCTCGCCGCTCGCTGCTCGCCCTATCTTGGACGCATCAGCGGGAAAAGGATCACATCCCGAATCGTGGGTGAGTCGGTGAGGATCATCGCCAGGCGGTCGATGCCGATTCCTTCGCCGCCGGTCGGCGGCATGCCGTATTCGAGCGCGCGAACGTAATCCTCGTCCATCTGATGCGCTTCCTCGTCGCCTTTCTCGCGCTCGTGGAGCTGCTGCTCGAAGCGGCGCGCCTGCTCGTCGGGATCGTTGAGCTCGGAAAAGGCGTTCGCGATTTCCATGCCGCCGATGAAGAGCTCGAACCGCTCGACGTAGCGCGGATCGTCTTTGCGCTGTTTTGACAGCGGCGAGACCTCCACCGGAAAATCGGTGATGAACGTCGGGTTCACCAGCTTCTCCTCCGCGACGGCTTCGAAGGCCTCGGCGAGGAGCGCGCCGTCGTTCATGTCGCCGACGCCTTCGCGATCGCCACGCGCCGCGGCGACGCGGTCGACGAGCTGCGCGCGGTCGTCGGGATCGACTGCGCCGTTCGAGAAGTGGCTCACCGCTTCCTTCATGGAGAATCGCGCGAAGGGACGCTTGAAGCTGATCTCCGCACCGCGCCAGGTGACCGCGTCCGTTTTCCTCACGTGCTGCACGAGACCGCTCAGCAGATCTTCGGTGAGATCGATGAGCGATCGGAAATCGACGTATGCCCAGTAAAACTCGAGCATCGTGAACTCCGGGTTCCAGCGATAGCCGATGCCCTCGTTGCGAAAGTTGCGGTTGATCTCGTAGACGCGCGACATGCCGCCGACGATCAGACGCTTGAGGTAGAGCTCCGGCGCGATGCGCAGAAACAGGTCCATGTCGAGCGCGTTGTGATGCGTCTTGAACGGGCGCGCGGCGGCCCCTCCGGCGATCGGCTGCATCATCGGCGTCTCGACCTCGATGAAGCCGTGCTCGTCAAAATAGTTACGAATATATTTGATGATATTCGCTCTTGTTTCGAAGGTGGCCTTCACGTCGTCGTTCACGATCAGATCGACGTAGCGCTGCCGGTAGCGCTGCTCGACGTCTGTGAGGCCGTGCCACTTGCTCGGCATCGGCCGCAGCGCCTTCACGAGAAATCCGAGGTGCCGGGCT
>DATIZY010000038.1:0-8508 GCA_035516895.1 Thermoanaerobaculia bacterium | reverse complement strand
GTCCTCAGTCCTAAGTCTCAGTCCTCGCTCCGCGCAGAATTTTTTGACATCCGCCCACCGCGCTCCAATCCGTAACTGATTTCGTTTCAATGACTTCGCTACGTCTGCCAAGTGGCTGCCCGCTCGCACTCCGCCGTGCCGGCGAAAGGAGGTGGTGCTGAAGCAAACGGATCTTCGTGAAACGAAACAGGGGCCGAGATCAACGGCCACATTTGTGTGATTACCAAACAGCCGAAAAAACAGTAGCTATTAACATTAATAATTAACAAAAGGAGAAAAACACATGCGAAAGTCCCTCCCCCTCCTCCTCGCTGTCCTTCTCATCACCTCGATCGCCGGAGCCGGGCTCGCCGCCGACACTCAGAACGCTGCCGCGACGCCCTCGACCCTCGGCGTGGTCAACATCAACACGGCCGACATGGCGCAGCTGCAGCTCCTGCCGCGCGTCGGCGTGAAAGCGGCGCAGCGCATCGTCGACTACCGCACGGCGCACGGCCCCTTCCAGAAGGCCACCGACATCATGCAGGTCAAAGGCTTCGGCAACAAAACGTTCGAACGCCTCAGCGCCTACATCGTCGTCGACGGCAAGACCACGCTGAGCCAGAAGATCAAGTCCCCGCGCAAGCCTCGAGCCCCGAAGGCTTCGTAGTCCCACCGACCCGGCCCGCCCGGAGGCCGCCGAACGCGGCGGCCTCCCTCGGGTGGAAAGGAGATCAGAAATGAGCCCGCACGATGAGCCGGCGCGCTTCGTACGTCTGCACGAGCGAGAGCGGATTCTCCCGCAGCTGCTCGTCGGTGAATGCGTCGGTGAGCACGCGGCCGTCCATGTCGCGGCCGACCGGCAGCCCCGACGCGTAGAGCACCGTCGGCACGATGTCCTCCGGCGCGGCGGTCTGCGGCTTCTCGGGATGCGCGACACCGCTGCCGGTGATCAGCACGAATCCGTCGTCCGCACCGGCGTCCGGGCTGGAGATCCAATCGCGCAGCAGCGCAAATGGAGTCGCGGCGAGCGGCTGCGGAACGGGACCCGACGGCGAGAAGACGACGAGCAGGTGATCGGGATAACGCCGCGCGATCGACGCGAGAATCGAATCGATCTGCTCGGCGTACGCGCGCAGCACTTCGCCCTTCATCGTCGAGCGCGGCGGCAGATCGTTCGTGAAGATGTGGATCGCGCGCTGCGCCTCTTCGAATCCATTCAGCGCGCCGATGACGAGCGCGTTGCCGCGATCCGATGCCGCCGTGCGAATGCGCGCCGCGGTCGAGAGATCGGCCGCGAGCCCGCCGATGACCCTTTGCCGGTCGCGCGCGCCGTTGAACCGCTGCACGACGGCGGGCGAGGGAGCGACCGCGAGCGGAGGCGGCGATGCGACGCCCGGCCAGTCGACGACCGCCGCGCGCAAACCGACGCGCCGGAACAGCGTCCACATCGGAAGCGCATCGCCGGCCGGCAGCGGCGCGGAGATCCGCTCGACCGGCGGGATCAGTCCCCACACGCGAAAGCCGATACCGCTCGGCACGATCAGAAATCGATCGGATGGATCGGCACTGTTCACGGCCGTCCGGTAGGCGAACCGTCCGGTGACGCCGTGGCGGAACGGCAGCTTCCCGGTCGCGATCGACGCCCAGAGCGAGCTTGGGTTCAGCGTGGCGAAGGAATCGAGTCGCGTGAAGTACGCGGTCCGCTTTGCCGAATCGAAAAACGGCAGGCTCCCCTCGCCGTTCAGCGTCAGGATCCAGTCGTACGGCAGATTGCGCACGGCGATGACGATGACCGGCCGCTCGCCGGCGATCGTCCCCACGTTCGCCACGACGACGCTCTGGGTCTCGGTGCGATAGCGGTCGCGCCGCTGATCCAGAAACACCGCCGACACGACGATGATCGCCACTCCGGCGAAGAACACGATCCGCGAGCGGCGCGCGCCGGCGTTGCGCTCGAGGAACCACAGCAGCAGCAGCGCGAACGCGGCCGTCGTGATCACGTTCGTCGACTTCGCGAGCACGCGGACCGCGCCGATCGGCAGCAGTCCGCCGCGAAAAACGTAGAGGTGCATCCAGTAGAGCGCCGCGCTGACGAACGCGGCAAAGACGATGAAGCCGAATCCGCGCGGCTCGCTCGCACCGGCGAGCTTCACGCGCAGAACGCGCAGCGTCCACAGCACGGCCCCGAACAACACGCCGCCGATGAGCGCGTACAGCAGCGTCACGCCGACGAGCCGCCCCGGCGTGATGTCGATCTGCGGGTTGATGAAGTACAAGAGGTGCGCGATGTACAACCCGAAGATCGCGCCGGCGAGAAATCGTTTGGCGATCGGCATCGATGGAACGTCGTGCCGGCTCTCAGCCGGCGCGCGCCGACTCAGTGTCAGCGCTGCGGAGTCTACTGGTGATCGACGCGGCACGCATCCGCGCCTGCTCGTCGGTCTGCGAGGTGTTCGCGCTGCTGACGGAGCTCGGCTATCCGGCGGAGCCGGTGAAGATCGTGCCCGAAGAGTGGCGCCGCGCCGGAATCGACATCGCCTGGCCGGACACTTCGACGCTCTACCTCGCCGCGCGCACCGCCGCACTCGACTGCTATGTCGTCGCCGGCTTCGATCTGCCGGAGCGCGACGCCGCGCAGCGGTTTCTCCGTTCGCTGCAGTCGTACAACGTGCTTCGCAAGCCGGCGCTCCTCGCCTGGTCGCCGTCATCGATGGCGTTGTACGACCTTTCGCCGGTCCGCGATCTTCGGCGGCTCGACATCGATCTGCGGCATCCTTCGCTGCACGCGCTCGACCGGCTCAATCTGCTCACGGCGACAGCGAGCGCCGATCACGCGCGGCTGTTTCATCGCGCTCTCGATCGCGAAACGCTGGCGCATCAGTTCTTCGAGCGCTTCCGAGGCGCCGTGCGGGACGTCGACGCGTCGCTGCGCGCGCAGTGCCCGCGCGAGCGCATCGCCGCCACGGCCGGCGAGGCGCTGCTGGTCCTCTCCCGCCTGCTCTTCCTCTATTTCATTCAGCAGAAGGGCTGGCTCAACGGCGAGCGCCGGTTCCTCGTCGACCGGCTCGACGCCGCGCTGCAGAGCGGACATCCGTTTTACACATCGGTACTCGCGCCGCTGTTTTTCGGCTGTCTCAACACTCCGCTGCACCAGCGCCACCTTCCGCCCCGTCTGTTAGGCAACGTGCCGTACCTCAACGGCGGGCTGTTTGAGCCTGCGCCATTCGAGCGGCGTCATCCGATCCTCGATCTTTCGAACGACCTGATCCAGCGGATCATCGAAAGCGTTTTCGAGCGCTTCGCCTTCTCGATCGACGAGAGCGACTCCGCCGGCACCCACATCGATCCGGAAATGCTCGGCAAAGTCTTCGAATCGCTCATGGCCGAGGAGGAGCGCGCCGCGACCGGCAGTTTCTATACGCCGCGTGCGATCGTCGACGCGCTCACCGAACGCGCCATCGCCGAATGGTGCGGCCGCGACGAAGGGCCGAACCTGCTGCGCAGGCTCGAATCGATCGCCGTCCTCGATCCCGCCTGCGGGTCGGGAGCCTTCCTGCTGTCCGCGCTGCAGACGATCGAAAAACTCATCATGAAAATTAGTGGCGTTCTTCCGGACCGGCAGGCAATCGTCGAACGCTCGCTGTTCGGCGTCGATCTCAAGCCGGAGGCGGTGCGCCTCTGCGAGCTGCGTCTGTGGCTCGCCATCGTCTCGCAGCGCGGCGGCCCGGTCGATTCGATTCCGCCGCTGCCGAATCTCGATCGCAACATCATGCAGGGCAACTCCCTGCTCAGCCCCATCGACTTCCTCGGTGACGGCCGCGCGGACGTCTATCGCGAGTGGATGAGCGGCATTCGCGCGCAGGCGGACCTCGTCGCGCGCTATCGAAGCGCACCGGCACACGAGCGGCCGGCGCTCGCCCGGATCATTCGCAGCAACGATCAGCGGCTCGCGGGCGATCTGCTGACGAAAGCGATCGACATCGACGAGCGGGAGCTGCAGGAGACCGCCGCTCCGCAGAAGGACCTCTTCGGCCGCGTGCGTCCGCTCAACGTCGCGCGGTGCCGCGAGCTGCACGCGCGCGTCGTCGAATCGCGCGAACGCCAGCGCTCCGCCGAAGAGGGCGAGCTCGATTTCTTTTCGTACGACGTGCACTTCGCGCACGTGATGGCACGCGGCGGCTTCGATGTGGTCCTCGGCAATCCGCCGTGGGTCCGCAATCAGCGCATCGACGCGCGCTCGAAGCGGATGTACGCCGATCGCTATCGCCTCTTCCGCGCATCCGCCGGCCGCAACACGGCATTTCATCAGCCCGATCTCTCGATCGTTTTCTTCGAGCGCGCCGTTGCGCTGACCGCGCCGGCGGGGATCGTCGCTCTGCTGATGCCGGCAAAGGTCCTGAACGCGGCATACGCGGCGCCGCTGCGTCGCGCCGCCGAGTCGCTCGACATCGTCGCCATCGACGACTGGAGCGAACGCGCGCGCCTCCTCTTCGATGCGGACACCTTCCCTCTCGGCCTAACAGTGTCCAGACGCAAACCGTCGTGTGAAGTGCAGGTGACGGCGGGCGGAGAATCGTTTTCGATGCCGCAGCAGGCGCTCGCCGTCGCCGGATCGGAGTGGTCGCTGCTCCCGCCGGACGTCTTCGAGATCGTCAGCCGGATCTTCCGCGACCATCCGCCGCTGCAGGAATCGCTGCACCGCCGGCCGGTGATGGGCGTGAAGAGCGGTGACAACGATCTCTTTTTTCTCGATGTCAAATCCGTCCGCGCCGATTCCGTCGAAACGACCGACGGGCTGCGCGTTCCGATCCGCTTCGTCGCACGCTGCGTTCGCGGCCGCGACATCGCCGCCGGGGTGGTCACCGGCGCGTCGTGGATGCTCTGGCCGCCCCGCGGCGGATGGGAGCGCATTCCGCGATGGCTGGAGAAATTCGCGGAAGCGCGGAGAGTCAGCCCGGACGACCTGCGGCTCGACTACGTCCGCTCCGAACACCTCGGCATCAAAGTCGTGTGGAAGGATGTCGGGCGCGGGATCCACGCCGCCGTGTTAGGCCGTGGGGAGCGCGGCGTGCCGCTCGTCCCGAACCAGACGCTTTACACGCTCGAAGCGAGCTCGATGGGCGAAGCGCGGGCGATCGCCAACGTGCTCAGCTCCGCGATCTTCAACGCGCTCGCGGTGATCACCGCCGAGCGCGCGAAGGATTTTCACTACCGCTATTTCGGCCGGACGATCGCCCGCGTGCCGCTGCCGGCCGATGTCGCGCGAGCTCTCGGCCCGCGGGGGGCGGTCGAGAGCCGGCCTCCCATCGACATCGCGGCAGCCTATGGCATCACACGCGACGAGGAGCATCGCCTCGCCGCATTCCTCGCGCGCCGCCTCGGCAAAGCGGCCGATGATTGAGCTCGCGCCGCATCAGCGCGAAGCGATCGAGCGCATTCGCGCGATGCTCGCCCGGTTTCACGGCGCGATCCTCGCGGACGAAGCGGGCCTCGGCAAATCGTTTGTGGCGGCGTCGATCGCTCGGCGGCACCGCGGCCCGGTCGACGTCATCGTCCCCGCTTCGCTCGTCGCGCAGTGGCAGGCGACTCTCGAAACGTTCGGCGCCGCCGCGCGCGTGATCACGCACGATTCACTGGCCGGCGAGCGATTCGTGCCGGCGCCGGGCAGCGATCGCCTCGTGATCGTCGATGAGGCGCACGCGTTCCGCAATCCGGCGACCCGGCGCTACGACGCTCTCGCGCGGCGATCGATCGGCGCGGGGCTGCTTCTGGTGACCGCGTCGCCGATCTGCAATTCGCCGGACGATCTCTTCGCGCTCGTTTCGCTGATCGCCGCCGACGACGCGCTCCGATTCGCGGGCGTCGGCTCGATCGAACGCGCGTTTCACGCACGCGATGCCTGCGGGATTCGCGCGGTCATCGCCGAGCTGGTCATCCGCCGCGATCGCGGCGTGCTGCCCGAGTCGCTTCGCTTCGGCGCGATCCGGCGGCGCGTCGTGCGGCATCGGGTGCCGGAGATCGGCACGATCGACGAGCTGCGCTTTCCACTCGTCGAAGGACATCGCGAGCTGCTGCGGCGAACGCTGTGGCGCCGGCTGGAGTCGAGCCCCGCCGCGCTTCTCGAGTCGATCCGCCGGCAGAAGCGCTTCTACGAGCGCGCGCTCGACTGTCTGCGCGGCGGACGCACGCTCACGAAGCGCGAGTACCGCCGCGCGTTCGGCGACGAGGAAGATCGCGACGCGCTGCAGGAGGTGCTGTTCTGGGACGTGTTCGCGCCCGAAGAGTCGCGCGTCGGTGCGGACGAGATTGGCGAAGAGATTCGCCGCCTCGACGCGATTCGCGACGCCGCTCTTGTCGCGCCGAACGAGAAACGCGACCTCCTCTCGAAGACGATCGGTCGCGAGCCGGCGCTGATCTTTACGTCCGCGGTCGCAACGGCGCACGACATCGCGCGAGCGATCGGAGCGGGCGTGATCACCAGCCGCGACGCGATTCCGATCGACGCGATCGAGGCATTTCGCCGCGGCTGCATCGACGTTCTCGTTTGCACCGACCTCGCTTCGGAAGGTCTGAACCTGCAGCGAGCCGGAGTCGTCGTGCACTACGACATCCCGTGGAATCCGGTGAAGCTCGATCAGCGCAACGGCCGCGCGTGGCGCATCGGGCAGACGCGCGATTGCGTCGAGGCGATCTACTTCATGCCCGAGTCGCGACGGACGCGCATCGTAGCGACGATCGCGGCCAAGGATCGCGCTCGAAAACGGCTCCTGAATCGAGCAGCGGCTTCGGACGGTGGGAACCCGGACAGCCTCGCCCTCCTCCCGCCCCACATTCCGCACGGTGCCGCCGCGGCGGCGCTGGCCCGACGTCTGCGCGGCGCGCCGCCACAGCTCGCGCGGCGCTATCCGGCCGGCATCGAGCGGCTCATCGCCGAGCTGTCGACCGAATATCTCGACGAGCGGCGGATCACGGAGTTACTCGCGCTCCTCCCCGTATAATCGACCGATCATGGACCTCCTGATCGTGGACGACGAGGCGTCGCTCCGCGACTTTCTCAGCATCGTTTTCGAAGAGGACGGCTGGCGCGTCGAGACCGCGGCATCGCTGGCCGACGGCCGGGCGACGCTCGCGAAAGACGAGCCCGACGTCGTCCTCTGCGACCTCATGCTGCCCGACGGCTCGGGCCTCGAGCTCCTGCGCGAAATCAAAAATCAGAACCCGTCGATCGCGGTCATCATGATCACCGCGCACACCTCGACGAAGTCGGCCGTCGATGCGCTCAAGGCCGGCGCGTTCGACTACATCGCCAAACCGTTCGACATCGACGAGCTCAAGATCATCGTCCGCAAAGCGGTCGCGCAGAAAGAGCTCGAGGACGAGAACCTCCACCTCCGCACCGCGCTCGAAGAGCGCTTCACGTTCTCGAACATCATCGGCCGCAGCTCGCGGATGCAGGAGATCTTCTCGATCGTGCAGCGCATCGCGAAAACGATGTCGACGGTGCTGATCTCCGGCGAGTCGGGCACCGGCAAGGAGCTCATCGCACGCGCAATCCACTACAACTCCGGCCGCCGGGGAAAGTTCGTTTCGATCAACTGCGGTGCGCTGCCGGAGAACCTGCTCGAATCCGAGCTCTTCGGCCACGAGCGCGGCTCGTTCACCGGCGCGATCCGCGAGAAGCGGGGCCTGTTTCAGGAAGCCGACCGCGGCACGATCTTCCTCGACGAAATCGGCGAGACCACGACGGCGATGCAGATCAAGCTGCTGCGCGTGCTGCAGGACCGCGTGGTCCGCAAAGTCGGATCGAACGTCGAGACGCAGGTCGACGTGCGCGTGATCGCGGCGACGAACCGCGACCTTGCCGAATCGATCAAGGCGGGGACGTTCCGCGAAGATCTCTTCTATCGCATCAACGTCATTCCGATCAATCTTCCGGCGCTCCGCCAGCGCAGAGACGACATCCCGCTGCTCGTCGAGCACTTCATCGCGAAGTATTGCTCGAACCTCGGCGTGCCGCAGAAGAAGATCTCCGCCGACGCGGTGCGGGCGATCGAGAAGTACCACTGGCCGGGCAATGTGCGCGAGCTGGAGAACGTGGTCGAGCGCATGATCGCGCTCGAGACCTCCGACGTGCTCACCACCAAGTCGCTGCCCGAGGCAGTGCTGTTAGGCGGGACGGTGCCGGATGTGACGTTCGATCTTCCTCCGGACGGCATCTCCCTGCAGGATCACCTCGAGGCCATCGGAAAGATCTTCATGATGAAAGCGCTCGAGCGGACCGGCGGCGTGCAGACGCAGGCGGCCGAGCTGCTGCGCATGTCCTTCCGGTCGTTCCGGTACTACGCGAAGAAATACGATCTGATTCCGAGAGAGGCGAAGCAGGAGGACGCCGTCGCCGAGGTGGAGCAGAAAGAATGATGATTTTCGAATTTCGAATTTCGAATGAAGAAAAAACGCCGCGGCGCCGCCAACGAATTCTTCATTCGAAATTCGAATTTCGGAATTCGAAATTCATCGCTATGGCAT
>DATIZY010000037.1:0-6023 GCA_035516895.1 Thermoanaerobaculia bacterium | reverse complement strand
TCTCAAATCAAACCCGACAGCAGCTTCGATCGCCGCCTGAATGATGAAGACGATTCCGAGAGTCGCAGTCAGTGCCTCTGTTCCCTTGGCGGGAGACACGATGAGATATCCGCCCGCAATCGCGTAAAGGACGGCGATCAGGACGTTCAAGAAGGCGTTGCCGGCACCGTCGGATGTGAAGGCAAACACAAATTGGGCAGCGCCGGCGAAGATGAATGCCCATCCGACAAAGATCGTGGTGACCGTGGCCGTTGCGTAGGGGTAAATGATCAAGACCACACCAATGACCGCCGTCAACACTCCCATAAAGATGCTCCATGAGGAGCGGGTCGAGATGTCATGAGCCAATGAGTCCGTCGCCATTGTCGTTCCTCCTGTTTAGACCGGAGTTTCGGCCAGCTCGCGAAGCGCACGACCGGCTTTCTTCGCGTTCTTCTTCAGGATCTCGTTCTTCGCCGCTTGCCGCTTCGCATGGGCCTCGCGACGGTCCTCGTTTTTCTTCTGCTGCGCCTGAATTTTCGCCTGCAGAGCGTCGATGCGTTGCTGCAGCTTCGCTTTGCGCTCGGCGTTCGCTGTCGCCTGTTCGGCCTTGAATTCAGCGATATCAGCCTTCATCGCGTCGACGTCCTCATCGTTCATGTCTTCCTGGACCTCGGACAGCGCGCGCCGGAAGACGATCCCGCCCAGCGCCTCCATCCGGGCGTCGACGGGCGTCGTCCAGTCTTCGTCGATTTGGGCGATCAATGCGGCCCGGCCGGGAAGCAGCGCCTGACTGACGTCCTCGACGAAGTCATCCGCGATGCGGGCATTGTCGATGTCATACGCGCCGCCGGCGGTGAGACCGGAGACCGCGCCGACGATTCCCGCTGCCGGCCCGCCTAACGCACCGATCAAGCCGGCCACCGCGGTACCGAGGAGAGTCCCGATTGGACCGGGCTCATCGCTCTCCTTGTAGTCGTAAGTGCCGTCGGCCCTCTTCACGATCACCGTATGGGCATACAGCGTGACGCTGCCCTCGCGATCGAGCTGCAATAGCGCCTTTTTGCCCTCGTAGGCATCCTTTTCGTTTTGAAAGACCACTACTAATGCGCGTTCCATGATTCAACTCCTTTTGTTGCTCCGAATACACTGCCGGCGACAACGGCGCGAGCAATTCCCGCCGTCATGACGCCGATGCCTAACAGCGTTCCGATCGCCCATTCGGAGCTGGATGGCCATCGGAACAGAATCAATAGACTGAGCGCCGTGCTCAACAAACCATCGGCAAAGAACCACCACAATGCATCCGTCGAACGAAGCTGATAGGCGACCGCGAACTCAATTCCGGCCTGAATCAGAAGCAGCGTTGCCAGCGCTGCCGTCAGCGCGGCGACTCCTTCGGAAGGCCGTGATACCAGCGCGAGTCCACCGGCGCCGTACAGCACTGCGAGCAGGACGTTGAGAAAGAAGGCGCCGGCACTCGCCGCAGTCAACGCAAAGATGAATTCCGCCGCCGCGGCGACGATCAGAGCCGACCCGATGAAGAGCGTCGTCACCGTCGCCGTAGCTGCCGGATAGAGGATCGTCACCAGACCCGCGATCGCCGTGAATGTCCCGGTGACGACGCCCCACACCGCGCGTTTTTCGATTTGTTGATTCAGCGTACCGGCCATGTTTGTTTTCTCACAGCGGCGTATTCGCCAGCTCTTTCAGAGCGCGACCGGCGGCAGAGGCTTTCCTCTTGAAGAGTTCCCGCTTTGCATTTTCGAGGCGGACTCGCGTCTGCACTCCTTCCGTGTCTCGTTCCTGCCGTGCGTGGATCTTCGCGTCGAGAATGTCGATCTTCGCCTGCAGCCTCTTTCTTCGTTCGGCGCTGGCTTCTTTCATTTCGGCCTTGAAGGAAGCCATATCGGCCTTCATTGCCGCGATCTTTTCCTTGTTCACGGTCTTGTGAACTTGCGACAGCGCGCGGCGAATGACGATGCCCCCTAACGCCTCCATCCGTTCGTCGACGAACTTCGTCTCGCCTTCGTTGACTTCGGCGACGAGAGCCACCTTGTTCGGCGTCAGAGTCCGTGAGACGTCTTCGACGAAGTCTTCGCCGACTCGCGCGTTGTCAATGTCGAGAAATCCCCCGAGCGCGAGACCGGCCGACGCGCCGATCACCGGCGCCATCGGGCCGCCGAGCAGACCGATGAACGTGCCGAGGATCGTGCCGGTGATCGTCGCCAGGGGCGGAGCGATGTCCTCGTTTTTGACCGACACGGTCCCGTCGGCATGCTTCAGAACGACTGCCGAGGCGTACTTGATCACCGCGCCATCGGTGTCGAGTTTCTGCAGCGCCGCATATCCTTCAGATGCCTTTTTTTCGTTGTCGAATACAACCACTAGCATGCGATCCATACCGTGACTCCTTTCCCCAAAGTGTCATTCGAGCTCTCCGACCCTCGCCTTTTCGAGGGAAACCCACGCGCGCACATGCGGCGGGCAGTTGAGCAGCTCGATGCCGCGTTTCTCGCAGACGGCGAGGAACCGCACGGCGTCGAGATTGACGAGGCGAACCTGATCGAGATCAAAAGCGATCGGTCCTTCCAGGCTTTCGATTTCCGCCTTCAGCCGCTGGACATCGCCGCTCTCGATCCTTCCCGCGAGAGACAGGACCGTTTGCGTGTCCGTCGATGCTTCCTCGATTTTCAGGACCAAGTTCGGCCTCGTTGATCGCTCAATAAGGCATTCGCTGTGCCACGACGACTGGCTTGATTTATCGAGACTTACGCGTCGTGACGTGTGTCGAAACTCGCCAGATGGCGAATATCGTCATCGACAGTTCGACGCGGAGGCCACTCGACGGTCGCATCTCGAGCGCTCCGCTGATCGGAATTCCGGCGATCGTCGGAATCCAGAATGAGATGAGCGGTACGTCGGAACGACGACGACGGCAACACGCGTGAACACCGAGGCTGAGGCAGAGTGCGGGCATGCCGGGTTCGACGACGCCGGCGAGGGGATCACCTCCCGCACGCGATGCGTGCGCTGGATCACCGGCTTACCGTGACGAATGAAGTCGGCACAGGAAGGGATCGAGCGGATATTTCTACCGCGCGAATCGAGGTAAGAACAATGCGACGCCTTTTCATCTTCGTACTTTTTTCAATCGCCGCGCTGGCGAATGCGCAGACGAACCTGCAGCCCGGCTTCAATCTCTTTACGCCGGATGAGGACGTGCAGATCGGTCAGCAGTCGGCCATCAGCGTCGAGCAGCAGCTGCCGCTTCTCAACGATACGCAGATCGACGCCTATGTCGACCGGATCGGACAGCGTCTCGCCGCGAAAGCCGGCGGTTATCCCTACCACTACTATTTCAAAGTCGTGAACGCTTCGGACATTAATGCGTTCGCGCTGCCCGGAGGCTACGTGTACGTCGTTCGCGGCACAATCGAGAACGTGCACAACGAGGGTGAACTCGCCGGCGTCATGGCCCACGAAATCGCTCATGTCGCGCTGCGACATGGAACGCATCAGATCTCGAAGACGTTCATCGCCGACGCAGGCCTGACGATTCTGACCGGGATCACTCTTCGCGCCGGCGGTCTGCTGCCGGCTGTGATCGTCGATCGCGTCGGCGGCCTCGGACTGAACGCCACGTTTCTCAAATACAGCCGCGAGGCGGAAAGCGATGCCGACGTCCGCGGATCGCAAATCCTTGCCGCGGCGGGGTATTCGCCGGAAGACATGATCAACTTCTTCAGGATGCTCGACAAAGCCGATCCGGGAAAGCGGACGTCGTTTCTCGACGATCATCCTGCGCCGGCCGATCGCATCGCACGAATTCAAAAGGAAGCCGCGCTGCTTCACGTCACCAACACCGCGACCGAGAACGTCGCGCAATTGGAGGCGATTCAGGAGAAGGTCAACACATACGGTCCCGCGCGATCCATGAAGCAGATCCAGGAAGCGGTCGAGAGCGCGTCGAAGTCGAAAAACGCTCAGCAAGGGGTCGAGCCGGCTTCGGTGACGATTGAGGCTCCGTCTACAGAGCTCAAGACTTACACGAGCCGCACCGGCGCGTATCGGGTGTCGTACCCGGCGAACTGGCAAGTGCACGAATCGGCGACGACCGGTGTGATCATCGCTCCGCCCGGCGGCCTGCGCGGCGAAGACCTGATGTATGGCGCAGTCATCGATCATTACGCGCCGATCAACCATAGCGCAGCGGACACCACACTGCGGTCCGCGACGGACGATCTCGTCGAGACGATCGTCGCGAGCTGCCGGTACCTTCAACTCGTCGGCCGATCGGGGCCGGCACAGGTGGCCGGCGCACCGTCGCTGACCGTTGTCCTGCGCGGGACGAATCCGAAGACCGGCTTCGACGAACGGGTGACCGTGGTGACGAGGGAGTTGTCAGACACGAATCTCGGCTTCCTGGTGTTCGTCACACCGGAGAAAGACGCCGACACGTACGCCAACGTGCTGCGAACGATGACCGGCTCCGTACAGATCAACCCGGACCGGCAGCGTGCGGCCGCGGGGAACTGAACTCGTGTCGGACCCAAAGGAGATGGATGCATGGAACGCTTGATCGTTGGGGTTTTCAACGGTGACGCCGAAGCGAACAGGGGCATGCACGCTCTGCGGCAGCTCGATCAGGAACATACGCTCACCATCTACAACAGCGCGATCGGCCAACGCAACGCGGACGGCACACTGACCGTGCAGCAGTTCGATCAAGGACTGCTGACCGGCGTGAGCGCCAATGCCGTCGGCGGCCTGATCGCTGTGTTAGGCGGAGCGGACAGCGCGCCGAAATCTGCGCTGACGGCCCTCTATGACCGCGCGCGCATCGGTCAGGACTTCATCGACGATGTCAATACGACGCTCTCTCCGGGCAAGGTAGCGATCATGGTCGACGTCGAAGAGGATGCGACTGCTCCCGTCGACTCGGGCCTCGAGACCCACGGCGGGATTGTGTTCCGACGAACGCTGCCGACGGTGAGCGAGGCGATTCGCGAGGCGAACATTGCTGCGACGAAGGCCGATCTCGAGCTGATGAAGGCGGAAATAACGAACGTGAAAGCCGACCGCGCGGCCAAGCTCCAGAAGAAACTCGATGAACTGCAAACGCGCCTCGAGAAGCAGCAGGATGAGACCGATCAGCGGCGCGAGGAATTCAAGCAGCGCGAGCACGCCAAGCGAGAGCTCCTCAGGAAACGAGCCGCTGCGGCCGGGCGGGCGCTGAAACAGCTGGCGGACACGCGGCTGTAGGAGGTCTGTTGCCATGCGCGTGAAAGACGTGATGAGAACGAATATTCGAACGATCGCGCCGAATCGTCCGCTCACCGAGGCCGCCGACGTGATGAAGCGATTCGGAATCGAGCATCTCATCGTGCTCGAGCATGGCCAGCCGGTCGGTCTTCTCGCTGAGATTGATGTTCTGAGGCACTCAGCCGAGGGCGATGTTGCATCGGCGATCACGCGGAGCGTCGTCACCATCAGTCAGGAAGAGCTGGTCCGGCGCGCCGCAAATCTGATGCGCGGCCATGGAATCAAGTCGCTTGTTGTCATGAACAAGGACAAAGTCGCGGGCATCGTCACCTCGAGCGACGTCCTCGAGGTCGTGAGCCGCACCGGTCACAAAGAGCGGATGACTCTTCGCGATCGCGGCCCGAAGCGTACGAACCGGCAGAAGCAGTCACCTCCGCCCGCGCGGCATTGATCGCTCATTCGGCTGCCTGTCGCACAGGACTCGAGAGACGCAGGTAGGACTGCAACACGGATGAGACCCATTGAGCCCATGCTGGCGACGCTCGTTCCTGAGCCGTTCGATCGGACCGGCTGGGTCTACGAAGAAAAATACGACGGCATTCGCGCGCTGGCTTACCGCGACGGAAAGCGCGTCCGTCTGATTTCCCGCAATCTGAAAGACATCACCGCCCGGTTTTCCGAAGTCGCAACAGCGATCGCAGCGCTGCCGGGCGGCGACATCGTGCTCGATGGCGAGTTGGTCGCATTCGATGCGCACGATGTCTCTCGTTTTCAATTGC
>DATIZY010000036.1:0-16669 GCA_035516895.1 Thermoanaerobaculia bacterium | reverse complement strand
CGCTGACCCTCACCCCCGGCGCGGCAATTCCCTATAACGCGCAGCCTCTTCCCGACTACGTGCTTCGCTATCGGCGCTGAACGCTCTTGATCCCCAGCGAAGGGACGAAGAGAAAAAACGAAACTGTTTCTTCGGCCCCCTTCGTCCGCTTCGCGGTGGACGTTATGATGGCGGCCGTCCGAAAGGAGTGCGTGCCGCGATGGATTTCCGCCTCACCGACGAACAGCTTCAGATCCAGCAGACGGTCAGGGATTTCGCCGAGAGCGAGATCAAGCCTCACGTCATGGAGTGGGACGAGGCGCAGACGTTCCCGCTCGAGACGATCAAGAAGCTCGGCGAGCTCGGAATGCTGGGCGCGATCTTTCCCGAACAGTACGGCGGCGCCGGACTCTCCTACGTCGACTACGTCAACATCATCGAGGAGCTCGGCGTCGTCGACAGCGGCGTCGGCCTCACAGTCGCCGCGCACAATTCTCTGTGCAGCGGACACATTTACCTCGCCGGCAACGAGGAGCAGAAAAAGAAGTGGCTGCCCAGGCTCACCTCCGGTGAATGGATCGGCGCGTGGGGGCTGACCGAACCCGGATCGGGAAGCGACGCCGCCGGCCTCCGCACCACCGCGGTCAAAGACGGCAACGACTACATTCTCAACGGCACGAAGAACTTCATCACGAACGCCTCGTACGCGAACATCGCCGTCGTCCTCGCCGTCACCGATCGCAACGATCAGAAGCACGGCATCACCGCGTTTGCCGTCGAGATGGACCGCAAAGGCATTCATCCGGGCAAGAAAGAGAACAAGCTCGGCATGCGCGCGTCCGATACCGCCGAGCTCGTGATGGAAGACTGCCGCGTCCCCGCCTCCAACGTCCTCGGCAAAATCGGCTACGGTTTCATTGACTCGCTCAAAGTGCTCGACGGCGGCCGGATCTCGATCGGCGCGCTCGCCGTGGGAGTCGCCCGCGGCGCGTACGAAGCGGCGCGCGACTACGCGAAGCAGCGCCGCGCGTTCGGGCAGCCCATCGCCGACTTCCAGGCGATCCAGTTCATGCTCGTCGACATGGCCACCGAGATCGACGCCGCGCGCATGCTCTGCTATCGCGCCGCGACCATCAAAGACGCCGGCGAGCGCGTCACACAGTTCTCCGCGATGGCCAAGCTGTACGCGTCGGAAGTCGCGGTCCGCTGCACCGAAAAGGGCGTGCAGATTTTCGGCGGCTACGGCTTCATCAAGGATTTCCCGGCCGAGAAGTACTACCGCGACGTCAAACTCTGCACGATCGGCGAGGGCACCTCGGAGATTCAGAGGATGGTCATTGCCCGGCAGATCCTGTCGGAAGGATGAATGCAGAAGGATGAAGGATGAATCGATGACCGGGGGTTGCTCCATTCATCCTTCATCCTTCATCCTTCATCCTTGTCGATGAGCAGCCTCGCCGATTCCATTCGCAAGGGCGATCTCCGCGCTCTGGCCAGGGCGATCTCGCTCGTGGAGTGCGAAAACGCCGATGCGGAGCGTGTTCTCGCCGAGCTGTATGCATCCACCGGCCGCGCGCGCATTGTCGGCATCACCGGATCGCCCGGCGCGGGCAAATCGACGCTCGTCGCGGCGCTCGCGAAGCATTACCGCCGGCGGGAGAAGCGCGTCGGCATCGTCGCCGTCGATCCCACCTCGCCCTTCAGCGGCGGCGCGATCCTCGGCGATCGCATTCGCATGGCCGAGCTCTACACCGACCGCGGCGTCTTCATTCGCTCGATGGCCACGCGCGGGTTCATGGGCGGGCTCGCGCGCGCGACGAACGACGCCGTCGATCTGCTCGACGCCGCCGGCTTCGACGTCGTGCTCGTCGAAACGGTCGGCGTGGGGCAGGACGAAGTGGATGTGATTCGCACCGTGCAGACGAATGTGGTCGTGCTCGTGCCGGGGATGGGCGACGACATTCAGGCGATCAAGGCAGGGCTGATGGAGATCGGCGACATCTTCGCCGTGAACAAAGCCGACCGCCCCGGTGCCGACAGGACCGTGAACGACGTGACGATGATGATGTCGCTCGTCGAGGAGCACGGCGCGTGGATTCCGCCGATCGTCAAAACGATCGCATCGCGCGGCGAGGGAATCGCGGAGCTCGATTCCGCGATTCAGAAGCATTTCGAATATCTTCGCGATTCGGGCGAGCTCGTGCGCCGCAACCGCGAGCGCGTGCGCATCCGCATCGAGACCCTGCTGAAGGAAAAGTTCATGGGGCGGCTGCCCGACTATGAAAAAATCGTCGACGACGTCGTCGGCAAGCGCAACACGCCCCACGGCGCAGCGGAAAACATCCTGAATGAAATTCTCCCGTGAGTGGATCAGCGACTCCGTCGATCTCGCCGGCCTGAGCGACGACGCGCTCGGCGAGCGCCTGACGAACATCGGACACGCCGTCGAAAGCGTCGAGAAGCACGGCAGCGACACGGTCTTCGATCTCGAGGTCACGACGAATCGCGTCGACGCGATGTCGCATCGCGGCATGGCGCGCGAGCTCGCCGCGGCGCTGGGACGAGGTGTGAGTGCCGCCGTTCGCCGGCCGGCTGAAGCCGGTCCGCACACCAGCGGCGCCACCATCAAGATCGAAGCGCCGTCGATGTGCCACCGCTTCTCGGCGATGGTCATTCGGGACGTCACCATCAAACCTTCGCCGCCGGAGATCGCGCGGCGGCTCGAAGCCGTGGGATTGCGCGCGATCAACACCGTCGTCGACGCGACGAATTACGTGATGCTCGCGCTCGGCCATCCGCTGCACGCGTACGATCTCGACAAGCTCGCGGACGCGACGATCGTCGTTCGCGCCGGAAAAACAGGCGAGGCCATCAAAACCCTCGACGGCGAGATGCGAAAGATCGATGCCCAGACGGTGGTGATCGCCGACGCCAGGCGACCGATCGGTCTCGGCGGCATCATCGGCGGCTTCGACAGCGAGATCACCGATTCGACGCGCAACGTGCTGCTCGAGTGCGCGTGGTTCGATCCGTCAACGATCCGCCGCACCGCGCGGCGGCTCGGAATCAAAACCGATGCGTCGTACCGGTTCGAGCGGCGCGTCGATCCGAACGACACGCTCGATGCGATTCTCGCCGCGGCGGAAATGATCGGCGGCGCGCGCGAAGAGCCGATCGACGTCGTGGCGATCGAGGACAAGCCGGAAACGCTGCGCCTTCGCACGGAAAAACTTCGCGTCGCGTCGGGCGGCGCCGTCTCGACCGGATACGCTCTCGAGCTTTTCCGCCGCCTCGGCTTCGGCGCCGAACAAGTGCACGACGGACTGATGATCACCGTGCCGACGTATCGCGGCGACATTCACGAGGAGATGGACCTCGTCGAAGAGGTCCTTCGCTTCTTCGGCTTGAACAACGTTCCCGCTTCGCTGCCGAAGATGACGATGGGCGACGTTCGCCGCGAAGCAATCGACGTCGCCGAAGACCGTCTGCGCGACATCCTCGCCGGCTGCGGACTCTCGGAAGCGGCGACGTACTCGTTCATCCGGCGCGAATGGAACGCGCTCTTCTCGGACGAGGCCCCGGTGACGGTCGCGAATGCGCTGTCGGAGAACGTGTCATCGATGCGGCTGTCACTGCTGCCCGCTCTTCTCGAAACGGTCGCGTTCAATCGCTCGTACGGAACGCGCGACGGCGCGATGTTCGAGATCGGCCGCACGTATCACCGCCGCGGTGACAAAGTGGACGAGCGACGCCGCGCCGCGTTCGTGATGTTCGGCGCCGGCGATTTCTTCGATGCGAAAGGCGTCGTCGAAGCGATCGGGCAGCGATTCCACGTCGATCTGAAATTCGCCGCATCCGGCGAGCGGTGGATGAAGAGCGGAAAACGCGCGGTGGCCTGGAACGGCGATCGCGCGATCGCGACGATCGGCGCGCTCGCGTCGGACGTCGTGCGGACGTTCGACATCAAAGGCGAGGTCGTCGCGGCCGAGATCGACATCGCGGAATTGCTCGCGTCGCAGAGCGAGTGGCGCATGGCGCCGGTGGCGCGTTTCCCGGGCGTGCCGATGATTCTCGCGGTCACGCACGCGCACGACGTGGAATATCAGCGGATCGTCGAAACGATCCGCGGTTTCGACGTGCCGTACCTGCACGAGGTCGGTTTGCGCGATCGTTTCGTCCCCGACAACGGCGACGTGGTGAAAACGACCCTCGGCATGTGGTATCAGGCCTTCGATCGATCGTTGACGCAGGAGGAGGTGGCGGCGCTGCAACGGCAGCTCGCCGAGCGGCTGACCTCCGCACTGCCGGTCAAACTGGTGACGGGATGAAAAAGAAGACGGTTGAACAGATGACCCTATCCGGAGCGGAAGACGAGATCCTGGCGCGGCTGCAGGAGCGCGTCGAGAAGGCGATCGTCACGATTCAGGAGCTGCGCCGCGAGCGCGACGCGCTCAAGGCGAAGCTCGATGCGCCGAGCGAGCTGCAGGAAGAATGCGATCGCCTGCGCAGCGAACGCGACGAGATCCGCAACCGCATCGAATCGATTCTTTCGAACCTCGAGGCGTTGGATGTGTGAGCAGCGGTGCGAGCCGGCCGGCTGAAGCCGGCCCTCACACTTCGCCGGCGCTACGTTCCGGATTCGGGCCGCAGCACGGCACGCGAGAACTTGATGAAGTAGTCGACGCCCGAGACGAGGGCGAAGAGCATCACCAGCCACAGCGCAAGCTCGCTCGTGAACCGGAATTCGCCGAGCTCGTAGGCCACGATCAGCAGCGAGATCGCGACCACCTGCGTGATCGTCTTCGTTTTGCCGAGGGGTGAGGCGGCGATCGTGACGCCGTTTTGCGCGGCGATCGAGCGAAGGCCCGACACCGCGAACTCGCGGCCGATGATGATCACCACCATCCACGCGCGCGCGAGCCCGAGCTCGACGAGCGAGATGAACGCGGCCGACATCAACAGCTTGTCGGCGATCGGATCGAGCAGCGCGCCGAGCCGCGTCGTCCGGTTCGTCTTGCGGGCGATGTAGCCGTCGAAGAAATCGGTAGCCGCGGCGACGAGAAAAATCGCCAGGCCGACCCAGTCGGACCATTTGGTGAGAAGCACGACGACGAGAAACGGGACGAGGAAGATGCGGAACAGGGTCAGCGAGTTCGGCAGGTTCCAGATTTCGTTGCGCACATCCTCACGACGCGGTGTTGTTCGCGAGCTTTCGATGATCGAGGCGGTCATGACTCCCTTGCCCAGAATACAGGAATATCGCACACGCAATTGACATTCCTGAAGCCGTCGCTGACAATCGCGACCCCATCCGAAACTGCGAAAGTGGCGGAACTGGTAGACGCGCTAGTTTCAGGAGCTAGTGGCTTCACTGCCGTGGGGGTTCGAGTCCCCCCTTTCGCACCAATTCACAGCAACAACTTATAGACATCATTCTTCCGCAGGCCGAACTTCTCGGCCACGGCCTTGACCGCGTCGTTGCGGCGCATGCCGGAGTCGCGCAGGCGCTCGAACTCGCGCGTCAGCTCCTCGTGCGACACCTCGGTGCGATGCGGCTGAGCGGCGGAGAACACGATCGTCACCTCGCCGCGCGGTTTGATTTTGTCGATCACTTCGGAGATGCGGCCGTGCGTGAACTCCTCGTGCAGCTTCGTCATCTCGCGCCCGACGGTGATTTCGACGTCGCCGAGGACCGTGAGGGCGTTGCGGAGGGAATCGATGAGGCGCTCGGGCGATTCGTAGACGATCGCGGTGTGCCCTGCTGCCGCGACACGACCGTAGAACTCGACGCGCTCGCCTTCGCGATGCGGTGCGAATCCGAAAAACGTGAACGGCGAGGGCGCGATGCCGCTGGCGACGAGCGCGAGCACGCCGGCAAACGGGCCGGAGATCGGCTCGACCACGACGCCGCGCTCGCGCGCGAGGCGGACGAGCCGGAAGCCCGGGTCGGAGACGATCGGCATCCCGGCGTCGCTGACGAGCGCGATGACGGCGCCGTCGAGGATCGTGTCGATCACCTGCGACGCCCGCGCGATTTCGTTGTGCTCGTGATAGCTCTGCGTCGGCTTGTCGATGCCGAAGTGCGTCAGCAGCTTTCGCGTGTGTCGCGTGTCCTCGCAGAGGATGAGATTGGCGGATTTGAGCGCCTCGAGCGCGCGCGGGGAGAGATCAGCGAGATTGCCGATCGGCGTTCCGACGATGAGCAGCTTGCCTGTCATTGAAAACCCGCCATAGCAGGATAGCCGCCGCAGCGGCTACGTTGAGCGATTCGACGCGCCCGCTCGTCTTCACCCCGACGAGTTTCGCGGCGGCGCGGATTCTTTCAGAAACGCCTTGTCCCTCGCTGCCGAGGACGAGAATGCCGTCGGGGAGCTCGTCGGAGCCTTTCATGTCCGCGGCGAAAATCGGTCGCGCGCCGAGGAGATCGTCGATGGACATTTCGGCGATCGGGACGCTGAGAATCGCGCCGGCCGACGCGCGAATCGCTTTCGGTCCGTAAGGATCGGCGCAGCCGGGGAGGAGAATCACTCCGCCGGCATCGAAAGCAGCGGCGAGGCGGACGATGGTGCCGACGTTGCCAGGGTCTTGCACGCCGTCGAGCGCGACGACGAGCTTCGCGCGATCGGGAGTCAATCGCGGCCGCTCGAAGAGCGCGACTGCGGTGGTGTTCAGCGACTTGAGCAGGGACGGCGCGAAGTCGGGGCGCGCGATCGGCGTCCATCCGGCCGCGATCGCGTCGTCGATCGCCTTGGGGCCTTCGATCACGATCTCGTCCGCGTGCTCGCGCAGCGCGTTCTGCACGCGCTTGAACCACGCGTTTGTCTTGCTGGTTATCATGGGGTCAGACCTTAAATCTTAAATTTTCTTCAGGATGTAGCGATCATGCAGTCTACCTATGGCAGAAAATTTAAGATTTAAGGTCTGACCCCATGAAAGCATGGTCGGCGCTTTGGACCTTTCCGAGCATTCTGCTCTCCGCGTTCGTCATCGCATGGGGCGCGGAGGCGGCGCAGTTTCTCATTTCGCAGGGCATGGCGCTGGCGATCCTCGCCTGGCTGCAGACAATGCCCGAATTCGCGGTCGAGGCGGTAATCGCGTGGGAAGCGGGCAAAGACCTCGCGAAGACACATCTGGTCATCGCCAACTTCACCGGCAGTCTCCGCCTGCTCGTCGGCCTCGGCTGGCCGCTGATCTACTTCACCGCCGCAGCATTTCGAAAGAAGTTCATCCACATCCAGCTCGAGGATGAGCACTCGGTCGAAGTCTTCGGCCTGGCGCTGCCGCTCGCGTACTTCACGTTCATCTGGTGGAAAGGAACCCTGACGGTCTGGGACGCGATCCCGCTGTCCGCCTGCTACTTCGCGTATCTCTGGATCCTCTGGAAAATCCCTCCGCGCGAGAGCGAAGGCGAAGCTCTCGAAGACCTCGGCATCATTCCGCGAAAAGCGCTGGTGCTGCCGCCGATGCAGCGGAACGCCGCGATCTGGGGCATGTTCATCGCCGGCGGCGCGCTGCTCTACTTCACCGCGCATCCGTTTCTCAACTCGATGCTGGCGCTGGCGGCGTCGTTCGGCGTCTCGACGTTCGTCTTCGTGCAGTGGGTCGCTCCGTTCCTATCCGAGTTCCCGGAAAAGCTGAGCGCGTTCTACTGGGCGAGAAAAGTCACGACCGCGAACGTCGCGCTGATGAACATGGTGTCGTCGAACATCAATCAGTGGAGCATCCTCTCGGCGATGATCCCGATCATCTTCGCGATCAGCGCCGGGCACACGGGCCCGATCGTCTTCGATCAGTTCCAGCGCCACGAAATCATCCTCACGGTCCTTCAGAGCTTCCTCGGTTTTCTGCTGCTGCTGAACCTGCGGCTGCACTTGCACGAGGCCCTCATCCTCTTCGTGTTCTGGTTCGTGCAGTTCGTCGTTCCGTCGTGGCGCGAAGCGATGATTTACGTGTATCTTGTCTGGTGTCTCGTCGAAGTCGTTCGCTTGATCGCGCGCCGCTCCGCGCCCGAAGCATGGCACGCGCTGCGACGAACATTCGCTGAGCACGTGGCACAACGCTCATGACCACCCGCACGAAGCCGTCGATCCGCTTCACGCGGCGCGTTCGCGACATTCGCATTTCGCCGACGATCGCGGTGATGAGCCGCGCTCAGGAGCTCATTGCGAACGGCGTCGATGTCATCGATTTCGGTCCGGGCGAGCCCGATTTCCGCACGCCTTCTTCCGTCGCGGAGGCCGGCAAGCGCGCGATCGACGACGGATTCACGAAGTACACGAGCAATGCCGGAACGAAGGCGCTGCGCGCCACCGTGGCCGCGCGCTACGAGCGACGCTGGGGGGCGCGGGTCGCCGCCGAAAACGTCATCATGGGGACGGGCGGCAAGCAGGAACTCTTCAATGTGATCCTCTCGCTGGTCGAGCCGGGCGACGAGGTGATCATCCCGGCTCCGTACTGGGTCAGCTTTCCCGATCAGGTCCAGTTCGCGGGCGGGACGCCGGTGTTCGCGAAAACCGAAGCGCCGAAGTTCCGGCCGACGCTGGAATCCGTCGCCGCGGTCGGGAGCGAGCGCACGCGCGGCGTCATCATCAACTCGCCATGCAATCCGACCGGCGCGGTGATCGAGCCGTCGGAGCTCGAAAAGATCGTCGAATGGTGCAGCGCCCGCGACGCGTTCCTGCTCTTCGACGAAACGTACGAGTTCTTCGTCTACCACGGCGCGAAGCATGTTTCCGCGATGCGCTGGTACAACGAGCATCCCGAGACCGTGATCACGGTCAATTCGATGTCGAAGACGTTCGCGATGACCGGCTGGCGGCTCGGCTGGGCGGTCGGGCATCCGTCGCTCATCAGCGCCGCGTCGAAGATCCAGAGCCATTCGACGTCGAATCCCAGCTCGATCGCGCAGGCGGCGGCCCTCGTCGCCCTCACCGGCGAGCATCCCGAAGTCGAGGAAATGCATCAGGCCTATTCGATGCGCCGCTCCTGGCTCGTGCCGGCGATGAACGCCATCGACGGGCTCTGCTGCAGCGATCCCGACGGCGCCTTCTACATCTTTCCGGAGGTGAAGGCCGTGTTCGGAAGAGGGCCGGTGCGTGATTCGACTTCCTTTGCCGAATTCCTCCTCGACGAGGCGAATGTGGCGGTCGTGCCGGGCATCGCGTTCGGCTCCGACGCCCACGTCCGGATCAGCTATGCGACCTCGATGGAGCGCATCCGCGAAGGCGTGGCCCGCATCGAGGCCGCGGTCCGGAAATTGTGACGGGGGACCCCCCGTTGTAGCTCGCGCCTCTAACCGGTTCAATCAAGGAGAATTTGTGAGAAAAGCAATTGTCAGTCTGAGCGCAGTCGCGCTCGCGGTCGTGGGAGTTGCGCTCGCGCAGGAGAAGCCTGCGGCGACGACGCCGGCGCAACCCGCGCCGGCCGCGACCGAAACGGCCAGCGCCGATCCGGTGATCATCACCGCCGGCTCGATCGCGGTACACAGGTCGGAGTTCGAGAACGCGGTGAAATCGCTCCCGCCGGAGTATCAGTCGTACGCGCTCGGGCCGGGCAAGAAGCAGTTTGCCGACGACTTCCTGCGCATGAAGCTCCTCGCGTCCGAGGGCATGAAGGCCGGTCTCGACAAGTCGCCGGACGTGATGAAGCAGCTCGATCTTCTGAAGGAGAACCTCGTCGCGCAGGAGGAGCTCAAGCGCCTCGACAGCTCGACGGCGGTCAGCGACGCCGATCTGAAAAAAGCGTACGACGAGAACAAGAAAGACTACGAGCAGGTCAAAGCAAAGCACATCCTGATCGCGTTCAAAGGCAGCCCCGCCGCGCAGAAGGGCAAGAAGGAGCTGACCGACGCCGAGGCGAAAGCCAGGGCCGAGGCGCTCCGCGCCGACATCGTTGCGGGAAAAGCGAAGTTCGAAGACGTCGCAAAGAAAGATTCGGATGACGTCGAGTCGGGCAAGAACGGCGGCGAGCTCGGCGCGTTCGGCCATGGCCAGATGGTTCCGGAGTTCGAGGCGGCCGCGTTCAACGCGAAAGTGGGCGAGGTGACCCAGCCCGTCAAGACGCAGTTCGGCTATCACATCATCAAGGTCGAGGAGCGCACGACGACTCCGTTCGACCAGGTGAAGGCAACGCTCGAGAAAAACCTCAAGCAGCAGAAGCTGCGCGAGACGCTCGACGCGCTGAAGGAGAACGCAAAACCCGTCTACGACCAGGCATACTTCGCCACTCCCAAGCCGGCCGAGGCGCCGAAGAGCGCGCCCGCGAAGCCGGAAGCGAACAAGCAGTAGTTCGAGCAGGCTCCGAGCAGCAAGCGGCGAGCGGGGTTCGCGACCCGCTCGCTTTTTTTGTCTGCTCGCTCGCTGCTCGCCGCTCGCTGCTCGCCATGTTAGCCTTACGCCATGGAAATACCGTCGAAGGTCTCGGTCTTCAACAAGACCCTGGAATTCAAAGGCAAGCCCGGCACTCTGATCGCCATCAACGACCTCGGCTTCTACGAAATCGTGATGGAAGTCCAGCAGCGCAACCATACGGTGCTGTTCCCGATCGGCGAGACGACGGTGATTTTCAACGAGGCACTGCCCACGATCGCGGCGGATTTCGAAGTCGAGCGATAAGGACGTTCAGCAGAGAAGGGACGAGACGAAGGGAATGGAGAAAAAGCTCTTCCCGTAGTCCTTTTGTGAAGCGGTCGCGCGCTACGCCGGCTTCTTGCCGAACACGAACGCGATGCCAACGCCGATGAAGTAAAGAGCGATGATCGGCAGGGCGAGCGCCGTCTGATTGATCGGATCGGGCGACGGCGTGACGATCGCCGCGATGATGAAGGCGAGCACGATCGCCCACTTCGATTTCTGCAGCAGGAACGCCGGCGTCACGACGCCGAGACGCGCGAGAAAGAAGATGAGGATCGGCGTCTCGAAAATCAGTCCGCTCGCGAGGATGATCGTGCTGGCGAAGGAGAGGAACTCGTCGGCCTTGATCATCTGCCTGAACTGTTTGCCGGTCTCGATGAAGAACGCGCAGGCGCCCGGCAGGATGACGCGCCAGCCGAAGTAGCCGCCGATCAGAAAAAAGAGCGTCGCGATGATGATGAACGGAGCTGCGTAGCGGCGTTCGCGCTTGTACAGACCTGGCGAGATGAACAGCCATACCTGCCAGAGAATCACCGGCGCGGCGACGAAGATGCCGGCGTAGAAGGCGACCTTCATGTACAGCAGGAAGGGCTCGGTCAGCCGCGTATAAACGAGCTTTTCCCCCGGCGGCAGGAACTTCGACAGCGGGATGGAGAGCCATTTGAAGATGCGATCGGCGAAATTCCAGCACGCCAGAAATCCGACGCCGAGGGCGATGATGGAGACGATGAGCCGTTTTCGAAGCTCCTCGAGATGCTCGAGGAACGTCATTTTCGTCAGCTCGCGCTCTTCTTCCTCGGGCGGCGAAACAAAATCCGCCGTGGTCGTATCAGGCATGAGGGGTCTCGGTCCGCTCCACGGGGATCGCGTTCACTGGCTCGTCTCTTGATACGACTTCGGCGGCGGGAGGATTGATGTTGGCCGTGGAAGAGAGCTGCTTCATCTCTTCGACGTGCACTTCGCGCTCGATCGTGGTCTTGAAGTCATCGGTCGCTTTTTTGAACTCCCCGAGGGCTTTTCCGAGGGTCCGGCCGATCTCCGGCAGGCGTTTCGGGCCAAACACCAGCAGAGCCACCACGAAAATGACGATCAACTCCGGGATACCGAGCGAACCAAACATGGACGATGGCCCTTTCTGACCGAATTGCAACACCCGGGAAACGGCGAATACTCCGACCCTATAATGACGTTACGACAGCAAAATCGCTGCGACGAAGGCATTCATGGTAATTCGAAAAACAAGCAAGTGGACGTTTTCTCTCACCCTTCTGGTCGCCGCCCTCGGCGCGACCCTTTTCGGCGGCTTCTACGGCAACCGGCTGTTCGGCTCGCCCATCCAGGGCGACGTGCAGAAGCGGATGAAGGAGTACACGGATCTGCTCGCTGTCGTCACGGCGAACGCGCCTGAAGACACCGGCGCGGACAAGTTCGTTTACTCCTCGATCGACGGCATGCTGCGCACGCTCGACCCGCACACCACCTTCCTCGAGCCGAAGGAATACTCCGACATGCAGGACCGCCAGAAAGGCTCGTTCTACGGCCTCGGCATCCTGGTGACGAAGCGCAATGACCAGATCACGGTCATCACTCCGCTCGAGGGTACGCCCGCCGCGCGCCTCGGCATCCGCGCCGGCGACGTGATCTCGGACATCGAGGGCACCTCGACCGACGACCTTTCGCTCGACGATGTCGTCAAGCGGCTGAAAGGGCCGAAGGGAACGACGGTCCACATCAAGATCCTTCGCGTCGGCATCAAGGAACCGATTCCGCTGACGATCGTTCGCGCGGCGATTCCGACCAACTCGATCTCGAACGTGCTGATGCTCAAGCCGGGCGTCGGCTACATCCGCATCAAAGACTTCACGGCGACGACGGTCCGCGAGCTCGACGACGCGATCGATCAGCTCAGAGCGCAGGGCCTGCAGAAGCTCGTGCTCGATCTGCGCGGCAATCCGGGCGGCCTGCTCGACGCCGCCGTCGGCGTCGCCGATCATTTCCTCGACAAGGGGCAGATGATCGTCTACACGAAGGGCCGCACGCCCGACTCCGCGCAGGACTACACCGCGCCCGGCAAGCACCAGAAGCTCGACGTGCCGCTCGTCATCGTTGTGAACCGCGGCAGCGCCTCGGCATCGGAAATCGTTGCCGGCGCGATGCAGGACCACGATCGCGGGCTGGTCGTCGGCGAGACCAGCTGGGGCAAAGGTCTCGTGCAGAGCGTCTACACGCTGCAGTACGGAGCGGGCCTCGCGCTGACGACATCGAAGTACTACACGCCGTCCGGGCGCAACATTCAGCGCGACTACAGCTCGTTCTACGACTACTACGTCGCGGACGATGACGAAGACTCGCAGTCGAGCGAAGTGCCGCTGAAAGACCGCAAGCAGTACAAGACCGACACCGGCCGCATCGTCTACGGCGGGGGCGGAATCACGCCCGATGTTTTCGTCAAACCGGCGCCGCTGACGACGACCACGCAGCTTCTTGAGGCGAAGAGCGCGCTCTTCAACTACGGCGTCGAGTACGCCGCGAAACACCCCGACGTGACGAAGGACCTCGTGGTGACGCCGCAGATCGTCGACGACTTCGCCCGCTTCGCCGCGGACAAGGACGTCGCGCCGCTCTCCGACATCAAGGCGGACCTCGACAAGCCGACCGATCGCAGCTTCATCGAGCGCGCTCTCAAGGCCGAAATCGTCGCCGCGAAATACGGGTTCGATGCCTCGTATCCGTATCGCCTCGAGGGCGACGATCAGATCGAGAAAGCGCTCGAGGTGTTCCCGCAGGCACAGAAGCTCGAGATGGCGGCGGCGGTCGCGCGTGCGAACGGCACGGCGACGGCGAATGAAGCCGGCTCGCGCGCAGCGGCGGCACAGGCCATCCCGCGATCGCAGTAACGAGCAGCGGATGGCGAGCGGTCGATTGCCCGCTCGCCGTTTTCCGTTTTTCTCGCTCGCTGCTCGCCGCTTGCCGCTTGCTACCTTCGGTGCTAGTGTGTCGCCGCTTTTCGGAGCCTCCATGCCGGAACTAGGAAGAAAGTACACTTGCTATAGTTGCCACACGAAGTTTTATGACCTCGGCAAACCGGTCCCTGTCTGTCCGAAATGCGGAGCCGACCAGCGCGATGCTGAAGAAGCGCCGGTGACGACCTCGCATCGCGGGCGCGCGAGCACCCGCGTCGTCGTCGAGGAGCCGCCGATCGAGGACGAGTTCCCGGCCGAGGGAGAAGCCGCTCCCGCGGCCGCTTCGGAGGACGAGGAAGAGATCGTCGAGCCCGAGAGAGAAGAAGAGCCGGAAGAGGACGAGGAAGAAGAAGAGGAGTACTGATTGAAGTTCGCGATCGGATGTCTGGTTGTGCTGGTCGTGCTGGCCCTCATCGTCGGCGGCTGGTTCATCGCCGTGCGCAACAACCTCGTGACGCAGGATCAGGGAGTCCAGGCCCAGTGGGCGCAGGTCGAAAACCAGTATCAGCGCCGCTACGACCTGATTCCGAATCTCGTCCGCACCGTCCAGGGCGCCGCGAATTTCGAGAAATCGACGCTCGAGGCGGTGATCGGCGCGCGTTCACGGGTCGGTCAGGTGACGATGAACCCTTCCGGCGCTCCGGGCACGCCGAGCAACACGCCGAACGATCCGCAGGCGATGGCGAACTTCGAAGCGGCACAGGGCGCGCTGACGAACGCGTTGTCGCGGCTGCTCGTCGTCGTCGAGCGTTATCCCGATCTGAAATCGAACCAGAACTTCCTCGAGCTGCAGTCGCAGCTCGAAGGCACCGAGAACCGCATCGCCGTCGAGCGCCGCCGCTACAACGAAGTCGCGCAGCAGTACAACGCATCCGTGCTGAAGTTCCCGGCGAACATCGTCGCGAACATGAGCGGCTTCAAACCGAAGGCATACTTCCGCGGCGTCGAGGGATCGAACGTTGCGCCTGAAGTGAACTTCCAGCCGTTCGGGAATCCGGCGCCCGCGCCCGCGCCTGCACCGGCTACGGCGACGACGGGCACGCGGTAAAGAATGAAGGATGAAGGCGGAAGGATGAATGTTCCGCCGGCAGGGGTGAATCGAAGGCATTCATCCTTCATCCTTCGTCCTTCATCCTTTGTGATCGCGCTGCTCCTCGCGCTTGCCGTATCCGCGCAAGCGCTCGACGTTCCCCCTCCACCCACCGCCTTCGTCACCGACCAGGCGGGCATCCTCAACGGCTCGGATGCGCAGGCCCTCAACGAAAAGCTCGCATCATTCGAGCAGCGCTCGGGCGCGCAGTTCATCATCTACATCTTCCCCACTCTCGATGACGAAGCGCTCGAAGACTTCACCATCCGCTGCGCCGAGAAGTGGAAGGTCGGGAACAAGAAGTACGACAACGGCCTGATTCTTTTCGTGTTCGTGAAGGAGCGAAAGCTCCGGATCGAAGTCGGATACGGGCTCGAAGGCTCGATCACCGATGCGTTCTCGTCCGACGTCATCCGCAACTACATCGCGCCGCATTTTCAGAACAACGATTACGCGGGCGGACTCAACGCCGCCGCCGACGCGATCATCGCGAAGATCGAGCACAACGAAGCGCCGGTCCCTCCCGCGAAGCGTCGGGCATCGAGCGGTTCGCCGGCCAGCGGCTCCGCCGGCGCGCTGTTTTCGCTGATCTTCGTCGTGTTCGTCATCATCATGATCGCATCGCTGTTCGCACGCTCGCGTCCGGGCTGCGGCGGCTGCTTCTGGCCGATGCTCTTCCTCGGCGGCGGCAGCGGCCGCACGTTCGGAGGGGGCGGGTGGGGCGGCGGAGGTTGGGGTGGGGGCGGCGGGGGAGGCTTTGGCGGTTTCTCCGGCGGCGGCGGATCGTTCGGCGGCGGCGGAGCGAGCGGAGGCTGGTGATGGAACACAAAGAGTTCCTCTCGAAAATCGATCACGACCGCATCGTCGCGGCGATCCGCGGCGCCGAGCAGCAGACCTCCGGCGAGATCCGCGTGCACGTCAGCCGGCGCGCGGGCGCCGACATTCGCCCCTTCGCCGAGCGCACCTTCGAGCGCCTCGGCATGACGAAGACCGCGGAGCGAAACGGTGTGCTGCTCTTCATCGCCACCGAGCTGCACCAGTTCGTCATCCTCGGCGACAAAGGCATCGACGAGAAAGTGCCGGCCGGATTCTGGGACGACATCGCCTCAAAACTGACGGAGCGTTTCAAAAGCGGCGACTTCACCAATGGCATCGTCGAGGCGATCAACGCCGCGGGCGAGCACCTCGGGAAGTACTTTCCGCGATCGGCCGCCGACACGAATGAGCTCCCCGACGAAATCAGCACCGATTAGCACGGCCGTCATCGCTCTCGGCTCCAATCTCGGCGACCGTCGCTGGTACATCCTCCGCGCGATCGACGAGCTGCGGCGCGTGATGTCCGTCGTTCGCGTCAGCTCGATCATCGAAACCGATCCGGTCGATGCGCCTCCGCCGAAGTATCTGAACGCGGTCGTTCTGGGTCACACGCGCCTGAGTCCCGAGGAGCTGCTCGACGCGATGCAGGCGATCGAGGCGCACCTCGGCCGGCGGCGCACGACGCGCAACGCGCCGCGGACGATCGATCTCGACTTGATTCTGCACGGCGCCCACGTGCGGCGGACGAAGCGCCTGACGCTGCCGCACCCGCGTTATCGCGAGCGCGAGTTCGTCATTGCGCCGCTGCTCGAGGTCATGAGGCCGACGAACATCGACCTGAACTTCGGCAAATCGACATCCATGTGAACGTGCACGAGCTGCACGCCTGTCGCCGGCTTGAGTTTCTCCTGCCACGTGAGCGTGTAGCCGTAGCTCGGACCATGGCTCAGATCGACATCCATGTAGACGTCGGCGGTTTTCGTGATGATGGAGGGATCGAGCCACGCGGACGCCGCGAGCTCGTCCCACATGTAGTAGCGCTCGGTCGAGTACTGCGCGATGTATTTCGCGGCCGGCGCGTCCGATTTCGCGATCGCGCGAAACATGTCGTCGGTGAACATCGTCTTGATCGAGATGTCCACCGTCGTCACGTCGATTCGCGGCCAGTGGCCGCGAAGCACGACGTGGGC
>DATIZY010000035.1:0-22358 GCA_035516895.1 Thermoanaerobaculia bacterium | reverse complement strand
ACGTCGTTCAACCGATGACCGAGCGCGTTGGCGTGATCGCAGTCACCAGCCCGTGTAGCAGGGATCGCCATGCGGTGCGACACCGCTGCTCAAAATATCGGCAGTGGGAAGTGGATTGAACGAGCTTCCGGCGACGGAGCTGTCGAACGCGGTCTTCCGGCAAATCGTCGAGCACTCGCTGATCGGCACGGTCATGGTCGAGGATCAGCGCATCGTGTACGCGAGCGCTCGCTGCGCGGAGATCTTTGCGCGCCCGGTCGAGGAGCTCCTCGGCATGCACGCCGGAGACATCGTGCATCCGGACGACTGGAAAAAGGGCAACGAGCAGCTTCGGCAGCGCGTGATCGGCCCCGACCTGAGCGTCTTTTACTCGCTCCGCGCGGTCCGGCCGGACGGAACCGTGCGCGATCTCGAGACCCAGACCGTATGGCGGGACATCGACGGACGCCGCACCGCGATCATCTCGATCATCGACGTCACCCGCCGCAATCAGCGCGTGCGCAAGGCTCTCGACATGATGGTGGATGAGTGGCGGCGCACGTTCGATGCGGTCGAGACGCCGATCGTGATCACGAGAAGCGACGGCAATGTGGTGCGTGCCAATCGCGCCGCGTGTGAGCTGATCACGCTCCGCGAGATCGATCTCATCGACAAGAACATCGCCGAGATCAGCTTCGATGAGCCGTGGCGCACCGCGTCGCTGATGGTGCGGCGGCTCTCGGGCGAGAGCGGCGGCGACTCCACCGAGATTCGCGACAGTTACGCCCGCACGTGGGACATCAACATCGCCCGCTTCGCCGACGAGCGCGATCGCAGCGAGCGTTACATTCTCGTCTTCTGGAACATCACCGGGACGGTCGAGCTGCAGGAATCGCTTCGCCGCAGCGAGACGATGTCGGCGATGGGGAAGATCGTCGCCGGCGTCGCGCACGAAGTCCGCAATCCGCTCTTCGGCATCTCCGCGACTCTCGACGCCTTCGCCGAGGAACTGAGCCGGCCCGGTTACGCGGAGTGTGCCGCGGCGCTCAACGGCGAGGTCCAGCGCCTGACGAGCCTGATGAAGGACCTCCTCGAATACGGCAAGCCCTCCGCGCTGCACATTGAGCGCGACGATCTGCACGGCGTGGTCGAGGACGCATTGCAGCACGAGGCGCCGGCGCAGATCCGGATCGAGAATGCCGTGCCGAAGTATCTGCCGCCGCTGCTGATGGACCGCAGCCGCATTCGCCAGGTGTTCATCAATCTTCTCGATAACGCGGCGCAGCACGCTCCCGCCGGAAGCGTCGTGCGTGTGATCGCCAGCGTGATCGAGCAGAGCGGCCGGGCGTGGATCGAATGCCGTGTCGAGGACTCCGGCACCGGCTTCAATCCCGAGGACATCGAACGGGTGTTCGATCCGTTTTTCACGCGCCGCGAGGCCGGCACGGGCCTCGGCCTCTCGATCGTGCAGCGGATCATCATCGATCACGGCGGGAAGGTGTTCGCCGGCAATCGTCCGGAAGGTGGGGCCGTCGTGCGCATCCTCCTTCCGATCAACAGCAGCGAGGAGTGAGCTTGGCCGGCGAGACGCGCAATCAGGTCCTCGTGGTCGATGACGAGCTCGTCATCCGCAGGGCGATCTCGCGTTTTCTGAGCAACGCCGGATTCGAGGTTCGCGAGGCGGAGAACGGGACGGCGGCGATCTCGGAAATGCGGCGCCGGCTGCCCGACGCGATCATCCTCGATTACAAGCTTCCCGATTCCACGGCGCTCGACCTCCTGCCGCAGATCCAGTCGATCAGCGGTTCCGTTGCGGTAATCGTGCTGACCGCGCACGCGACGATCGATCTGGCCGTGTCGGCGATGAAACATGGCGCCGATCAATTCCTGACGAAGCCGATCGAGCTGCCGGCGCTTCTCGTGATGCTGAATCGGACGCTCGACGGCCGGCGTGCGCAGCAGGCCGGCCTCGCCGACCGCAATCGCGAGTCGCGGACGCATTTCGATCCCTTCGCCGGAACGAGCGCGGCGATCCGTCTGCTCGAAGCGGACGCGCGCAAGATCGTGCTCACCGACCGGCCGGTTCTGATCCAGGGCGAAACAGGATCGGGCAAAGGGGTCCTCGCGTCGTGGCTGCATCGCAACGGCCGGCGCAACAAGGAGCCGTTCGTCGATCTGAACTGCGCCGGCCTGTCGAAGGATTTTCTCGAATCGGAATTGTTCGGCCATCAGCGCGGCGCGTTCACCGGCGCCGTGCAGGACAAACAGGGACTTCTCGACATCGCGCATCGCGGCACGCTGTTTCTCGACGAGATCGGCGACATCGATCTGCAGGTGCAGCCCAAGCTCCTCAAGGTGCTCGAAGAAAAGGAATTTCGCCGTCTCGGCGACGTCAAGCCGCGATATTCCGACGTGCGGCTGATCGCCGCGACGCATCACGATCTGCAGTCGCTCGCCGGCTCCGGCGCCTTTCGGGAGGACCTCTACTTTCGTGTCAGCACGATGGTGCTTCGCCTTCCGCCGCTTCGCGAGCGCGCCGAGGACATTCCGGCGCTGGCTTCCGAGATTCTTTCCCGCGTCTCGCACGAGATGGGGCGGCCGCAGGCCACGCTCGGTGACAGCGCGCTGCGCGCACTCTCCGAGCAGCCGTGGCCGGGCAATCTGCGCGAGATGAAGAACGTGCTCGAGCGGTCGCTTTTGATGTCGGATCAGAACGAGATCCGCCGCTGCGATCTCCGTTTTGAATCTTCGA
The DNA here is from genome assembly GCA_035516895.1 of Thermoanaerobaculia bacterium. Lineage (GTDB taxonomy): Bacteria > Acidobacteriota > Thermoanaerobaculia > Gp7-AA8 > Gp7-AA8 > Gp7-AA10. Next base: position 19,627 of record DATIZY010000035.1, on the reverse strand, counting down.
CGCCGGCGTCACCCAACGGCCATGGCGACATGACGCTCGTCGCGCTCGAATCGCAGCACATCACCGCGGTCCTCGCGGAAGAAAACGGGTCGGTCGAGCGCGCGGCGAAGCGGCTCGGCATCGCGCGCAACACGCTCTACTACAAGCTGCGCAAGCACCGGATCGCCGTGCACAAAGATTTGAAATCGGTGTCTCAATAGTTGAAATCTGCCCAGCCGCGATTTCGCCCCGGAATCGCAAGTTCCTCCTGCTCAACGGTTTGTGGGTTGCCGTAGCGGACACTGCCCGTGGTACCGCGGTTGCGATTGCCGTCGGGCATGACGGCCGCCGCTCCCGACAACGAACGCTACCGAATGCTGATCGTCGAGGACGAATTCACCGTCCTCTTTGCCCTTCGCAAGTACTTCGCGGCAGCCGGATATGACGTCGACTCCGCGCGCGAGCTCGAGGAAGCGCAGGCGCTGATCGTCACGAATCAGTACCACGTAGTCATCGCCGACCTGCGCCTGTCGGGCAGCAGCGCGGCGGAGGGACTCGAGGTGCTGCGCTTCGTCAGGCATTACTCGCGTGGAACGAAGGTCGTCATTCTGACCGCGTACGGCTCCGCGGAGATCCAGAGCAGCGCGCGTGTGTTAGGCGCAGCGGCGTTTCTGCAAAAGCCGGCGCCATTGCCGGAGATTCGCGCCACCGTGCTGCGGCTGCTAGAGGAATCATGAGCTCGCCGACGCTTCTGCAGGAGGTTCTGGCGGACGGAGGGCTGATGACGCTGTTCCAGCCGATCTTCGAGATCTCGTCGGACCGCCGGACACGCTTCGCGGTCGAGGCGCTTTCGCGGGGCCCGGCCGGCTCGAATGCCGAGCGGGCCGACGTTCTGTTCGAGTACGTCCGGCGCAAGGGAAAAGAGATCGAAGTCGATCGCGCCTGCACGAGCGCCGCGCTGAAGGCCGCCGCGGCGACGGCGGTCGAATGCGCGGTCTCGATCAATGTCCACGCCTCCACGCTCGAGCGCGATGACCGTTGGGTCGAGTTTCTCACCGAGGCCTGCGCGGCGCACGGAGTTCCGCTGACGCGCTTGATTCTGGAGATCGTCGAGCAGCAGAAGTTCTGGGACGAGCGGCGTTTTTTCCGCACGCTCGAGCAGCTTCGCTGGGTCGGCGTCCGGATCGCCGTCGACGACATCGGCCTCGGCTATTCGAATTACCGGCTGCTGATCGAGATCCGCCCCGAGTTCTTCAAGATCGATCCGTACTTCGTGACCTCGTGTGCGAACAAGCCGGAGGCCTGCGCGGCGATCGAATCGATTCGCGTGCTCGCCGACCGCCTCGGCGGCCAGGTCATCGCCGAGGGCATTGAGAGCGAGAGCGATGTGCGAACGCTTGGATGCCTCGGCATCCATCTGCTTCAGGGGTTTTATCTCGCGCCGCCGCAAACGGTCGCCCGCGAGCACGCAATGTGTGCCGAATAGGAGAGGACATGCAACGGAAAAAGATTCTTCTGGTCGATGACTCGCCGACGATCCTGATGATGGAGAAGCTCATCCTCGCGAACGGACCGTGGGACCTCATCACCGCGAGCGACGGCGAAGAGGCGGTGCGCAAGGCGTCGTCGCTGCAGCCCGATCTCATTCTGCTCGACGTGATCATGCCGAAGATGAGCGGCTTCGACGCCCTTCGCGCGATTCGCGCCGGCAACAGCACGAGCGCGATGCCGGTGATCATGGTCACGACGCGCGGCGAAGCGGCGAACGTCGAAACGGGATGGGCGAACGGATGCAACGACTACGTGATGAAGCCGATCAACGCCGTCGAGCTGCTCGCGAAGGTCCGCAGCCTGCTCGAAGAAGTTCCGGCCGCGGCGGAGCTGGTGCAGTGACCGCCGAGAAATCGCCGCACGCCTACATCGCCGAAGCGCGCGAGGAGCTTCACAAGTACGCGCAGGGACTTCTGCGCGAGAACGAAAAGCTGCGCTCCGCGGTCGCGGCGATGCAGCAGGCGCTGCTCGAAGGACAGCGCTACACCGAGGAGTATCTGCGGATCGAGCAGCAGAGCAGCAATCTCTCCAACCTGTACGTCGCGTCGTATCAGCTGCATTCGAGCGTCGACCGGGCGACGGTGCTCCGGACGATCGAGGAAATCGTCATCAATCTCATCGGCTCCGAAGAGGTTGCGATCTTCGAATGCGACGACACGGGACGATTCCAGGTGATCGCCGCGGTCGGCCTCGAGGATTGGTCGTTCGCGCCGTTCCGGCTCGGCGAAGGACTGATCGGCCGGCATCTGATCGACGACGGCATCTTCATCAATCCGATGCCGCCCGACGGGCAGCAGCGCCTGACCGCGTGCGTGCCCCTGCGAGTGGGAGAGTCGATCATCGGCGCGGTCGCCGTGTTCCGACTCCTCGCGCACAAGACGCAGCTCGAGCCGCTCGATCACGAGCTCTTCCAGCTGCTCGCCGTCCATGCGGCGACGGCGTTCTACTGCGCGACGCTGCACGAGAAGTCGCAGGCGCAGGAGGCGATCGCGTCATGACCGCCGAACCGCTGGTCGACGCGTGCGAAGAGCTGCCGAACGTCTATCTGTTTCCGGGCCGCATGTTCGCGTCCGCCGAATCGGTTGTGGTGTCGACGATCCTCGGCTCGTGCGTCGCTGTCTGTCTGTGGGATCCGCAGGCGGCGATTGGCGGCATCAACCATTTTCTTCTCCCTTCGAATCCGGCGCGCGGGGCGTCGGATCTTCGCTACGGCAACACGGCGATGACGCGGCTGCTCGAGACGATGATCGAGCGCGGCGCGTCCGTGCGGCGGCTGCTGGCGAAGATCGTCGGCGGCGCGTCGGTGCTCGACGCGTTCAACGGCGCGCGTCGATCGATCGGCGATCAGAACGTGATCGTCGCGCGCGATTTTCTGCGGGCCCACGAGATCCGCATCGCCGGCGATCAGACCGGCGGCCGGCGCGGCCGCAAACTCCTGTTCCATACCGGAAACGGGAGCGCTTACGTGAAGGAGATCTGACGTGAGCGAAATGATCATGAGCGAGAGCGACCGTCAGCAGCTGCTGAATCTTTTTGCCGCCGAGGCGGAGGAGAACCTCGCGAGCTTCGAGGATCTGCTGCTGCAGCTGGAAGCAGCGCCGCAACAGATCGAGCTGCTGCACGACATCTTTCGCGCGGCGCACACGCTCAAGGGCAGCGCGTCGTGCCTGCAGTTCAACGAGCTCACCGCCTTCGCGCACGTGGTCGAAGGAACTCTCGACCGGCTGCGCAACCGCGAAGTCGACGTCACGCCGCAGCGGATCTCGCAGCTGCTGAACGCCGTCGATGCTCTGCGGGACCTTTCGGCACGCTCGGTCGCAGGTAACTGCATGCTGACCATCGGCGAGAAGGAGCTGCTCGCGTCTCTGTCGGGTTCGGCAGTCGAACCGAAGACGCAAACGCCGGCGGTGACTCCGTCGAACGCGAATGCGATCCGCAGCGCGCGCTCGCTGCGCGTCGACATGGAAAAACTCGACCGCATGCTCGACCTCACCGGCGAGATCACGATCGCACGCGGCCGCGTGCACGACCTCATCGCAGCCGCCGAATCGCGCGAGCGGCTCGTCGACGCCGTCCGCGAAGTCGATCGCCTCAGCCGCTCGCTGCAGGAGCTCGTGATGAGCGCGCGCCTGGTGCCGGTCGGTCCGGCGCTGCGGCACTTCCATCGCGTGGTGCGCGACCTCGCGGCGGGCGGACAGAAGCGAGTGAACCTCGTGATCGAGGGCAACGAAGTCGAAATCGACGCGACCGCGCTCGAACATTTGAAAGATCCGATCACGCACATGATCCGAAACGCGGTCGATCACGGCATCGAAAAACCGGAGGACCGCGTCGCGCACGGAAAGAGCGCGACCGGCACGATTACGATCACCGCCGCGCACGAATCGGGTGCGGTGGTGATCCGCATCGCCGACGACGGGCGCGGGATCAGCGAGATCGAAATCGAGAAGCGGGCGCGCGCCGCGGGCATCGACACCGAGCGCCTGTCGCGCCGCGAAGTCCTCGGCCTCATTTTCCAGCCGGGCTTCTCGACGGCGAAGAAGGTGACGGAGGTCTCCGGCCGCGGCGTCGGCATGGACGTCGTTCTACGCAACGTGCATGCGCTGCGCGGAACGGTGAGCATCGCCTCGCAGCCCGGCGTCGGAACGACGATCACGCTCCGTCTGCCGCTCACGATCGCGCTCATCGAGGGATTTGCGGTGAGTGTCGGCGAAGAGACGTACATCCTTCCGATCGATTCGATCGTGGAGTGCGTCGAGCTGCCGGCAGACAGCGGAAGCGACGCGTGCGGAGTTCTTCGCCTGCGCGGCGTGCCGATTCCGTTCGTGCGGCTTCGCCAGCTCTTCCACCTCGACACTCCTTCGCCGGCGCGCGAGAACGTGATCATCGTCGAGCGCGAGGAGGAAGAGCAGCGCGCCGGAATCGTCGTCGACGCGTTGATCGGCGCGAAACAGACAGTGATGAAGCCGATGAGCCGGTTGCTGCAGCGGCCGATTGGCGTCGCGGGCTCCTCGATTCTCGGAAACGGCCGCGTGGCGCTGATTCTCGATCCCGAGGAGATCGCGCGACTCGCGGCGGCGTGAGAGGAAACAGACGATGCGAATGAATGAATCGATCGAGCCGGTCAATCAATATCTGAGCTTCGTCCTCGCCGGCGAGGAGTACGCGCTCGGCCTCGTGCACGTGAAGGAGATCATCGAGTGCTCGGCGCTGACCCGCGTGCCGGGCGTACCGGCGTGGATCCGTGGCGTGCTGAATCTGCGCGGATCGGTGGTGCCGGTCATCGATCTCGCGGTGAAGTTCGGACTTCCCGCGACGGCGATCACGCGCCGCACGTGCGTCATCGTGGTCGAGCTGACCGTCGAGCGCGAGCAGATGGTCATGGGCGTCATGGCGGATGGTGTCGATCAGGTGCTCGAGCTTGCGGCGAACGACATCCAGCCGCCGCCGCCGTTCGGCCCGAAGGTCCGCATCGATTGCATCGAAGGCATGGGCGACAGCAACGGACGGTTCGTCGTCCTCTTGAACATGGATCGCATCCTTTCCAGTGGCGAGCTTGTCGCGGCGTCGGACGCCGCGCAGGCCGAAGCGACGAACGACCTCGCTGCGCTGGAAGAAATCACGGTCGCATAGGAGGTCAAGTCGTGAAACGCGGAATTCAATTCAACCTTCTCGTCGGATTCCTCTCCGCCATCACCCTCGGCAGCATCTCGATTCTGCTGATCGTGAACGGGCTGTCGTCGACGATCGTGGATCTCGAGCGCATCACGCGCGTGAACGCCGCGGTCGGCCAGCGCTCGCTGGAAGTGCGCAACGACATCACCGCGATGAGCGACAACATGCGCGGCTATCTGCTCGACACGTCGGACGTGAAATCGAGGCAGAGGATCCGCGCCGCGCGCGAGCAGCTCGTCGCGCACATCCGCGACATCGAGGGTCTCTCGGATGGAAAGCTGAAAGCGCTCAGCGCTCAGCTGCTGACCCTCGCCCAGGACAAGATCACGCCGGTTCAGGAGCAGGTCATCAGTGCGGCGGACACAAAGAAGCTGCAGGCGGCAAAAAATCTATATCTGAATCAGTACGCTTCTGTGCAGGGCGACGCGGAGCAGCTCGCGGCGTCGATCAGCGAGCTCGCCGCGCGCGACATGGACACCGCGTTGCAGCATGCGCAGATCGCGCGGACGCGCGCCCATGCCGCCGCGTGGACGCTCATCGGACTCGGGCTTCTCATCGGCATCGCCACGTCGTTCGTCATCGCGCGGGCGATGGCGCGTCCGGTCATCCGCATGGCGGAATCGATGACGATGATCGCGAAGGGCGAGTTGAACGATCACGTCGACTACGACCGGCGGCAGGACGAGCTGGGAGTGTTGAGCCGCGCGATCAACGGAACGTACGACTATCTCAACGAGATGGCCAGCGTGGCGAAGAGCATCGCCGAGGGCGATCTCGGCGTCCAGGTTCGGCCGCGGTCCGACGACGACACGTTCGGCAATGCGTTCTCGGTGATGGTGCAGAAGCTGGTTGAGGTGATGAGCGAAGTGCGTTCGGGCGCGTCGGCGCTGACCGCCGCATCGTCGCAGATCTCGGCGAGCGCGCAATCGCTGTCGCAGGGCACGAGCGAGCAGGCGTCGTCGGTCGAAGAGACAACCTCGAGCCTGCAGGAAATGAGCGCTTCGATCACGCAGAACGCGGAGAACAGCCGCGAGATGGAGCAGATGGCGCTCAAGGGCAGCAACGACGTCGCCGAGGGCTCGCAGGCGGTGCAGCAGTCGGTTGAGGCGATGATCAAGATCGCCGAGAAAATCTCGATCATCGAAGAGATCGCGTACCAGACGAACCTCCTCGCGCTCAACGCGGCGATCGAAGCGGCGCGCGCGGGTGAGCATGGCCGCGGATTCGCGGTGGTGGCCACCGAGGTCCGCAAGCTCGCGGAACGCAGTCAGGGCGCGGCGAAAGACATCGGCGGACTGGCGTCGTCGAGCGTGCAGGTGGCCAAGCGCTCGGGCGGGCTGCTGAATGAGCTCGTGCCGACGATCCGCAGGACCGCCGACCTCGTGCGCGAAGTCGCAGCGGCGTCGAACGAGCAGTCAGCGGGCGTGTCGCAGATCAACCGCGCGATGACGATGGTCGATCAGGTGACGCAGCGCAATGCGTCGGCGGCGGAAGAGCTCGCGTCGACGGCCGAGGAGATGTCCGCCCAGGCCGAGGCGCTGCAGCAGCTGATCGCGTTCTTCCACGCCGAACAGACCCGCGCGTCGCAGGAGCCTCACACGCCGGTGGCCGCGCGAGCGGCCGAACATGTGCACACCGCGCCGTTCCGCCCTGCGCACGCGTTGCCTCTCGAGGCAGCGAAGACCGCGACGGCGTCGCCGTTCCCGGAGTACACGCACTTTTGAAGGCCGATCGATGCGCGCATCGTACGAACAGCAGAGTCCCGTGTTGACGGAGCGCGAGTTCCGCCGCTTTCAGCGCTTGATCCACGGCGCGTCGGGAATCGTGTTGTCCGATGCGAAACGCGCGCTGATTCCGGGACGCCTCGGCCGACGTCTGCGCGCGCTGGACATGGCGAGCTTCACGCCGTACCTCGATCTCGTCGATCACGACCGCGACGAACGGACGCGGATGATCGACTGCATCTGCACGAACGAGACGCGCTTCTTCCGCGAGCCGCGGCAATTCGATTTCCTCGACCAGGAGATTCTCCCGCAGTGGAAATCATTCGGCGATCGCGGAACGCTGCCGAAACGCATTCGTGCATGGAGCGTGGCCTGCTCGACGGGCGAAGAACCGTTCTCGCTGGCAATGCTGCTGCGAACGCATTTTCCGGTGGGCGACGGCTGGCACATCGGCGTGCTCGCCTCCGATTTGTCGACGCGCGCGTTGAGCGCGGCGCGCGAGGGCGTGTGGGCGATCGACCGCGCCGGCGACATCCCGCCGCACTACCTCGGCGCGTACATGCTGCGCGGCGTGCGTTCGGCCGCGGGAACGATGCGCGTCCGGCCCGAGCTGCAGCAGGTCGTCGAGTTCCGGCAGATCAACCTGGTGGACCCTGCGTATGCGGTCGATGCGCCGTTCGAGCTGATCTTCTGCCGCAACGTTCTCATTTACTTCGACCGCGATACGAAGGCGGCGATCGTCGACCGCCTGACGAAGCATCTCGTCCCCGGCGGCCTCCTGATGCTCGGCCACGCGGAGACGCTCACCGGAAATCCCGCCGGTCTGCAGCACGCCGGACCGACGGCGTACAGGCGGGTGGCATGACGACGCTGCCGATGGTCGCCTCGCAAGTCGCCGACGAGACTCTGCTCGATCAGATCTGCGGCGGCGACGATCAGGCATTCAACGAGCTCGTCGTGAAGTACCACGACGCGATGATCCGCGTGGCGCGCGCGCATGTCCGTTCCGACGCGCTCGCCGAGGAGGCGGCCCAGGACGCGTGGCTGGCGATTTTGAACGGTTGCAGGCGATTCGAGCGCCGCTCGTCGCTGAAGACGTGGATGTTTCGGATCGTGATCAACCGCGCGCGGACGCACGCCGCGCACGAGCATCGCGGCGACTGGCTTCTCGAGCTCACCGAGGCTTCGGCCGATGACGTGCGGTTTCATCCGAACGGCAGCTGGGCCGTTCCGCCGCGCAGCTGGACGCCGGAGGAGCGTCTCCTCGCCGGCGAAGTGCGGCAGCGCATCGACAAGGCGATTGCGAATCTTCCGCCGATGCAGCAGCAGGTCATCACCCTTCGTGATGTCTGCGGCTGGAGCGGCGACGAAGTCTGCGATCTGTTTGCGATCAGCGGCGCGAATCAGCGCATCCTGCTTCATCGCGCGCGCGCGAAGGTCCGTCAGTCGCTCGAGGAATTCATGTGCAGCGAGGAGCGATCATGCACGGCGATGTAAGCGACAAAGCGAAGCGTCTGCTCGAGTCGTTCGCGAGCGGCAAGGAGCTCGTCGAACAGCTCATCGACGAGCGGCAGCATCTGGCCCGCCGCGTCGACGACCTGCAGCAGGAGAACCACAATTTCGCGTCCCGCTATCTGGAGATGGAGACGCAGAGCAGCAATCTGGCGAATCTCTACGTCGTCAGCCATCAGCTTCATTCGACGCTCGACTTCCGCGAGGTCGTGCAGATCGTGCGCGAGGTCGTCATCAACTTCATCGGGTCGGAATGCTTCGCCATCCTGCTGATGAACGAGGAGACGAACGAGCTCGTGACGATCGCCTCCGAGGGCGGCGACCTGCTGCCGGAAATCCAGTCGCTGACCGTCCGCGTCGGCGACGGGAAGCTCGGCGCGGCGGCCCGCAACGGCGAGAGCGATTTTCTTCGCGAGAAGGCGTTCGATCGCAATCCAAGCGTCGATCGCCCGCTCGCGATCGTGCCGTTGAAGATCAAGGACCGTACGATCGGCCTGCTCGTGGTCTACCAGCTTCTCGAACAGAAGCGCGCATTCTCCGAGACCGACTTCCAGCTCTTCTCGCTGCTGGCGGGCCAGGCGGCCACGGCGATCTTCTCCGCGAAGCTCTACACCGAGGCGGAGCGCAAGCTCAACACGATTCAGGAGTTTCTCGAGCTGCTGACCACCGAGGCCTAGTTCGTTGATCCGCTCACTGACGTTTGCCCACTCGCCTTGCGGTCGAAGTGGACATCACCACAAACATGAGGTTCGAGGTTCGAATGAAGAGGTAAGAGGTGACCTGTTCCCTCTTCCCTTGAACCTCGAACCTCACTCGAAATCCGATCGTGTGTGGGCCGGCAGGATCTCGTGTGTGGGCCGGCTTCAGCCGGCCGGCCCTGTTCCGACCGGCTAAAGCCGGTCCGCACACTCGTAGACTGTCTGCATGCGCATTCGAGGTCGGCGGTGATTCACTCGCGGCACGATCTGACGCATGATTCGGCGACGTCCCCATCCGCCGGCCACCGCATCCGAGCGATCAAGCGGACGGTGAGGCAGAGCTGCGCGATGTAGCGCGCACAGTCCAGACATTCCGCCGAATGCTCGTCCCACTCGCTTCGTTCCAGCTCGCTGAGCGCGTTCTCGAGATAGTCGGTGGTTCGGGCGACGACGTCTCTGCACAACATGATCACGCATGCTCCAGCTTGATGGCGGCGAGTTTCGCGGAGAACGACTGTCCGCTCGCCAGACTGTTTTGAAATGCGAATCCGGCCTGCGACAGGAAGACCTCGAGGCCGAGAGTGTCTTCGATCGGGCGCTGACTGACGCTGTTGTCGCCGTAGAGGACTCCGACGACGTCGTTTCCGCAAAGCATCGGCAGCGCGATCGCCTCCTGCACCGTCGCCGCTCCGAAGGCCGATTCGAGCTCCGCGGCGATCCCATCGTCGACGGAGCCGCGAAACGGTTTTCGAGAGGCAACCACGCGGTCGAGAAGCGTGAAGGGCGGCGTCGAGCCGTTGGCACGCACTCCGAAGCGTCCCAGAGTCACGAAGTTTTTTCCCTTCCTCGCGAAGAGCACGCCGCGATCGACGTAATCGGCGGCGAGCTGCAGAATCGTCAGCGACAGCTGACTCACGTCGCCGGGATTGCTGACTTCTTTGAGCAGCTGCACGAGCAGGCGGAATCCGCGATGCATCGATTCGCCGGCGCTCGCCGGCTTGCGCTCGGCGAAACGCCGTCCCACGAACAGCATCAGATCGTCGGCGAAGACCGAACGCTCTTCGTCCGCCCCTTCCGCCGGCTTTCGCATGTAGAGATCGGCGCCGGCGTCGAGAGCTTTGTGCCGGCGCCGGAACTCGGACCTGTCGTCCAGAGCGACAACGGGAACGTTCGCCTTCAGCTTTTTGATGTCGCGAATGAGAGGGAAGACGTCCGTATCGGCATCCGCGCCGAGACCGAGGACGATGACGAAGAACACATCGTGATCGAGCAGCGCGATGACGTTCGAGGCGCTGGTGGCCTCGACGGTCTCGAAGCCGTGGACGGCCGCCGCGTTGCGAATGGCATCGCGAGTCGCCGCGTCGTTTTCGAGAACGACAATGCAGCGGTCGGGCACGCGCGCTGCCGGTGCCGGATTCGTCTTCGTCTGCGCCGCCTCAGCCGTCTTTTCCGAGGCGCTCTTTAGAGACTCCTTGACGCTGACGAGCGCCTTAAGCCCCGCCGCCCGCTTGCCGAGGATGTCCTCGGGACGGATGCCGCCGCGCTTGAACACCGCGTTCGGATCGTATTCGAGCTCCTCGAACGAGGGATCGCGTGCGACGAACTCGAATTCGCCCGAGTGCATCCCGGCGAGCGCGCGAACGACCTGCGCGACGCGATGAAAGACGATCTTGCCGAGATCGAGCGGCGTGATGAGGTGCCGCTCCAGCGCGGCGACACCGACCGGCCTCGCGGGATCGACGAGACGGCTCAGCGGCCCCGCGTTCAGCCGGCTCTCGAGGTCCGCTGCGAGCGTCGGAATCATCGGCGACGCGGTGCTGAGCATCAGCCCCTTCCTGAACATCAGCGTGTGACGTCCTTCGGGGACGCGCAGCGTGAGCACGCCCGTTCCTCGGCTCAGCGACACGATTTGCACGATGTCGGGAATCGGGAGGTCTTCCAGCCGGCCAACGAGACCCATCACTCCTTAGTCCGACCATCGCTGCGTTTCGTTACAGGAGTGGGGACTGAGGACTGAGGACTTAGGACTCAGGACTCAGGACTTAGGACTCAGGACTTAGGACTCAGGACTTAGGACTTAGGACTTAGTCGACCCGTTCCGATCGTGACTTCACGAGGAATTTCAAATTTCAAATTTCAAATGAAAAATGAAAAATGGCTTCCCCGAGCGATTGTGATCCGTGACTGGCCGCTTCTGAATTTTCAATTTTTCATTTGAAATTGAAATTTGAAATTTGAAATTGAAAATTCGAGCGTCCTCAGTCCTAGGTCCTAAGTCCTAAGTCCTGAGTCCTAAGTCCTAAGTCCTAAGTCCTGAGTCCTCAGTCCTAAGTCCTGAGTCCTAAGTCCTGAGTCCTCAGTGCTCAGCTGCTGTAACGAATGTGCCAGTTGGCGAGACTGATGAGTGATGCACGTGCTCGTCGTCGACGATTCGGCTGTCGTGCGCCACACCGTGTCGGCGCTGCTCGCCCAGGAGAGCGACGTCACGGTCGATGTGGCATCCGATCCGTTCATCGCGATGAACAAGATGGCGGTCCGCAGGCCGGACGTGATGCTGCTCGACATCGAGATGCCGCGCATGGACGGCCTGACGTTTCTTCGCAAAATCATGTCGGAGGATCCGATCCCGATCGTGATCTGCTCGGCGCATTCCGGTCCGGGACTGCACGACTCGGTGCGGGCCCTCGAGTACGGTGCGATCGATGTCGTCGGCAAGCCGCGCGTCGGCGTGCAGGAGTTTCTGTACGAATCGAGTGTGACTCTTCTCGATGCGCTTCGCGGCGCGGCGCGCGCGCAGCTGCGTGCCCGGGCGTTCGCGCCCGCTGAGCCGGTGCGGCGCGTTGCTGCGGTCAGCGTTCGCGCATCGCTCGTGGGTGTGGACAAAGTCATCGCGATCGGCGCGTCGACCGGCGGCACGGATGCCATCCGCGAGCTGCTGGTGGCGATGCCGCCGGATTGTCCGGGCCTGGTCATCGTGCAGCACATGCCCGAGGGGTTCACGACGGCGTTCGCCCGCCGGTTGAACGAGCTGTGTGCGATCGAGGTGCGCGAAGCGAAGGGAGGCGATGAGGTGCGCCCCGGCCTTGCGTTGATTGCTCCCGGAAATCGCCACATGCGCCTCGACCAGCGCGCCACGGCGTACGTCGTGCGCGTCGAAGACGGGCCGCTGATCTCGCGTCACCGGCCGAGCGTCGACGCGCTTTTCGAGTCGGTGGCCCGCGTCGCTCGCGAAGGCGCGGTCGGCGTCATCCTCACGGGCATGGGGGATGACGGCGCAAACGGACTGCTGCAGATGAAGCGCGCCGGCGCGAGGACGATCGCGCAGGACGAAAAGAGCAGCGTGGTGTTCGGGATGCCCAACAAGGCGATCGCCCGCGGCGCGGCCGAGGAGGTCCTTCCGCTCGGCGAGATCGCAGGGGCTATCGTGCGCCGCCGTCAGTGACGATCGTCCGCATCTCGATGAGCGCGCCCGCCTCGCTGTCCGGATGCGCTTTCAACGCGACCGTGATCCGCGATTTCCCGCGCGTCAGCGTTTCGGGGATCGGATATTCGCGATCGATGCGGGGATCGAGGCTGTACTCGTCCAGCTTTTCGGTGGCGATCGTCTGGCCGTCGACGACGACATCGAAAGCGCGCTCGCCGTTTTGCTGCCCCGGGTACTCGCAGACGAGCGCCGCCGGCGCGTTCGCCGGGACATTCAGCTCGTAGCTGAACCAGCCGTTCCACGCTTCGCGCGTCCGGCGCGCTTCGTAGTGCGATTCATTTGCGTGATCGCTCTGCAAGGCGTGCGCGGTCTCACTCTTGTCGTCATTGACATCCACGACATCGATGGTGCGTTGCACGTAGGCTTTACGCTCTGTTTCTTCTGTCGCGACCTGCTGCAGGCGAGCTTTCCATTGTGCGGGCGTGAAAACGTTCCAGTAAATCGTGTAGCGCTGATTGACGATTCGATACAGCGGCACGAGATCGATGCCGTGGAGTTGAAAGTGCAGCGGACCGTCAGGCTCGAGTTGACGCAGAAGCTCGTCCGCATTCCGGGCGATCAGAGGCGGAATCGGCGGTGTTGTCAGGCGGCCCATCTGCGGCGCATAAGGACCGTAGTGCTGGACCTCGTCCATGCCGCTGGTTCCCAGGTCGCCTGCGAGAACCATCGGGCCGTAAAGAATCGCAATCATCGACGGATCGTCGGGCATGGTTTCGATGTGCAGGCGCATCGGCATGAACACGTCGATGCGGTCTTCGTCCTTCCATTCGCGGTCGATGGAGACGTACCGTTCCGACGAGGCAACCGGCCTGCCGTTGACGAACACCATGAACCTGGAATCCGCCCACGCCGGGCGACGAATCTTCAGGGTCATTCGGACCGGCTGGGGTGCAGAAATCCAGAGATGCGTTTTCTCCTGTTCGGGGAAATGCGTCTCCTGATGGACAACGACGTTCTTGTCCTTCCACGTCACCTCTGAGGAAATGAAGAGGTTCACGTAGAGCGACTTGTCATCGTGGAAGTAAATCGAATCGCCGTACTTCGCGTGATTCTCCATGCCCGTGCCGACGCAGCACCAGAACGAATCGGTGGGCGTCGAGAACGATTTCCACGCGCCCGGCCGCATGGGGCAGTAATAGATGACCATGCCGGTGCGCGGGTCCTGCGAGGGAAGAATGTGATTGAAGAGAGCGCGCTCGTAGAAATCGAAGGTCGCCGGATCGGCGGTCCATTCGAAGATGTGGCGCGTGAGTTTGAGCATGTTGTACGTGTTACAAGTCTCCGGCCCGTCCGTGCTCAAATGCTTCGAGAATTCGTCTTCAGGAAAGAAATGTTCGCCGTCGCTGTTGCCGCCGGTGACATACGACCGCTGGTGGACGACGCGGTCCCAGAAGAACGTGGCAATCTCGCGCAGGGAGTCGTCGCCGGTCAGCTCGTACTGGCGCGCGGCGCCGATGATCTTCGGGAATTGCGTGTTGGCGTGCAGCCCGTCGAGCGGGTCCCGATGGTGCAGCAGCGGATCGAAGATCGCCTTGTGATTGAAGACGCGCGCGAGGCGCAGGTACTTCGGATTCCCTGTGACACCATAGAGATTCGCGAGCACCTCGTTCATGCCGCCGAATTCGGTGCCTAACATCGCCTGCTGCTGCGGCTCTGTCAGGCGGTCGACGCGGAACTCGACCCAGTCCGCCATCTTCGTGAGGACATCCAGTGCCTGACGGTTCCCGCACAATTGGCTGACATCGAACAGCCCGGCCATGATCTTGTGGATCGTGTAATACGGCGCCCACACTTTCTGTCGCGCTTCCACGCGATCGAAGAACTCCTCGGGAAACGCGGACAAATACCCCGGATGAAAGCGCTGCGCCTCCGCATCCTGAACCTTGGCCAGCTCGGCGACCATCGCGTCGGCTCTCGACTTGAAGCGCTCGTCGCCCGTCGACGCGTACATCAGCGCGAGCGCCGATAAATAGTGGCCGACCGTGTGTCCGCGAAGCTCGACGACCGGCGCCTCCCAGCCGCCAAGCGGCTGGGCGGTGGAGGGGAGTCCCGCGGTGACGCGGAAGTTGTGCAGCAGCCGGTCGGGATCGAGGCTCAGCAGATATTCGCCGTCGAGCTGCATGGCCTGTTTGAAGGGACCGTCGAGCAGGCGCACGTCGGTGAGGGGGAACGGCTCTGCTTTGGGAACGAATGCGGCCGCCGCGAAAAGCAAGGTTGTGAGCACGTTCAGTGTCCGAGCGCCTTCGCGACGATCCTGGGATTTTTCGCCGCGACGCGCAGCAGAGCCAGCGCCGGACCGTCCGGAAGGCGTTTGCCCTCCTCCCAGCTTTGCAGTGTCGGCAGCGACACGCCGATCATGTCCGCGAAATCCGATTGCGACTGGCCGAGGCGATAGCGAATCTCGCGCACGTCGAGTGTCGCGACCTCGATGCGCGCCCGGATCGCCTCAGGATGTCGCATGACCGCCGTACTGTACTCCACTTTGCTTTCGCCGCTGAGGCTCAGAGGACACAGAGCCCCCTCCTCTCCGTGCCTGGTCGTGAAAGAGATACGACGGTGACCGATCAGTCACAAGACACGACGCACCGGTCATTCTCGTGTACCATTCGCCTCCGTTGCGTACCAAGGAAGATGTCGTCGAGGAGTTTCGCAAGCAGACCATCTGCGATGCGGCGATGCGCGTCGTCGCCCGCAAGGGCATCACGAACGTGACCGTGCAGGACATCGCCGACGAAGCCGGCGTCGCCAAGGGCACCGTCTACATCTATTTCAACTCGCGCGACGAGATCCTCTCGCGCACGATGGACGGCGCCACCGAGACGCTCCTGCAGAAACTGACCGAGGCGTGCGAGTCGTGCGAGACGTTTCGGGAGGCGCTCGAGCGCCGCATTCGAACGCAGATGCTGCACTTCGACGAGAACCGCGATTTCTTCCGTTTGTATCTGGCGATGTCGGAGCCGTCGGGCGAACGGCGGCTCAAGCAGCATCCGGCGTATCAAACGTACCTCGGACAATGGGAAACGCTGATCCGCAAAGCGATCGCGCGGCGCGAGATCCGAAGCGCCGACGTCCAGCGCCTCGCGATCGTGATCGCATCGGTGACGCGCGACATCGTTCTGCACCGCATCATCGAACGGGAGCCGCCCGCGCTCGACAAAGACGTCAGCTTCGCTGTCGAGTTCATCATGCGCGGCATCTCAGGAGAATCGCAATGAAGCCGAGTCGGGCTGCAGTCTTGTTTCCGCTCGCGATCGCCGCCGCCGCGTGCGGCGGAGGCGCGGGTGCGAAGAATCAGGCGGCGCCGCCACCGCCGCGCGTCGTCGTCACGACCGTCGTCCAGCGCGATCAGCCGGTCTATCGCGAATGGATCGGCACGACGCAGGGCGACGTGAATGCCGACATTCGCCCGAAAGTCGAAGGCTATCTGCTGCGGCGCGTCTACACGGAGGGCAGCTACGTGCAGCGCGGACAGCTGCTGTTCGAAATCGACCCGCGCCAGTTCCAGGCGCAGCTGCAGCAGGCGCAGGCGAACCTCGAACAGGCGCGCGCGAACCTGGCGAAGAACGAGCGCGACGTGCAGCGCTTCGAGCCGCTCGCCGCGGAGAAGGCGCTCAGCCAGCAGGAGCTCGACAATGCTCGGTCGGCGCGCGCGGCCGCGCAGGCGAGCGTGGGTGCGCTCGAGGCGGCGGTCGAACAGGCGAAGCTCAACCTCGACTGGACGCGCGTGACGTCGCCGATCAGCGGGATCTCCGGACTCGCGCAGCAGCAGGTCGGCGATCTCGTCGGTCCGCAGACGGTTCTAACAACCGTGTCGACGGTGGATCCCATCCGCGTCGCCTATCAGGTGAGCGAACAGGAGTATCTGCAGTTTCAAAGCGATCCGGCGATGCGCAACGCGCAGCTGGAGCTCGTCCTCGCCGACGGCTCCGTATGGCCGCACCCCGGGCACATCGCGCTCTCCGGCCGCGAAGTCGATGTGAAGACCGGCACGATCACGACCGTCGGGCTCTTTCCGAACCCCGGCAACGTCCTGCGTCCCGGCCAGTTCGCGAAAGTGAGAGCGGTGACCGGCGTTCATCGCGCGGCGCTGCTCGTTCCGCAGCGCGCCGTGAACGAGCTGCAGGGCCTCGAGCAGATCGCCGTCGTCGGTCCCGACGACATCGTCACGATTCGCAATGTGAAGACCGGCGACCGCGTCGGGAGCGACTGGATCATCGAAGACGGACTGCAGCCGGGCGAGCGCGTGATCACGGAAGGATTCCAGCGCGTCAAGACCGGAATGAAAGTCGCTCCGGAAAGCGGCACCGGCCAGGCAGAATGGAGCACCGGCTTCAGCCGGTCGGCTTCCCGGCTGAAGCCGGAAGATCATTTCCGGCTGAAGCCGGGGCTCCATCCGGCGGCGAGTTAGGAACCGGCTATGGCCAGATTCTTCATCAATCGTCCCATCGTCGCGATCGTCATCTCCATCCTCATCGTTCTCGGCGGACTCGTGTCGATGCTCGGCCTGCCCGTCGCGCAGTTTCCCGATCTCATCCCGCCGCTGATTCAGATCCAGGGTCAGTATCCGGGCGCCGACGCGCTAACGATGGAGCAGTCGGTGGCCACGCCGATCGAGCAGCAGATGAACGGCGTCGAAGACTCGCTCTATATCCAGTCGGTCAACGCGAGCGATGGCACGTTCACCGAGCGCGTCACATTCGACGTCGGCACCGACCGCAACGCCGATCAGGTCAACGCGCAGAACCGCGTTTCGCAGGCGGCGCCCAGCCTTCCGCCCGAGGTCAATGAGTTCGGCCTGACGTATCGCAAGACGCAGGGCCTGCCGCTGATGCTGATCTCGCTCTATTCGCCCCACGACTCCTACCCCGCGCTGTTCCTCGGCAACTACGCCCTGATCAACGTCAACGACGCGCTCTATCGCGTGCCGGGTGTCGGTCAGGTCCTCAACTTCGGCGCATCCGAATACGCGATGCGCATCTGGCTGAAGTCCGATCAGCTCGGGAAGCTCGGCCTGACAGTCAATGACGTGCTCAAGGCCGTGCAGTCGCAGAGCACCGTCAATCCCGCCGGACAGATCGGCGCCGAGCCCGCGCCGTCCGGCCAGGAGTTCACGTACACCGTCCGCGCGCAGGGCCGCCTGACAACTCCCGAGGAGTTCGCGAACATCGTGGTGCGAATCAATCCGGACGGGTCGGCGGTACGCGTCGGCGACGTCGCCCGCGTCGAGCTCGGCGCGCTGTCGTACAAACAGATCGGACGCTTCAACGGAAAGCCCGCCTCGGTCATCGCGATTTTCCAGGCGCCCGGATCCAACGCGCTCTCCGTTTCGCAGGGCATTCGCAAAGCGATGGAGCAGATCTCGAAGTCGTTTCCGGAGGACATGGCGTACAGCGTGGCGCTGGATACGACCGAGCCGGTTCACGACGGCATCCGCGAGATTGCCATCACCTTCCTCGAGGCGATGGCGCTCGTCGTCCTCGTCGTGTTCCTCTTCCTGCAGAACTGGCGCGCGACGCTGATTCCGATCATCGCCGTGCCGGTCTCGCTCATCGGCACTTTCGCCGTCTTCCCGCTCCTCGGTTTTTCGATCAACACGCTCTCGCTCTTCGGACTCGTGCTGGCGATCGGACTCGTCGTCGACGACGCGATCGTCGTCGTCGAGGCGGTCGAGCATCACATCGAGGAGGGGATGACGCCCCGCGCCGCGACGATTCAGGCGATGAAGGAAGTGTCGGGTCCGGTCGTCGCCATTGCACTGATTCTTTCGTCGGTCTTCCTGCCGGTCGCGTTCATGTCGGGCATTCAGGGCCGGCTCAATCGTCAGTTCGCGGTCACCATCGCGCTTTCGGTTTTGATCTCGGCGTTCAACGCGCTGAGTCTCTCGCCGGCGCTTTCGGCGATGCTGCTTCGTCCCCGCAAACAAGCGGGGCGGTTCTTCTCCGCGTTCAATCGCGGCTTCGAGCGGCTGACGGGCGGCTATGTCGGCTTCTCGAATCTGCTGATTCGAAAGGCGGCGATCACGCTCGCCATCCTCGCCGGATTCGCTCTCTTCGCCGGAGTCCTCGGCAGGAAGCTTCCGTCGAGCTTCGTGCCCGACGAAGATCAGGGCTATTTCTTCCTCAACGTTCAGCTGCCCGACGCGGCGTCGCTGCAGCGCACCGACCTCGTGCAGCGCAAGATCGAGAAAATTCTGGCGAACACCAAAGGCGTGCGCGCGTACACGACGATCGGCGGATTCAGCCTGCTGTCGTACGTGAATGCGACGTACAACGGCTTCGCATTCGTCGTGCTCGATCCCTTCGAAAAACGCAACGCGCCCGGGCTGAGCGCGAAGGAGATCATGAACAAGGTCAACGCGCGCTTCCGCGCGGAGATCCCGGAAGCGACCGCATTCGGTTTCCTGCCGCCGCCGATTCCCGGCCTCGGCTACGCGGGCGGATTCTCGCTCTGGCTGCAGGATCGCAGCGGAGGAACGGTGCAGTTCCTCGATGACAACCTGCAGAAATTTCTCGCCGCGGCGCGCAAACGCCCCGAGCTGCAGAACGTGAACAGCACATTCCGCGCGGCGGTGCCGCAGATTTTCGTCGATGTCGATCGCGACAAAGCGCTGAAGCAGGGCGTGCCGATCGGCGACGTTTATCAGGCGCTGCAGACGTACCTCGGCGGCACATTCGTGAATCAGTTCAATCGATTCGGCCGTCAGTGGCGCGTCTTCCTGCAGGCCGACGCGACCGACCGGCTCAGTGCCGACGACATCGGACGGTTTTTCGTCCGCAACAACGACGGCAACATGGTCCCGCTGTCCGCGCTGACGACGGTCCGTACGACCTCCGGTCCGGAGTCGACGCAGCGATTCAATCTCTTCCGCGCGGCGCAGATCACCGGATCGGCGGCGCCCGGATACAGCTCGGGGCAGGCGATGGATGCCCTCGAAGACGTCGCCGCGAAAACGCTGCCGCGCGAGATGGGCTACGACTGGTCCGATCTCTCGTTCCAGGAAAAGC
>DATIZY010000034.1:0-5085 GCA_035516895.1 Thermoanaerobaculia bacterium | reverse complement strand
CGACGATCCGCTCCGCCGATCAGATCCTCGTCTTCCATCACGGCGAGATCCGCGAGCGCGGCTCGCACGAGCAGCTGATGCAGATCGATGGCCTGTATCGGAAGCTGTACGAGATTCAGTATCGCGAAGCGGTGGTGGGTGCTTAACGGCTCGCACACGAACCACAAAATCACAAACCACGAACCGCGAAGCAACCACTTATTTGACATTCTCCCGGTTCGGGCCTACCGTTTGCTGATCGTCCAAAACGGACCCGAAATACACGGGTGTGACAGGGAGGGGAGGATGACCGTAAGGTTTTTCCCCGGAAGTCGAAAACAGAAAACGAGTTTGATTCAGGGCTTTCTTTCGAAGTACAGCGTGGCGCACGAGCTAGCGCAGCCCGAAGAATATTCAAGCAAAACATTCCACCTCGGAACCGATCCCGCTCTGGAAGTCGACGGGCGCCTGTTCGTCGATCCCAACCTCGACGCGCTGAAGAAGATCCTCCACGTGGAGTAGCGGATGAGCCGTTTCGCGGTGATCGCGACTCTGCTGCTGCTTGTTCCGCTCGCCGCAACCGCTGATCAGTTCGGAACGCGTGTGCTTGTGCCGGTCATGACCTCCGGGGATCCTCTGCCTGGTGCTCACGGTTCGTTATGGACCACGCAGCTGATCGGTACGAACAACAGCGATACGCCGGTCGAGGTGGGATTCCGTGCGGGCTGCGCGCTGCCGGAGGGCTGCGGAACATTGCGGCCGCCGCATTCGGCCTTTTTTCCAGCGTACAACGTCGATCCCAACGGCGGCGCCTTTCTCTACATGGGGAATCTCGCTGCCATCTCGCTCGAGTTGCGCGTGCAGGACATCTCACGGCAGTCGCAGACCTGGGGCACGGAGATTCCGGTCGTCTACGAACAGGACCTGTTTGCTTCCACGCTGCATCTCGTCGACGTCACACTCGATCCGCGTTTTCGAGCGACGCTTCGCATCTACGATTTCGACCCGGCCGACGACCGCGACTCGGCCGTTCGCATTCGCATCTACGATCTCTGCGGCATTGATCTCATCAACCAGCAGTGCGCCGCCGATCCGTACGTCGATACGACCGTCACTCTGAGGAAGAGCGGCAGCGACACGAACACGCCGCATTCCGCGGTGTTCCCCGATTTGGTCGCTTCATTTCCGATTCTCTCGTCCGTACCGCCGAAGGTCGTCGGTCCGGGCGCTCCGCGGCCGGCATCGGTGCGAATCGACATCGATCCCGTTGCGCCGGCGGACCTTCGGTTTTGGGCGTTTGCGACCGTGACGAACGACGAGACGCAGCACGTCACGGCGATCACGCCTCAATCGCTCCACGTGGAGTAGATCGTCAGGCAGTCCGAAACATCGCCGCGGCCTCGCGCTCGATCTGGTTCTTGATCCGCGGCTCGAACGGTTTCGCCAGCAGCGGCAGCTTTCCGTCGATGATGACCTCCGAATCGGTGATCTCGACGGTGCCGTCGGCCTTCATGCCCTTCGCTTTTCCCGAGAAGAAAAGGCGGTCGCCTTCCCAGCGGTGAGCGGAATCGGTCAGGTAATGGCCGTACGTCGCGAGCACCTGCTGCAAACGATCCTCGATTTTTTGTCGAGCGGTTGCCTTGTCCGTGTGATGCGGAACGGTAATTCGCATCCGCGCATTTTAGGCAATGGAGCCCCCGGCTTCAGCCGGGAAAGGGACCGGCTAAAGCCGGTGCTCCATTCCGAGGTATCCTCGGTACGGGACTTTCGCATGGCTCATCGCCATGCTCTCGAAGGTTTGGTCGGCCGCGACGCTCGGCATCGACGCGGTCCGCATCACGATTGAAGTCGACGCTGCTCAGTCGCAGCAGCCCGGCTTCGCCATGGTCGGCTTGCCCGACGCTGCCGTGCGCGAGGCCTACTCGCGCGTCCGCTCCGCTCTGCACAACTGCGGCTTCTGGCTTCCGCCGCGCTACATCACCGTCAATCTCTCTCCGGCCGATGTGAAAAAAGAGGGCTCCGGCTTCGATCTCCCCATCGCCCTCGGAATCCTTCACGCATGCGAGATGCTCAACCAGGACGAGATCGCCGGACGCGTTTTCGTCGGCGAGCTGTCGCTCGACGGATGTGTCGCGCCGGTTCGGGGCACGCTCTCGATCTCGTCGGCTTTTCAGCGCGACGGGAGCGTCCGCGAGCTGATCGTGCCGGCGGCGAACGCAAACGAGGCCGCCGCCGTTCGTGGCGTGCGCGTCATTCCGGCGGCGCACCTGCCGGGGCTGCTGCGGCACCTTCGCGGCGACGCGGCGATTCCGGCTGCGATCTCTTCGAACGGGAGCGAACCGCTGCAGGACGGCCCCGACTTTGCCGACGTGCGCGGTCAGGCGCAGGCGAAGCGCGCGCTCGAAGTCGCCGCGGCCGGCGGTCACAACATTCTGATGATCGGTCCGCCGGGATCGGGAAAGACGATGCTGGCCAAGCGCCTGCCGTCGATCCTGCCGCACCTCTCGCTCGAAGAATCGATCGTCACGACGAAGATCCATTCGGTCGCCGGCACGCTGCCGAGCGGAAGCGGCCTGTTGAAGCGGCGTCCGTTTCGCGCGCCGCATCACACGATCTCCACCGCGGGCCTCGTCGGCGGAGGCACGTCGCCGCGGCCGGGTGAGGTGAGCCTCGCGCATCACGGCGTTCTGTTTCTCGACGAGCTCGCGGAGTTTCGCCGCGACACCCTCGAGGTGCTGCGGCAGCCGATGGAAGACGGCATCGTGGCGATCGGCCGCGTCGCGCGCAGCGTCACGTTTCCGTCTCGATTCACGCTCGCGGCAGCGCTCAATCCATGTCCGTGCGGATTCTTCAACGACGGCCGCCGCGAATGCCTCTGCTCGCCCGGCCAGATCTCCCGTTACCTCGGCAAAATCTCCGGGCCGCTGCTGGACCGGATCGATCTGCAGGTCGAAGTGCCGGCGCTGACGCCGGAGGAGATCGCGTCGACGGCGTCGAGCGAGGCGTCGTCGGCGATTCGCGAACGCGTCGAGGCGGCACGTCAGATTCAGCGCGAGCGCTTCCGG
This sequence comes from Thermoanaerobaculia bacterium, assembly GCA_035516895.1. Classification (GTDB taxonomy): domain Bacteria; phylum Acidobacteriota; class Thermoanaerobaculia; order Gp7-AA8; family Gp7-AA8; genus Gp7-AA10. The sequence continues at coordinate 2,041 of DATIZY010000034.1, read as the reverse complement.
CGAACGCATTGCGAATGCAACGGGGAGATGGCCACACGGCAGATGCGGAGGTATTGCGAGATCGCGCCGTCCTCGCGCCGGCTGCTCGAGCACGCCGTCGCGCGGCTGGGGCTTTCGGCGCGCGGGTACGACCGCGTGCTCAAAGTCGCCCGCACGATTGCCGACCTCGCATCCGCGGAGAGCATCAACAGCGGCCATATCGCCGAGGCGGTGCATTACCGCGCGCTGGACCGGGCGTACTTCCGGACGGGCTAAGTTTCATGCACGCATAGGGATAGCGTTTTTATGTGCGGATTTCCGTGCTCGTCTGTATGTGCGAAATACGGTCTGATTAAAATAACTCAGAATAAATTTTTCCTTACTGCAGGTTTATCGGAAGGCCTATCGATTGCGGTTAATTGTTGACAAAATCCCATCGAAATTTATGATCGTAGAACATAGCTTTGCACGCGGTCGGTGATGGGTGAGGAGTCGGAGAATGGCCTTTGAGAAATGGGAGCCGCAACCTGAGTTCGAACGCTTTCCTGCGTCCGCTACGATCGTCCAGTCGCGCTTGATCCGCCTGCCGTCGAACGTGGCCTCCATGCTCCGGCTGCGCGGCAAATCGAACGCGAATCTCTTCTACGACAAGAAGAGAAAGGTGATCGGCATCAAGCCGCTCGAACGGAAAGAGGAAGGCTCGGCGAAGATCCGCCAGTCGGAGAAGTCAACGTCGATTCACGTCCCGAGCTTCTTCCGTTTCTATCAGATCGAAGTTCCGGGGATCAAGCGCTTCCATTGCTGGTACGACGAGAAAGAGCGGATGGCGATGATCGACATCTCGAAGCCTTCTCCGCGCGGCCGGCCGGCGGGCACCTAGCGTTCCCCGTCCCTGGCGATTCTTTCGTCACAAAGAGGAAGAAGACTCACTTCGTCCTCGTCGTCTCTGTGGTGATTCGTTGTTCGAGAGTTTGTACTTCGCGATCCTCGCGATGAGCGCGTACGGGATCGCGCGATCGAGCGGAAAACGGATCGTTCCCTTCCCACCTTTGATTCCCGCAAGCTCCTTTTTGAAATGCGCTTTGACGTCGGGCGTCACCGGATAGACGCCGACGTGGCTCTTGTATCCCGCGAAGTAGAGAATCGTTTTGCCGCCGGCGTTGAACGCCGGAATCCCGTAGCGGATCGTCTCCTCGCACTTCGGCAGCGCTTTTCGAATCGTCGCGCGCACCTTCTCGAGAATCGTCTGCACGTCCTCGGGAAATCCGGCGATGTATTCGTCGACGGTTTTTGCAGTCATCGGAAAAAGAAAGGGCCGGCTGAGAGCCGGCCCTCCGTGGATTCAGTGGATCGCGTGACGGCGCTGCGGGATCGGATTCGCGAGCGCCTTCATTTCCTCCGCGGCTTCGCTGCTTACTTCGAACGGCGTGCCGGGAACGTAGACGAGCCCCGACTTCATCGTCGTCTGAATGTTGTTCTGCAGGAAGTTCGTCAGCGGCGCGAGCGGGATGTGGCTGCCGTAGGCGCTGTTGATCGCCTTGATGTATTCGTCGGCGAAGAGCGTGTAGCCGGCGTCGGTCATGTGGAAGCCGTCGAGGCTGAACGCGCCGCCGGTGATGAACGATGCGTTGATCGGGATCGGCCCGACGAACTCTCCCGCCGCCAGACGGTCGAACAGACCTTTGATGTCCGCGACCGGAATGTTGCGCGAGGACGCGGCCTGCTGGATCACCGTGTTGAAGTCGTCGACGCGCTGCTTGATCGCTGCTGCTTCGTCAGCGGTGATCACGTCGGTGTCGGCGAGTGGCTTGCCGGCGTTCGGCAGCTGATTGAACGGAGGAATCTGCGCGAGTTGCGGCGGGATGCCGTAACCGCTGGGCAGCTTGGCCGACGCAGCGGTCAGCAGCACGAAGCTGCCCGGCGGCAGCGGGCCGATGTTGCCGCCGCCCAGGTCGGCGATGTACGGCACCGGCTGTCCGTTGACGAGCACCGGCTGCTGCGTCGCCGGATTGATGATCACCGGCGGCACCGCCGTGAGGAACGGCAGCGCCAGGACGTTGTC
>DATIZY010000033.1:0-14244 GCA_035516895.1 Thermoanaerobaculia bacterium | reverse complement strand
GATGTACGCCCACTCCTCCGGGTTATCGGGATTGCCGTACTCCGCCATCCAGCTCGCGCCGGCGAGCAGATGGTTGAATCGTTTCATGTCGGCCAGCGGAACCGCGGCGACCACCGCTCCGAATAGATCCGGGCGCAGCGTCATCGAGCCGGAAACGAGAAGTCCTCCCTGCGACCCTCCCATGATGCCGAGGTGTTTGGATGAGGTGATGTGCCGCGCGATGAGGTCGTCGCCGACCGCCGTGAAGTCCTCGAAGTTCCGGTAGTGATTCTCCTTCTGCGCCGCCTTGTGCCACGACGGACCGAACTCGCCGCCGCCGCGAATGTTCGCGACGGCATACACGCCGCCGCGCTCCAGCCACGCCGATCCGTTCACCCCGTCGTAGCGCGGCACCTCGGGAATCTCGAAGCCGCCGTATCCTGTGAGCAGCGTCGGCGCTTTGCCGTCCGCCTTGAATCCTTTCGGCGTCACCAGGAAGTACGGGATCTTCGTGCCGTCCTTCGAGGTCGCCTCGTACTGCTCGACCTTCATCCCGTCCGCATTGAAAAATCGTGGAGCGGTCTTCACCTTCTCGGACTTGTCGCCATCCATGAGATACAGCGTGGAGGGATTGAGGAAGTCCGTGTACGAATAGAAGAACGATGTCAGCCACTCGTCGGCCGAGACGACGCCGACCGTGCCGATGCCGGGCAGCGGGATCTCCTCCCGCGACCACCCGTTCGGACCGGGCGTGAGTGCGGTGAGCTTCCCTCGCACGTTGTCGAGGGTCGTGATGAGCAGCCGGTCACGTGTCTCGCTGACGCTCTGCAGCGAAACGCGCTCCGACGGAGTGAAGAGCGTCTCGAAGTCTCGCGAGCCGCGCAGAAAGTCGTCGAGTCCGATCGCGAGCAGACTTCCCTGCTTGTACGTCTTCCCGCCAACAGTCCAGTCGCTGCGCAGCGAAAGCAGCATGCGGTCTTTGAAGATCCCTTCGGGGTTCGCATCTTCGGGGATGTCGATCTTCACGAGCCGGTCGCCGAGGACGAGGTACATCTCCTGTCGGAAGAATGCCGGCCCGCGGACCACGAAGTCGTAGCGCCCCTCGGGCGTGAACTGGGTGAAGCCGGTGGAGCTGACATCACTCGGCTGCCCTTCGAAGATGGTCTTTGCCGCGCTGATCGGAGTCCCGCGCTTCCACACCTTGACGATGCGCGGATAGCCGGAGGTGGTCAGCGAGCCGGGGCCGAAGTCGGTGCCGACCCACAGCGTGTCTTTGTCGCGCCACGCGACGTTCGACTTCGCTTCCGGCAGCGAGAAGCCGCCGTCGACAAAGCTCTTCGTCGTGACGTCGAACTCGCGGCGGACCGAAGCGTCGCTGCCGCCGCGCGAGAGCGAGACCATGCAGAGCCGCATCTCGGGGGGAAGGCAGTCTGCCCCTTTCCACGCCCATGGAACGCCGTCCGCTTTCACGAGCTGGTCGACGTCGATCACCGTCTCCCACTGCGGCGCGGGAGTGCGATACGAAGCCATCGTCGTCCGGCGCCAGATCCCGCGCGGGTGATCCTTGTCCTGCCAGAAGTTGTAGATCATGTCGCCGTGCTGGCTCGGGAACGGGATCCGCTCCTGCGAGTCCATGATCTGCAGCGTCCGATCGAGAATCGGCTTGAACACCTTGACCTTCTCGAGATCGGACGTCGTCTTCTGATTCTGCTCTTTTGCCCAGGCGACGGCCTTCGCGCCCGTGACGTCCTCGAGCCACGCGTAGGGATCGGACTCCTCCTGGGCGACGAGGGGGAGAGACGACAGGACAACGATTGCAGCGACGAACGCTCTTCTCACGGTGGTCCTCCTGTTCGGGGTTAGGCGCGGACGGTTTGGCGGGCGAGTATATGGCATCGCTCGGGACGCCGACGTTCGCGAGCGCTGACGCCGGGAATGAACGGTCTTTCAGGAATCGAGACGACCGCCAGCAGCACGCGCGGTGGAATTCTGCATCGTTGACAACGCGGCGGACTCACCGTAGATTTTCGTCCTTATTCGAAGAAATCATGCGCCCCGTACTTCCGTTGCGAGGAGGTTTTGAGATGTGCACCAATCGGGTGTTCGTGATCGCTCTGCTCCTCGCGCTCGCGGCGCTTCCCTCCGCCGTCCAGGGCCAGACAACCACCATTGACGATGTGACGACGTACACGTATGCCGTGCCGGCCGCAGGCATCGGGACGTTCGCCGATTTCCCTGTGACGCGCACGTTCAGCGCGCCGATCGCATCGCTGCATCTGTACATCATCGACGGCCGGGCCGACGACATCGGCTTCGTCGGCTCGAAGCTGGTGACCAGCGTCCCGCCGATGTGTCAGGACGTGGGCACGGTCACCGGGGTGCAGGAAGTCACGGATCAGGTCACGATCAGCGGCAACACCGCGTCATTCCTGCTGCGCGCCGAGGAGAACTGCTGCTGCACCACGGGATGGGGAAGCGCGACGCAGGGCGACCGCACCGATGCCACCTTCCATTGGGTCGTCACCCTCGGCAGCGGCACATGCAAGGTCGCTCCGCTGACTCCGATCACCGATCCGCAGGCGCAGTCCTTCGAGAACGGCAACACGCTGGATACCGACGACCTCAACGCGTCGATGAAGACGGCGCTCGACTGCCTCGAGCAGCAGGCGCAGACGAACGGCGGAAGCCTGACGGTCACCTCCGCGTATCGGCCGCCGGCGTATCAGCAGCACCTGCTCGAGGTGTGGCAGAAGTGGGACGCGCTGAAGAACAGCCGAGACCCGGGATGCGCGGCGCTGAGGACGCAGGTCCAGCAGGAATTTCAACGCCACCAGCTCCTTAGTACTCAACGTCCGGCTGTGAACAGCCGTCACACGCGCGGCGAAGCCTTCGACGCCAACTGGTCGCTTCCCGCGAATGTGGACATCGATACGCTCGCGGACGATTGCAATCTGATACGGCCCGTCGTCGCCACCGATCCCGTGCATTTCATTCACAAGTGACGGACGAGGAGAGATCATGAGAACAAGACACATGGCTGTGAGTGCGCGCGTGATCGTCCTTCTCGCCGGAATGCTCGCCGCGTCCGCGGCGCTTGCGCAGACGGTCCGCGTCACGGTCTCCGGATCGACGGATGGCAATCACGTGACGACGTATTCGTATCGCGTCATCAACGGCTCTTCGCAGCCGGTGGTCGGAATCAAGGTCGGATTTGATTCCGACTCGGGCGAGCCGCAGCTCGGCGTATTTCCCGCGGGCTGGACGGTGCAGAACGGTCTGCCGCAATCGAGCAGCACTTCGCCGGCCGGATGGACGGCACTCGTGGTGACGATGGAGGAGAACCCGAACGTGGATGTGGAGTGGAATGCCGATGGCGGGCCGCAGTTCGACGTCGCGCCCGGCGCGACTGCCGGCGGCTTTTCGATCAAAGTGCCGCAGGGCGCCGACGCGTACCACACCGCGAAATTCGAGGCGATCCTCGGCGATTCCACGCGCGTCGACGGATCGCTCGAACCGGAGGACACGACGCCGCCCGCGCTGCAGGTCACGGTCGATCCGTCGGTCCTCTGGCCGCCGAACCACAAGATGGTTTCCGTAACCGCCAATGTGACGGCGACGGACGACTTCGATGCGCACCCGGTTGTGAAGCTCGTTTCCATCACATCGAATGAAACTCTGCAGGACGACGACGTCGCGGGGGCGGCGTACGGCACCGACGACCGTCAATTCACTCTTCGCGCCTCGCGATCCGGGGCGCAGAAGGAAGGGCGGGTCTACACGGTGACGTATTCGGCGACGGACGCGAACGGAAATACGGCGACGGCCACCGCAACGGTGACCGTCCCGCACGATCAACGCTAGCGCGTCATTCACCGGCCGGAAGCTTTTCAGCGTGCGAACCCGTCGCGCAACCTCATATGAAAGCTCGACGGCTATTCCGCCGATGCCTCCGACAACTCGCCTCGATGCTCGATGCGCCGGTTACGCCGCTAGCTTTGTCGACCGCCGTCGCGCCCACCCAGCGATGAGGCCGGCGGAGCGTGGAGGACAGGAAATGCTGCCTGTCCGAACAAGATGTCTGTCCTCCATCACGTTCGGGCGCAGCCTGCCGGCTATCGCCGCAGCGTCCACGCGCCGATGAGGCCCAGCGCCGCGAGGGCCGGCAGCGCGTCGGTGAATCCGACTCGGGTGAGCTGCATCGCGCCCTTCGGGTTGTCAGGGTGAACGTCAACGTCGTCGAGGCGCTCAGATTGATGCTCGCCGCTCCGAACGCTTCCTGGTTGTGCGCGAGCCGACGAGCGCGGCGTTCGTCACGTGGAGCGTTCCGGTGGAGGCCGGCTCGCTCGTCTCGCCGGCCGCCGGGGTTGACGAGGTACTACCGACGATCACCGCTCACTGACAGCGTCATCGCACGGGTCGCTTCAGACACCGGCCGCCGGAAGCGTTTCTTCGCCGCCGCGGTTAGCCCTTCGCTCGCAGTACGCGAGCGGTCCCGCGGTTCGTCATCACGCGACAGTCTTACGCCTCGGTGCTCACCGGCGCCGTCCGGCCTAACCGCCCGGCGAGCGCCTGCCACCGCGGATGCGGTCGCAGCGGGAGGTGGTCGTGGAAATACAGACGCCTCGAGCGCCTCTTTCGTCCGGCCGTCGAGGCCGATGTTCGGTCGACAGCTATGTCGCAGCCGAGCACCAGGGACACGCAAATGGCACCGACGGGCAGGCGGGCGTCGGCCCCGGGCACGTGGTCGGTGTCGGGCAGGGAACCGCGATCGGACCTTCATAGATGAGGACGACGTGGATGTAAACCGCCTCGATGCAGTCACTCACGTTTCCGGTGAATCCGTCCGGCGGCTCGAAGTACAGGCCGACGGGGGCACTCTCGATCCAGAGATCGCTCGCGGAGGCGAGCGCGTGAGCGAGCTCGAGATCGGCGAGCTGGGCGTCCGACAATGTGGCCGACACCAACTGGCCCGTCGCCCCTTCGTCGATGACCGCGTTGATGCCGCCGTACATTCGGCCATCCGGGCCCGTCACCAATGAGGTGCTCTCGATGCGGCCGTAGCGGAAGTGAGTGCGTGCGCCATTGTTCGCTTCCAGTCCGATGAACTCGTTCCGATCGAGATTGGTGAACTGGGAGAGCAGCATCGCTCCGTGATCCGCCACGATGCCGCTGCCGAGCGACGCGCCCAGGCTCGAGCCGACAGGAAAGTTGGGGTTGATGTTGTTTCCGTCCACGTCGGAATCCGCGATGTACGCTTCGGCCGCCTCACCATCGATCAGCATTCCGCCCGCGCCGTTGTTCGACAACCGCACTCTTCCCAGCACGGCCGTGGTGTTCTCCAGCCGCACGCCAAAGCCTGCCGGTCGTTCGTCCGGAAGGGCAACCGTGCGGGTCACCGTCGTGTCTCGGATCGTGATCCAGCCGTATTGCTGGCGGATCCCGTTCCGAACCGCTCCGGAGATGCTCACGTTCGCGATGAAGGTCGCGGCCGGACAGTCGTCGACGACGATCGCGCCGGGATCGGGGCTGCCGCGGAATGCAACATTGCGAACGCTCACCGCATAGCCGCCGTCGTTGCGAAGCGAGCCGACGATCTCTGTGCCGTCGCCGGCGCCACGAAGGCTCAGAGGGCGATCGACGAGGATGTTTTCGTCCCAGCGGCCCGCCGCCAGAATGATCTCGACGCCGCACGCGTGGTCGGCCGCAGCGCGCGCCAGCGCATCGGCGATCGTCGGATAGGGCGCTCCGGCGCTGCCGTCCGGCTTGACCGTCTTTTTCTGCGACGGTGCCACGTACAGCTCGAGGTATTGCGGACATTTGATGGGCGCTGAACACGGCTGGAACGAGGGGGGCGGTACGGCGCCGGGAATCGTCAGGTTCAGATCGACAGCGTTCTGCGCTGCTGTCGAGTCGTTCAGCAGCGTCTCGGCCGTCTTCGTATCGATGCGCCCACCGTTCTGCTGTCCCTTTACCTCCCGATCGAAGCTGAAGAGCGACGCCTTGACCGCGGCGGCGCGTCCATTCTCCAGCGCCTTCTGGGCGTCGGTGACCTTCTTCGTCAGACTCGTGTACGTCCCGTTCGAGGACTGCTGCGATTTGAGATCTGCTTGCAGGCGGGAAAGCAGAGTGTCGATGGCCGGCAAGGCCACTCCCGGCGGAGGATTCACCGGCTCCTGTGCTGCCAACGCGTGAACCAGCAGGAATCCGATGACGGCAGTCCCGGTCCGGATGCGCATGTTCTCCTCGAAGTGATGATCTTATCGCCGAAAGTGTGTCGCGGATGTCGCCCGTCGCAGAATGCTTTGATATCTACGAATGCTTTGCTATCTACCGTTTTCGGAAAGGCGAACTCTCCCCCGGTACACTCCTTATCGCAATTCCCACAGGCTTTGCGGCCGTTGCAGCGATCGAGCTTCGCGCGAGCTCAGTTGTGCCCGAGGTGTGGCGAAAAACCTATTGAACGCGTTGCGACTCGATGGTGCAGGCGCCGCAGCTCGCGGAGCATTCCGGCATCGTGCTCATCGATCTCGCGCCGAAGCAAGCGCGCTTCTAGATCAGATGTCGATGCTGACCGGCGCCGTCCGGCCTAACCGCGCGGCGAGCGCCTGCCACCGCGGATGCGGTCGTAGCGGGAGGTGGTCGGGGAAGTACAGACGCACCCAGAGCAGCGCGTTGCGCTCGCTGCGCGCGCGTTCCAGGGCATCGAGCGCGCGATCGTGCTCGCCGAGCGGCGTGAAGACCGTCGCCAGGTCGAGCGCGCCGACGTAGCCGCGCTGCAGCTCCGCGAGAATGTCCTCCGCTTTCGCTCGATCGCCGGCCGCGGCATACGCCCCGCCTAACAGCGCGATGTAGAACGGAAGGCGTCGATGCGACGCCTCCACGAGGCGCTCGAACGTCGCGATCGACTCCCCGATTCTGCCGAGATAGCGGAGGACGCTGCCGTAGGTCCAGAGCGCGTATCCGGCATTCGGATCGAGGTCGACCGCCTTCGCCAGCACCTCCTCGGCCGCGTCGTAGTCGCCGGCCATGATGAGCGCCCACGCCTGCGACGTGCGCACGTTCACGTTGTATGGCTCGAGCTCGATGCCGCGGTCCGTGTGCTCGAGCGCCTCCTTCGTCCGGCCGCTGAGGCCGAGCGACAGGCCGAGCCAGTTCCACCCCTCCGCCGATTTCGGGTTGCGGTCGATGGCCGTGTGCAGCAGCTCGTGCTCGCGCGAGATGTTCCAGCCGTAGTAATGCTGGAGGATCGCGCGCGACAGCGGAACGCCCGCGCCGTTGGGCTGGATGCGCTCCGCCTCGTCGGCAGCCGCGCCGCCGCGCGCCCACGCTTCCCACGTCGGCACGTCGCCGTAATAACCGCGGATCGCCCACGCATCGGCGAGCGCGGTGTGCGCATCGGCGAAGTCGGGATCGCGCTCCACCGCCGCCTCGAACTCCGCAATCGCCTCCGCGGCATGACGGCCGGCAAGGAGGTAGCGACCTTTGAGATAGCGATCGTAGGCTTCGACGTTCTGTGTTTTTCCCGCAACGGCCGCGTCGGATTGCGCGAGCCGAAGCTTGAACGTCGCCGCGATCGCCTGCGCGATCTCGTCCTGCACCGCGAAGACATCCGCGAGATCGCGGTCCCAGCGGTCCGACCAGACCTGATATCCGCTATCGACATCGATGAGCTGCGCCGAGACGCGGAGGCGCTGCCCCGACTGCCGCACGCTTCCTTCGAGCACCATCGCCACGCCGAGCTCGCGGCCGATCTTGCGGACATCGTCGTCGCGCTTCTTGAACGCGAACGACGAGGTGCGCGCGGCGACGCGCAGCGACGGGATGTTCGAAATGGAATTGATCACCTCTTCCGTCATGCCATCGCTGAAATACTCCGCCTCGGGCGTGGAGCCGATGTTGCGGAAGGGGAGGACGGCGATCGATCGCTCGGACGCATCCGACGACGACGGGCCCGACGGCCGCGGCGCGGGCGTGGCGGCACCGCGCATTGCGAGGCGCAGCGCGAACGCGAGATCGCGCGCGGTGCGAAATCGCTCGTCGCGATTTTTCTCGAGGCAGTGGCGGAGGATGTCTTCGACTTCCAGCGGCGCCGTGCGTCCGGAGTCGGCGAGCGAGCGCGGCTCTTCGCGCAGAATCGCGACGAGTGTCTCTGCGGTCGAATTGCGCGCGAACGCCGGCTCGCCGGTGAGCATCTCGTACAGCACGGCGCCGAAGGCGAAGATGTCGGAGCGAACGTCGGCAGACTCGCCGCGCGCCTGCTCGGGCGAGAGATAGCCGACGGTCCCGAGGACCGTGCCGGGCTTCGTGCGGGCGCGGACGGTCGTCTCGTTGTCGGCGAACAGCGGCTCGCTGACGCGCGCGAGCCCGAAGTCGAGGATCTTCACGACGCCGTCGCGCGTGACGAAGATGTTCGCCGGCTTCAGGTCGCGGTGCGTGATGCCCCGCTCGTGCGCCGCCGCGAGTCCCTGCGCGATCTGATGCGCCCAGTCGAGCGCGCGAGGCAGCGGCGGCAGCGATTCGAGAAGGCGATCCCGCAGCGTCGATCCCTCGAGCAGCTCCATCACCGCATACGTGACACCGTGTTCGCTTCCGAAATCGTGGATGGCCAGGATGTTCGGATGCGAGAGCGAGGCGACGGCGCGCGCCTCGCGTTCGAAGCGTTCGACCGCACCGGCGACGACGACCTTGATCGCCACGTCGCGCTGCAGGCGCTCATCGCGCGCGCGCCAGACTTCCCCCATGCCGCCTGCGCCGATCGGCGCGAGGATTTCGTAGGGTCCGAGCCGGGATCCGGGTTCGAGCAAGGACTAAATAATACGTCCCTTGTTTGTGATGGTCGTGTGGAGGTTGCCGTCACTCAGCAAAGGCGCCGGCGCGCGCACTCGAATGCGTGATCCCCGCGTTGTCACTCTTTCCGGCGAAAAAACTCTTCGAATGCCGCCCGCACCTCGGCCGGCTTCTCGAGATACGAAAAGTGGCCGCAGTCTTTGATCGTGACGAGCGTTGCGTTCGGGATCGCGGCCGCAATGTGAGAGGCGACGGCCGGCGGGATGAAATCGGAGTCGCCGACGATCACCAGTGTGGGGATGTCGAGGCTACGGAGTTTCGGCAGGAGGTCGTAGCCCGGCACCTTCCACGTATCGAGATAGAGCCGATCCTCCACCGCGCGCGCTTTGACAATGCCCTCTTTGCCCTGGCGGATGAAGTCCTCGTGCATCGCCGACATCATCTTCTCGTAATCCGCCCGCTTCTTGAACGCGTGCTCGAAATGGATGCGATAGCGAGCGATCACCGCTTCGGGATCGCCGGCTTTGTACGCGGCACTGTCGAGGATCGCTTTCTGCGCGTCCATGTCGGAGCCCAGGGCTTCGAGATACGACTTGCGCAAAAGTGCGACGTCGCTCGCTGATGCCGGAGCGGGATTCATCAGGATCAAACGCGAGACGCGCTCCGGATGTCGCAGCGCATACTCGAGCGCAAGCACCGTTCCCCACGAATGGCCGAGGAGCACGACCGTGTCGAGATGGAAGTGCTGGCGGACGCGATCGAGATCGTCGAGCTCCGACGCGAGCGTCACATCTTCCGGCCGAACGCCGTCCGCCGATCTCCCGCGTCCGCGCTGGTCGTAATAGATCAGGCGATAGGAATCGCTGAGGCGATCGAGATCGGGCAGCAGATAGGCGGAATCGAAATCAGGGCCGCCGTGCAGCACGATCATGGCGGGTCCGCGCCCGACGACGCGCGTGTACAGCGACGCGCCGGGCACGGGAACTCGCAGCTCGTGCGGATGCGAAATCAACGTGGCCAGAAGCGCGGCCGCCAACGGACCGATCATCGGCTATCGAACGGCTCTGTGTCGCAGGCCGACGACCTGATCGGCAAACCCCGTGCTCGGAGCGAACGGAGGATTGAGCGCGCCGTAATCCGCCTGGAGATAGTGCGTACCCGGCGACAGCGATGATGTCGTGAACGCCGCGGTTCCCGTCGCGTCGAGCGGCACCGTTGCCAGGATCTTGTACACCCCGGATGGATCGTAATCGCTGAAAACGACGGATCCGGTCGGAGTGCCGGACGTTGCGGTGACCTTCGCCGTCAGCGTCACCGGCTCCCCGGTCGTCGACGGACTCACGGAGGTGCTCAGATCGGTCTCGGTTTCGACCCCCGGGCCGACCGCAGTGATCGTGACGTCATTGCCCGTACCTCCGACGTAGGACACACGAAAGACCTCGAGCGTCTGGAACGACGTGACGACCTCTCCTCCCTCGGGCAAGCCGTTGAACGTGCCGGTGACCGGATCGGAGCCGTCGTTGTCGATGATCGTGGCGGTCGTTCCGGCGGGGACCATCGTGCCGCCGGTTCTGAGCTCGAGATCCGCGCCGCCAAGATTGATCGTGCCGGTGAGCTTCAACGTGCTGACGTCGGTCGGACTGTTGATCGACGCTGTGAATTGCGTGCCCGAAGCGAGAACGACGTTGCCGCTGCCGGCAGTTCCGTCGTTAGGAAAGTAGGTTCCCGGTTCGAAGTTCGCGAAAACGCCGCTGGCCGTCACCGTTCCGGCGGTCGAGTCGGGAAAGTCGTCGAACTCCCCGTAATCGCCAATCGTGATCGGCCCGAGATAGGTGCCGCCCAGGAAAAGCGTCTCGTTCGTGATCGTGAACGGTGCCGTCGAAGTGCTGACGCCGTCCAAATTGAATCCTCCGGCCGGTCCGGTGAGGCTGACGCTGCCGGAGCCGTTGATGCCTTCGAAAACCGGCGCGACGTTGCCGTCGTCGTTGATCGCGAGCGCCATTCCGTTGAGATCGAGTGGGCTCGACAGGCCTACGCCGGACATTCCGTTGACGAGAACCCACGTCTGCGATGCGCCGAGGGTCAGCGGCAGTGCGATGTTGTGAAGCTCGAAGTCGGTGCCGCCGGCGCTGAGTTGCGTGTGGATTCCGCCCGCGCCGAGCGTGATCGCGTTTCCGTTCAGGCGATAGGAGCCACCCGTGAATGTGATCGAATGGAAGCTCGTGTGGTCGGGGAAATCATTGTTGGTGCTTTTCTGATTCGCGGCATCGGCGGGAAACACGAGATCGTCGCCCGCCACGGGTGCGCCGCCTTCTTTCCAGTTGCTCGCAACGGTCCAGTCGTCGCCGGCCGCGCCGGACCAGGTGCGTGTCGCGGCGAAGAGATGCGTCGTCGAGAGGAGGAGCAAAATCAGAGGAACGCGTCGCATGCGAGACACTCTATATCGACGCGCTCGGCCAAATCCATTTGCGGCTGACCCCAAACTAGAATGAGTCGATGATCCGCCGAGGCATCGCCGCAGCGTTCGCTCTCACGATCGCATCGACGGTCGCCGCGCAGACTCAGCCGCTTGTCGATCCGCCGCTGCGGCAGGCGCTCGCCGCGCGCGTCGAATCGGCGATGTTTCCGACACTCGTCGCCGGCATCATCGACGGCGACCGGCAGGAGATCGTCTCGTTCGGCCCCGCGAATGGCGAAACGATCTACGAAATCGGATCGGTCACCAAGACATTTACCGCGCTCGTTCTCGCCGATGCAGTCGAACGCGGCGAGGTGAAGCTCGACACGCCCGTGCAGCAGCTTCTTCCCGGCTGGACGATCCCGAAGTCGATCACGCTTCTGGATCTCGCGACGCAGTCATCGGGACTGCCGCGCCTTCCCGAGAACCTCATGCCGAAAAACCCCGCCGACCCGTACGCCGATTACACGATCGCCGATCTGAAATCGTTTCTGGCGAGCTTCCATCCGGCTTCCGCGCCCGGCACGCACTACGAATACTCGAACGTCGGCTTCGGTCTCCTCGGCGAAGCTCTGGCACAGAACGAAGGTATGAGCTACGCGGATCTGGTGCGCGCACGCGTTACCGGACCGCTGGCGATGCGCGACACCGTCGTCGATCTCACGCCGGAGATGACCAGGCGTTTCGCAGAGGGGCACGCTCCGACCGGACAGGCAGTCGGGCCATGGCACTTTCCGGCACTCGCGGGAGCGGGAGCGCTTCGATCGACCGCGCACGATTTGATAATTTACCTGCAATCGATGATGCATCCGGGCAAGGCGGCGGCGCTGGCGACGGAACCGCGGCGCGGCACGGACCAGCCGAACGTCAGGATCGCGCTCGCGTGGCAGATCGATTCGCGCCACGGTGCGCCGGTCGTCTGGCACAACGGGATGACGGGCGGCTATGCGGCATTCGTCGGGTTCTCAGGCGATCGCGGCGCGGTGGTGCTGACGAACGTCAGCCACGACGTCACGGACATCGGCTTCGCGCTCCTCGGTGTCCCGGGCGTCGCGCTCGCGCCGCTCCGCAATGAAGTGACGCTTCCGGCCGGTGTTCTCGCGGAGTACGCGGGCCGCTACCGGCTCGCTGCAAACGTCGATCTCGTCGTGACGATCGCCGGTGGCGGTCTTCAGGTGCAGCTGACCGGACAGGGCGCGCTGCCGGTGTTTGCGAGCGCGAAGGACGAATTTTTCTACAAAGCGGTGAACGCGCAGCTCAGCTTCCATCGCGACGCGTCGGGCAAAGTCGATTCCGTCACTCTTCACCAGAACGGCCGTGACCTGAACGCGCCTCGCGTGACGTCGGAGGCGCCGCCGCCGGCCGAACGAAAAGAAATCCATCTCGATCCTGCCACTCTCGCGGAGTATGCCGGTCGCTACACGCTCGCTCCCGGCTTCGGGCTGACCGTGACCGAAGAAGGCGGCCAGCTGTACGTTCAGGCGACCGCGCAGCCGCGTCTGCCGGTGTACACGTCGGCACGCGACGAGTTCTTCTACAAGGTCGTCGATGCGCAGCTTTCGTTCGAGCGCGACGCGACGGGGAAAGTCGTTGCCGTGGTGCTCCATCAGAACGGGCGCGATCTTCGCGGCAGCAAGGAGTAACGAGCCGCCGCCTGAGAGCCCGCCGCTCCGCTCGACTAATGCTTCACTGCTCGGTCCCGTCCCGGCGCAACGGATTTCGTGAACGCGCCCGGAACGTAGCCCGTGCGCGCGACGTCATCGGCGTCCGTCGTCACGCTGTTCACCAGTTCGCCCTGCGGCACGGCTGGTTTCGTCGGCGCATCGCTCCACGTGAACGGCGCGATCGTCAATGCCGCAAGGCCGAAGAGATCGCCGTTCGCGACCGGCCGCTCGTTGCTCTGCAGCTGCGGATTGATGACATTGAATTGATTGTCGCTCGCGAGCTGCGAGGCGTTGCACGTCGGATTCGAGCTGTCGCACGCTCCCGCGCCGCCGGCGAGGAGCTGAGCGCTCGGAGCCCAGATGATGTTTCCGCGGATGCTGAGATTGTCGTCGCTCTTCGCCGGCGACGGGACGTTGGTCGCCGAGGTCGAGCCGCTGGTGTCCGGCGGCTCCGCGCGGACGATCACCGCCTGCGGTGTCGCATTCGGCTCGTCGAAGATGTTCGCGGCGACAGTGACGTTTCGATTCGGCACACTCGCGACCGGCGCTTCGACGGCCGCCGGTCCCCATCCACCCGCGTCATGAAACGTCTGGCATATCGAAGTGTTGTCACAGGTTCTGTCGCCCAGCGCGGCGGCGACGAACACCGTATTGGTGCTGCTCACGATCGTGTTGTGCGCGAACAGCACGTTGTAGACCCCGTCGGCGAAAAATGTGAAGACACCGGGATCCTGAAGAAGGTTGTTCGTGACTTTGACGTCGTAGGCGTCGTAGTGGATCCATGGACTCGTGTGACGGTCCAGCGAGGTCACCGAGCCGATCTGAATTGCGCCGCCGTTTTTGCACGGCCCGACGTCATTGCTGTCGACGAGGAAATACGCCGATCCGCCGGCGACCTCCACGCACGGGTTCAAGTCAGACGAAACGCGGCTGTCGATGATGTGGCCGTATTGCACGTAGGACACGAAGACGCCGCCCCAGCCGGTGTTGACGGTCACGTTTTCGAGATAGGCGTGCGTGCCGGTTGTGACGTTGATCGCTCCGTCCGCATGGATGTCGCGAAGCAGCACGTAATCGAAGTTGCCGACGGCCACTGCGCCGCCGCCGGCCGGAGTGCCGGCGAATGTCAGGCCGATCAGATAGACGTGGCTGCCCGATGCGGTGAGGAAGCCGTGCAGGACGGCCGTGCCGGGAACTTCCGCCCTCACGACCACCGGAAACTGCTGCGACGCCTCGGCATTGATCTGATCGAGAAAGATGCTCTGCGGATAATCGCCGGGGCGCAGCACGATCTCGTAACCGCCTTCCAGCCCGTTCGAAGACCGCGCCGCGCTGTACGCGGCATCGATCGACTTG
>DATIZY010000032.1:0-16258 GCA_035516895.1 Thermoanaerobaculia bacterium | reverse complement strand
CAACGTGGCCAACCTCGTGCTCATGAGCACCGCCGCGCGCCAGCGCGAGATCGCCACGCGTATCGCGATCGGCGGCGGGCCGCGCCAGCTCTTTCGACTTGCCGCGGCAGAAGGCCTCGTCCTCGCTCTCAGCTCGACGGTGGCGGCGGTTGCTGTCGTGGCGCCGCCTCTTTCCCCCGGCTGGCGCGTGATCGCAATCGCGGCGGGCGTGGCGCTCACGCTGGCAATCGGCAGCAAGGTCGTTTCGTTCCGCGTGTCGCATCGCGTGAACGGCGGGCGCGTGCGGCGCCTCCTGGTGATCGCGCAGGTCGCGCTCACGTGTGCGCTGCTCGTGGCGGGCAGCGTTCTGATCAAGAGCTTTCTGCGCCTGCGCGCGGTGGATCCGGGATTCGACCCGCGCGATGCAGTCGCGGCGAACGTTTTTCTTCCGGGGTCGTACCGTACGAGCGCGCAGCAGGCCGGCACCGATCGGGTGATCCTCGATCGGCTTCGGCAGATTCCCGGTGTGGCCGAGGTCACGGCGATCCAGGATCTTCCGCTGCGGGGAAACGCGATGACCTTCGACATCGGGATGGAGAAGGGGACGTCGAAGGCGGCGTATCGCGTCGTTGACGGCAGCTACTTTTCGGTGATGCGCGTTCCGGTTCTTCGCGGACGCGGATTCACACGCGACGATGTTCGCGGCGCGCCGCCTGTTTTCGTGATCAACCGCGCCATGGCGCTGCGCGCATTCGGAGCGGAAGATCCGATCGGAAAGCATGTGCGCATCGGCGATGACGGGCCGCGGGGCATCATTGTCGGAATCGTCGCCGACGTGAAACAGATGGGGCTCGCATCGGATGACGTTCCGGCAATCTATCAGCCGCTGTCGCAGAAGAACTTCGACTGGCTGCGCTGGATGACCTTCGTCGTGCGGACGCACGGAGCGGCGGGCAACCTCGTGGTCCCGATCCGGCGAGCGGTGATGTCCGCAGATCCGAATCTTCCGGCGTACGAGATCGAACCGCTGGAAGAGCTGGTGATGCGCGACACCGAGCGGCAGCGCGCGGCGGCGTGGGTGACCGGTGTGTTAGGCGGCGTCGCGCTGCTGATCGCGCTGATCGGAATCGGCGGCGTGCTGTCGTACGCCGTGACTCTTCGCGCGCGCGAACTCGGCATCCGCGCCGCACTCGGCGCCGCGCCGCCGCAGATCATGCTGCTCGTGTTCCGCTCCGCCGCGGCGCTGGTGCTGCCCGGGATCGCCGTCGGTCTTCTGATCGCCGCCGCGGTTTCGTCGCGCCTCGATCGGCTGCTGTTCCGCATTCCGGCGCTCGACGCGACGGCCTACGCCGGCGCCGCCGCGCTGCTGCTGGCATCCGCCGCGTTCGCGGCGTGGTTTCCTGCGCGCCGTGCCGCATCGATCGATCCCGCCAAAACGCTCCGAGGAGAATGACAACGATGATCGATCTGAAATTCGCGCTCCGCACGCTGCGCCGCAATCCCGGCTACACGCTCATCGCGGCGTTGATCCTGCTCCTCGGCATCGGTGGCACGACCGTGATTTTCAGTGCGGTGAACGCCGTGCTTCTGCGGCCGCTCCCGTTTCCGCGGCCGGACCGCATGGTGTCGTTGCGAGAGCTTTTGCGCGGACGACCGAGCGTTGTGTCTCCGCCGAATTTCACGGACTGGCGCGCCCAAAACCACGTCTTCGCCGGGCTCGCTGCCGTCAATGAGGGCGCATTCGCGCTGACCGGATCCGGTCCGGCGGAACAGATCTCCGGCGCGATGGTTACGGGCGATTTCTTCGCGGTGATGCGCGTGCCGCCGGCCGCCGGACGACTGCCTGGTCCCGCCGACGCCGTTTTGCACGCGCCGCCGGTGGCGGTCATCGGATCGGGTCTCTGGAAGAGTCGCTTCGGCGGCGATCCGCAGGCGATCGGACGCGTGGCGACTTTCGATGGAACGCCGTACACGATCGTCGGCGTCATGCCCGCGGGATTCGAGTGGCCGCACGGCTCGGAGGTGTGGCTGCCGCTTGCGTTCACGACTCATGAGCTGACCACCCAGCGCGGTGCGCACTACCTCGATGTCATCGGGCGGCTGAACGACGGAGTCACTCTCGAGCAGTCGCAAGCGGAGATGCGGCGAATCGCCGGCGCTCTCGCCGACGCGTATCCGAATACGAACCCGCAGGGAAGCGCCGAGGTGCGGCCGCTGCGCGATGCGATCGTCGGGGATGTCCGGCCGGCGATGCTGATTCTTCTCGGCGCCGTGGCGCTCGTTCTTCTCATCGCGTGTACGAATGTGGCCGCGCTCACGCTCGCGCGCGGCGTCGGACGCCAGCGCGAGATCGCGCTCCGAGCAGCGCTAGGCGCGGGACGTCTGCGAATCGCGCGTGTGCTGCTGGTCGAGAGCGTTCTCGTCGCCGCGATCGGCGGCGCGGGCGGCATCGTGCTGGCGCTTTGGGGAAGCCGCGCCGTCGCGGCGATTCACGGCGTTGACATCCCTCTTCTGACAGAGACGAGCATCGATGGGCGCGTTCTCGCCTTTGCCGCCGCCGTCACGGTGATCACCGGAATTCTCGTGGGGATTCTGCCGGCATGGCAGGCGACGTCGTTCGCCGGGCTTGCCCAGCGGCTCAAAGAAGGCGGGCGAGGCTCGAGCGGCGCGCAGCGGCCGCTGCGACTTCGCAATGCGCTCGTCATCGTTCAAACCGCGCTCGCAGTCGTGCTTCTCGCAGGGGCCATTCTGCTGATGCGCAGCTTCACTCGTCTGCAGCAGGTCAGCCTCGGCTACGACCCGAACGGTGTTCTGACGTTTGGCGTGTCGCTTCCCGATGCGACGTACGCCACGCCCGAATCGCGTGCGCAATTCACGCAGCGCCTTCTCGAGCGGATCGAGTCTCTTCCGGGCGTCGGCTCCGCCGGTGCGGTGTTCGGATTGCCGCTCACCGGCTTTGGCTACAGCATCTCAGGGTACGAGCTCGATGGGCGGCATCTGGACAACGACGAGCAGGACCGGTTGGACGTGCAAGTCCGCACGGTGACGCCGGACTACTTCCGCACGATGGGCATTGCGGTGATTCAGGGTCGCGGAATCGAGGCGACGGATCGCGCAGGCGCTCCGCCGGTCATGGTGATCAACGAATCCGCCGCGCGCCTGATCTGGCCCGGCATCAGCCCGCTCGGGCATCACTTCACGATCGGGACGTACCTGGGCACGAAGACGCGTGTCGGCGGAGAGGTGGTCGGCGTGATCGGCGACTTGAAGGAATGGGGTCCGGCAGTTTCGGCCCGCCCCGAGGTGCTTCTTTCGCAGGCGCAGTTTCCACAAGGCTTTTTCTCCGTCGCGCTTCGCACGCGCGGAAATCCTGAGGCGCTCGCCGGAGCCGCACGTGCCGCGCTCATGGCCGTCGATCCGAGCGTCCCGGCATTTCAGGTTCGGACCATGAAACAGCTCGAGGATGATGCGGTGGGGCAGCCGCGTCTCTATTCGATGCTGCTCGGCATCTTCGCGGCGATGGCGATTTTCCTTGCGGCGATCGGGCTCTACGGGATCCTGATGCAGAGCATCGCGTATCGAACGAGAGAAATCGGCGTGCGGATGGCGCTCGGCGCCGGCCGCGGCGATCTCGTGCGCATGGTTCTTCGGCAATCGATGCTCCTCGGCTCGATCGGCATTGGCGCAGGGGTCGTCGTTGCGATCGTGGCGACGAGACTGATTCGACGTCTGCTCTTCGGAGTGCAGCCGCTCGATCCGACGACGTTCGTTGTTGTCATCGCGGTCCTCGCGTTGGTCACAATCATTGCCAGCGTCCTCCCCGCGAGGCGTGCCACTCGAACCGATCCGGTCGTCGCGCTGCGCACCGAATGAGCGCTGCCGCTACTCCGACTTCAGCGCAATCGCCGGGTCGATGTTTGCCGCCCGCCGAGGCACTTACGCTGTGGAATGAGATCGCGAGCGGACCAGGACCTGTTCATTCGCGGGACGCTTCTGTCTCGGAGCGGACAGTGCCTCGGCACGACGCTCGAAATGCTCTGGCGACTTAGTTCCGATTCTTCAGCGACTTCTGTCTCCGATCGGTCGTGGCACTCCGGTTGCCGGTGCGTTTCGCTGTGCAGATTCTTGCCGACGTCCGCTTCGCAGCTCGTACTTTGCGGCGCAACATTGGATTCGCGCTGAGTGTCATTCTCGTTCTGGGAGCCGGGATCGGCGCAGCAACCGCCGTATTCGTCGTCACGCATCGCGTGCTGCTCGAGCCGCTTCCCTATCCGGATTCCGAGCGTCTGGTGCAGGTGTTCGAGAAATACTCGCCCACGAATCTCGGCACGATCTGCGCGGTCGATATTCGGGCGATTGGCGAACAGCAGCGAACTCTCGAGGCCTTTGGCGTCGTGAGGCCGGGCGGGGCTTCGCTTGTCGCGGGACGATACGTCGAGTACATCGTCGTCGGCCGGGCGACCTCCGGGTTTTTCAAGGCACTCCGCATCGAGCCGATGTTCGGGCGTCTGCTCGAGCCGAAAGACGACCTGCACGGAGCACCGCCTGCGATCGTTCTCTCCTACGCGCTGGCGCAACGCGTGTTCGGCAGCGCCGCCGATGCGGTTGGAAAATCGATCGCCATCGACGGGACGCCGGTGCAGGTTGTCGGCGTGCTCGGTCGCGATCGTGGTCGTCTCGCCGGCATCCGTGCCGACGCGTGGCCGGCGCTGCAGCTCGCGACTCCGACACGGCGAGGCCCGTTTGGATATCGAGGAATCGCCAGGCTGAGCAAGGGAGTGACGCTCGAGCAGGCGACGAGCGATCTCGCCGCGATCTCCGAGCGCATTTTTCCGATCTGGAAGTCGAGTTTTCAGGACAGCAACGCGCGCTTGACGCCTGTTCCACTGCGCATCGCGATCGGCAGGCCGGCCGGCAGACAAGTGGTCCTCTTCGGGGTCGCGGTAGCGCTTGTCCTTCTGCTCGGCATCGCGAACGTGGGCACGCTGATGCTTGTGCGCACGTCCGCGCGCGAGCAGGAGTTCGGCATTCGATCGGCACTCGGCGCCGCGCGAGGAAAGGTCGCCCGCCTGATCGTCACTGAATGTCTGTTGTTGACGGTGCTTTCCGGAATCGTGGCGATCGCAGTCGCGGCGTTCGGACTGAGACTCGTCCATGTCGTCGCCCCCGCGCTGCCGCGCCTCGACGAAGTGGCCCTCGACGGGTCCAGCGCCGCATTTGCGGTGGCGTTGGTTCTGATCAGCGGCCTGCTGATCAGTCTCGCGCCCGTGACGGTGGCATTCTCCCGGGGCGCCTCGGCGGCCGCGCCGCTCGGAGGAGGGGCCGCGCGATCGGGGAGTGGCCGCAGCGCGAACCGGACTCGCAGCGCGATCGTCGTCGCCGAATTTGCGCTGGCGCTTCCGCTGGTCGTCGGCGCCGCTCTTTTGTTCAACAGCTTCCTTCGCCTTCAGCATCTCGATCCCGGTTTCGATCCGAAGGGCGTCTACGGCGCGAGGATCCCTCTCGCGACCGGCCGCTATCCGACCGACGATGCATTGCGGTCGTTCTGGCGCCGCCTGGAAATACGGCTGCGCGACGACGGAGTGGGCGACGTCGCGTTGTCCAGCGGCCTGCCGCCCGACACATTCGGCGATGTGAATAATTTCGATCTGCTCGACAAACCGGTTTCGCCCGGCGCATCACAACCGACGGCGCCGTGGCTGAGCGTCAGTCCGCAGCTGTTCGCCACGCTTCGAATTCCCCTGCTGCAGGGGCGATTCTTCACGAATGACGATTCGGCGAACGCTCCGCCGGCGGTCATCGTCAGCCGCTCATGGGCGGCGAAATACTATCCGAGCGAAAACGCAGTTGGAAAACAACTACGAAGTGGAGGCTGTACGACGTGTCCTCCGGCAACGATCGTCGGTATCGTCGGCGATGTGCCTTTCCGCGGCCTGGCCGGCGAGGAGGATGCCGTGTACGTGCCGCTCGAACAGGAACCGTCGCCGTCGATGTACGTCATCGTTCGCGGCCGCCTCGGCAGACAAGCGACGATGCAGATCATCCGATCGGAGGTGGCGGCGCTCGATTCCACCGTGGCGGAGGTCGAGGTGGCGATGGGCGACCGGCTGCGCGATGCGCTGGGAGATCCCGGCCGATGGGCGGCAGTTGTGGGCTCGTTCGCCGCGGCGGGAGCGATGCTCGCCGCGCTTGGCATTTTCGGTCTGATGTCGTACGTCGTCCGTCAGCGTCACCGCGAAATAGGGGTCCGACTTGCACTCGGCGCGACGCAGGAGGAGCTGACCCGCCTGATCGTGCTGCGAGGCATGAGATATGCGCTCGCCGGAGCGCTCATCGGAGTCGCAATTTCGGCGATCGAATCGCGCTGGCTCGGTGCGCTGCTTTTCGGTGTGCGTCCGGCCGACCCGCCGACAATCGTCATCTCCGTCGTCGTCTTGTTGATCGTCGCCGCGATCGCGTGCGTCATTCCGGCCATTCGCGCCGGCCGTATCTCCCCGGTGGACGCGCTGCGAGACGTGTAATTTGCCGCTGTTCGTTCGCGGGACGGAGCTGTCTCGCAGCGGACACTTTCGCGGACATTGCAGGGGTTGCCGAACGCGATTACCGCCGATCCATCAATGACTTGTCGTTCGCCGGCCGAGTGGCACCCCGGTTGCCCATGATCCTCGCCGTTCGATGGATATCGCCCGTCCCGATCGCGCCCGACAGCTTCGAATGCGCCGCATCGCCTACGGCATCGGCGGAGCCATCGTGATCGCACTGGTCACGCTCGGCCTCTCGCGGTTGAAGCCCGCGGCGCCGAGCGTGGAGAAAGCGAATCTCTGGATCCGGAACGTCGAGCGCGGGCCGATGGTCCGTGAAGTGCGCGGCAGCGGCACTCTGGTGCCGGTCGACGTCAACTGGATCGCTGCGACCACCGACGCGCGCGTCGCGCGCATCGTCACCGAGGCGGGGACGGCGGTGCAGCCGGAGACGGTGATCCTCGAGCTTGCCGATCCCACGCAAGTGCAGCGCGAGCAGGACGCGAAGTTCCAGCTCGTTGCGGCGGAAGCGGATTACGCGAGCCTGAAGAGCCGTCTGGAAAGCGATCATCTCGATGAAGAAGCAACCGCCGCGAAGCTGAAGGCGGACTACGAACAGGCGAAACTGCGCGCCGACGCCGACGAGGACATGGCGAAGCGCGGCGTGCTGCCCGAGCTGACGCGACGCGTCTCGCGCAACGCCGCCGACGAGCTGGCCAATCGATACACGCTCGAAGAGCAGCGGCTGCGGATCAACCGCGCGGCGATCGACACCCAGCTCGCCGCGCAGAAAGCGAAAGTCGATCAGTACCGGGCGCAGTACGCGCTGCAGCAGAACCAGCTCGCGTCGCTGCGCGTGCGTGCCGGCATCGCCGGAGTGCTGCAGCAGGTGAGCGCGGAGGTCGGCCAGCGCGTCAGCGCCGGAACGATCCTCGCGAAGGTCGTGCAGCCGTCGCACCTCAAAGCGGCGCTGAAAATCGCCGAGACGCAGGCGAAGGACGTTCAGCTCGGACAGAAGGCGAGCGTCGATACGCGAAACGGTATCGTCGAAGGCCACGTCATCCGCATCGATCCCGCCGCGGAGAACGGAACGGTCACGGTCGACGTCGGTTTCGACGGCGTGCTGCCGAAAGGCGCGCGCCCCGATCTGACGGTCGACGGGACGATCGAACTCGAGCGTCTCGCGGACGTACTTTTCGTGCAGCGCCCGGTGCATGCCGAGGAGGAGCAGAACGGATCGGTGTTCCGGGTGAATGCCGCGGGGGACGGCGCGGAACGCGTCAGGGTGCGGTATGGGCGGAGCTCCGTGAACGCGATCGAGATTCGCGAAGGTCTGAAACAGGGGGACCACATCATCCTCTCCGACATGTCGCAGTGGGACGACTACGACCGAATCCGGCTGGAGTGAGAAAGGGAATCGATGGGTGAACCGATCATTCATCTCGACAACATTACGAAGATCTTCTACACCGACGAGATCGAGACGCACGCGCTGTCGGGCGTGGAGCTGGACATTGCGCCGGGCGAGTTCGTGTCGATCGCCGGCCCATCCGGCTGCGGCAAATCCACGCTCCTCTCGATCCTCGGACTGCTCGATTCGCCGAGCGAGGGAGCGTACGTGCTCGACGGAGAGCCGGTGGCCAGCCTCACTCCGGCGCAGCGTGCGCGGATCCGGAACCGGAACGTCGGATTCATTTTCCAGGCGTTCAACCTCATCGGCGACCTGACCGTGTTCGAGAACGTGGAGCTGCCGCTCACGTACCGCGACATGCCGGCGGCGGAACGGAAGCAGCGCGTGCAGCGCGCGCTCGAGCGCGTCGGCATGGCGCACCGCATGAAGCATTTCCCGGCGCAGCTTTCGGGAGGACAGCAGCAGCGCGTCGCCGTCGCGCGCGCTCTCGTCGGCGACCCGGTGATCCTGCTCGCGGACGAGCCGACGGGAAATCTCGATTCGAAGAACGGTGATGCGGTCATGGATCTGCTGCGCGAGATTCATCAGGCCGGCGCGACGATCTGCATGGTCACGCACGATCCGCGCTTCACGCGCTACGCCCAGCGGACCGTTCATCTGTTCGACGGCCGCATCGTGGAGGAGACGCACAGCGAGCGCGCCGAAGAGGAGCTGCGCGAAAGCGGATTCCAGATCCAATGAAAGCCGCGACGATCCTCCGCCGCCTCGCGTCGTGGCGCGCGGCGAGCGTCGATCCGCTCGTTGCGCTCCGCGAGGAATGAGAGGAGATCCGCGATGAGCATCGTTTCGAGAACACGTCAGACGTTCCGATCGCTTGCGCGCCAGCCGGGCTTCACGATTCCGGCGGTGCTGACTCTCGCGCTTTCGATCGGGGCGACGACCGCCGTGTTCAGCGTCCTCTACGGAATCCTGCTCAGCCAGCTGCCGTACCGCGATCCCGGCCGGCTGGTGCTCGTCTGGGAAAACGACCTGCACAACCATTCGCCGCGCGAGGGCGCGAGCCTTCCCGATCTCCGCGACTGGCAGAGGCAGAGCAAATCGTTCTGGGCGCTCGCGGGATCCATGGAACAGGACATGACGCTGAGCGATCCGCCTTCCCCCGCGGAGCGGCTTCGGGCCGCGCACGTCACGTTCGATCTTTTCTCCACTCTCGGCGTGAAGCCCGCTCTCGGTCGCGTTCTGACAGACCGCGACGATCTTCCGAACAGCGCGCGTGTCGCGATGATCGATTACGACATGTGGCAAACGCGGTTCGGTGGGAACCCCGCGGTCCTCGGCAAAATCCTGCGATTGGAAAACGCCGATTACTCGATCGTCGGCGTGATGCCGCGAGCGTTCTCATTTCCCGCCGACACGCAGGTATGGACCGCGCTCGAGCCGGTCCTGGACGATTTTCAGCACCTGCGCGGAGTCCACGGCATCGTGGTTCTCGGTCGTCTCCGCGACGGCGCGACCGTGCAGAGTGCGCAAAACGAGATGAGCGTGATCGCTAACCGCCTCGCCAAAGCGTATCCGGCGGACAACGTGGGCCGCGGCGTCTTCATCGAGCCGCTGCACGAGGCGATCGCCGGCAGGACCCGTCCGGTTCTGCTGCTTCTGTTCGGCGCGGCGCTGCTCGTTCTGCTGATCGGCTGCGCGAACGTCGCCGGGCTCATGGTCGTGCGCGTCGGCCAGCGGGCGAAGGAGATCGCGGTGCGCTTCGCGTTAGGCGCATCGCGACGCACCGTCGCGCAGCAGGTCCTCCTCGAGTCGCTTTTGATCAGCTTCGCCGGGTCGGTCGCGGGAATCGCGCTCGCGATGTGGGGAGTCCAGGCGCTGCTCCTGCTGGCGCCGCAAACGCTCCCGCGCCGCGACGCCATCGCCGTCAATCTGCCGGTGATGATCTTTGCGGTGGCAATCGCGGTGCTGGCGTGCGTCCTCTCCGGAATGCTGCCGGCGATCTCGGCATCGGGCCAGAAACTGCAGAAGGCCGTGCGCGACGCGGGTGCGAACACCGATCCGCGCCAATCGCGCCACTCGCGGCGCCTGCTGATCGTCGGCGAGCTCGCGCTCGCGGTCGTGCTGACGATCGGCGCATTGCTGCTGCTGCGCAGTTACGCGAGACTCGGCCGCGTCGGTGTCGGTGTATCGCATCTCGATCTGATCACGGCGGAGCTCCGCTTCCCGGAGGGGAAATATCCGACGCCGTCTCGCAAGGAGTATCCGAATTGGCCGAAGATGACTGTCGCGTACGCGCAGATTCTCGACGCCTGTCGACGGATTCCCGGCGTCACCGAAGTCGCGCTGGCGCTCAATCATCCGCTTCGCGCCGGCTGGACATCGCAGGCCACCGTCGTCGGGCGCCCGGCGGCGCCGGGACCGCCGGATGAGCTTCGCATCCGGCCGGTATCGCCGGGATATGCGCGCACCGTCGGCCTCCCGCTGCTGAAAGGACGCGAGTTCGACGAGAGCGACCGCAACGGAGCCGAGCCCGTGGCGATGATCAATGAGGCCACGGTGCGAAAGTACTTTCCGGCCGAGGATCCGATCGGGAAGAAAATCGAGTTCTGGGGAACCGCGCGCCGCATCGTCGGCGTCGTCGGCAACGAGCGATTCCTCGGCCTGCAGCGCGGAACCGAGCCCGCGATTTATCCGCCGCTCGATCAGATCCCGATGAGCGACATCTTCGTCGTGATTCGCTCCGAGCGCACGCTGTCGCAGATTCTGCCGGAGCTTCGATCGGCGCTGGCGCAGGTCGATCCCGACATTCCGCTGACCGATCCGCTGACCCTCGATACACTCGTCTCACGATCGCTTGCGCCGGAGCGATTCACGACCGTGCTGCTTTCGATCTTCGGCGCAATGGCGCTGCTGCTCGCCGCGGTCGGCGTGTTCGGACTGATCGCGTATCAGGTGAGCCTGCGGCTGCGCGAGCTCGGCATCCGCACGGCCCTCGGCGCGAAGCGGCGCGATCTCGTTCTGCTCATCGTTCGCGAAGCGGGCGTGCTCTCCGGAATCGCGGTCGTCGTCGGCTGGTGCGGGGCGATCTCGCTCACGCGCTTTCTGACCGCGTTTCTGTTCGAGATCACTCCGCTCGATGCGAGCGCTTTCTTCATGTCGGGACTCGTGCTCGTAGCGATCGGACTTGCCGCGGGAGCCATACCGGCAATCCGCGCGTCGCGCGTCGATCCGATGAGCGTTCTGCGCGCGGAGTAAGGAGAACGCGATGTTTCAGGAATTGCGCTACGCGGTCCGCAGGCTGATCAAGTCGCCGGGTTTCGCGGCGATTGCGATCGTGACGCTGGCACTCGGCATCGGCGCGGCCACGGCGATCTTCTCGGTTGTCGATGCCGTTCTGCTGCGTCCGCTGCCGTATCCCGATCCGCAGAAAATCGCGCAGGTGTGGGAACAGACGGCGAAAGGACAGCGCATCAATCTCTCCGATCCGAACTTCGAAGACTTTCGAACGCAGAACGACACGTTCGCCGCGCTCGCGGAGTACGCGTGGTCGCCGGCATCGATCTCCGGCGGAAGCGAGCCGGTGCGCGCGACCGTCGCCGCGGTCTCGGCCGGCTTTTTCAAGACGCTCGGCGTCACGCCCTCGATCGGCCGCGAGTTCGCCGCGGACGAGCAGCGACTGCACGGCGCGCCCGCCGCGATCGTGAGCGACGGCTACTGGCAGCGCTACTTCGGCGGCACGAGAGACTTGTCCGGACTTCATCTGTCGATCGAGGGAACGGTGTATCCGGTCGTCGGTGTGATGCCCGCGGGATTCGATTTTCCGTCGGGCGTAGCCGTGTGGGTTCCGCGCGAGCTCGAAGCGGAGCTTCCGAGCCGCACCGCGCACAACTGGCACTGCATCGGCCGCGTCCGCGAAGGCGTGACGATCGAACAGGCGCGAGCGAACCTCAGCACGATCGCCCGGCGCATCCGCGACCAGTATGGAACGAGAGTCGATCTCGACGACGCGGCGGTCGTGCCGCTTGCCGATGCGATGGTCGGCAGCGTTCGCACCGCACTTCTCACACTCCTCGGCGCCGTCGGCCTGCTGCTGATGGTCGGATGCGCGAATGTCGCCGGACTCCTGCTCGCGCGCACGTCCACGCGACGGAGAGAGCTCGCGCTGCGCGCGGCGCTCGGCGCCGGGCGGATTCGGCTTGCGCGTCAGTTTCTCGCCGAATCGCTGGTGCTCTCGTTTGCCGCCGGAGTCGCCGGCGTTCTCATCGCCGCGTGGGCCGTGAAGTTGCTGCCGGCGATCATTCCCGGAAACCTGCCGAGGCACGAGGGAATCGCCATGAACGTGCCGGTGCTCGCGTTCGCGCTCGGCATCACCGGCGTGCTGGCGATTGCACTCGGTCTGTTGGCCGCGTGGCGTTCGGGATCGGGAAGCCTGCAGCCGGCGCTGACCGCCGGTTCGCGCAGCTACACGGCATCGAGAGCGACCCAGCGGGTCCGCGTCTTCCTCGTGATCGGAGAGATCGCAGCGACGCTGGTGATCCTCGCCGGCGCCGGCCTGTTTGGCCGCAGCTTTTTGCGGCTCGTTTCGACGAGTCCCGGCTTTCGCACCGACGATCTGATCACGATGGAGTTCTCGCCGCCCGCTCCGGATGGTGACGCGGCTGTCGTCCGGCAGATTCAGACGATCGACGAGATTCTGCGCCGCATCCGCGCGATCCCCGGCGTGCAGAGCGCTGGAGTCGCCGGCGCGATTCCGGTCGCGGGCGGCGACAACCTCGCCGGCGGCACGTTTCTGATTCTCACGGGAATCGAGCCTCCAACGGACTTGAAAGGTTTCGAGGAGCTTTCACAGAATCCGGCGCGTTCGGGCCAGGCCCTGTACTACGCGGCGAGCGAGGAGTCCTTCCGCACGCTGGGCATTCCGCTGGTCGCCGGACGGATGTTCGGCGAGCAGGATGTTCGCGACGCACCGCATGTCGCGCTGATCAGCCGGACGCTGGCGCGGAACCGCTGGCCGAGGGGCGATGCGATCGGTCAGGTGCTCGAGTTCGGCAATATGGACGGCGACCTCAAACCTCTGACCGTCGTGGGCATCGTTGGCGATGTCCGCGCGCGCGGCCTCGATCGTCCGCCGAGTCCGATCATTTACACGGATTACCGCCAGCGCGGCGTGGCGAGCGGCTCTCCGACGATTCTCGTGCGAAGCAGCGCGCCGCGATCGGCGGTGATCCCGGCCGCGCGCGCAATCTTTCACGATCTCGCTCCGGAAGTGCCGGTCCGATTCTCGACCTTCGCGGACGAGATGGGCGGATGGCTGGCGAACCGCCGTTTTCTCCTTCTGCTCGTCGGCGTCTTCGCCGTTGCGGCGCTTGCGCTCGCCGCACTCGGAATCTATGGCGTCGTCGCCTACTCCGTTGCCCGCCGGACGCAGGAGATCGGCGTTCGGATGGCGCTCGGTGCGCAGCCGGGCGACGTGTTGAGACTCGTCGTTGGTGAGAGCGCGCGGATGGCAGCCGCGGGCGCGGCGATCGGGATCGTCCTCTCGCTGGCGGTCGCTCGCCTCATGTCCACGCTGCTGTTCGGAATTCGCGCGACCGATCCGCTGACGTTCGTCACGGTCGCCGCGTTGCTGGTGTTCATCGCGATGATCGCGGCATACGTGCCGGCGCGCCGCGCCATGCGCATTTCTCCCGAAACAGCATTGCGCTACGAGTGAGTGAGGCGACGGCATCCGAATTTGGACGACCTGCTCGCAATGGAATGAACGGAACCGATGAACGAACCGGTGATCTCGACCAGGCGGATCGAAAAAACGGTGACGGGCGGAGGGACCACGACGTGGATCCTTCGCAATATCGATCTGGAGATTCAGCCCGGGGAGTTCGTCTCGATCATGGGCCCGTCCGGCGCCGGAAAATCGACGCTGCTCCACATCCTCGGCATGCACGACGCGGAGTGGAGCGGCCAGTACACGCTCTGCGGTGAAGCCGTGCACGATCTCAGGCAGGCGCGCCGGCTCGAACTGCAGAAGCGGCACATCGGCTTCGTCTTTCAGAGCTATCACCTCATCGACGATCTCACCGTCGCGGAGAACCTCGAGGTGCCGCTGTCGTATCGGAACATCAGGAAGTCGCAGCGCGACGCGCTCGTGGCCGACATGCTCGATCGATTCCGCATCGTCGGGAAGAAGGACCTCTTTCCGTCGCAGCTCTCCGGCGGACAGCAGCAGCTCGTCGGCGTCGCCCGTGCGATCATCGCGAACCCGGCGGTGATCCTCGCGGATGAGCCCACCGGCAATCTGCACTCCGAGCAGGCCCGCGAGATCATGAAGCTGTTTCGCCAGCTCAACGAGCAGGGCGTGACGATCGTGCAGGTCACGCATTCGGAGGAGAATGCGAGCTACGGAAACCGGGTGATCCTGCTGAAGGACGGCTGGATCGTCGACCGGTTGTGATCGCATGAATCGTCCCCGGATTCTCATTGCCGACGACCAGGCGGATGTCATCGACGCGCTGCGGCTGCTGTTCAAGGAGCGCTTCGACATCACCGCCGCGAGCTCGCCCGGCGCGGTGTTGCGCGCCGTCGAGCAGACGCTGTTCGACGTGCTGATCATCGATCTCAACTACACGCGCGATACGACCTCGGGCAACGAGGGGCTCGATCTCCTGTCGAATCTGCACGGATGGGACAGCACGCTGCCGATCGTGGTGATGACCGCCTGGGGCTCGATCGATCTCGCGGTCGAGGCGATGAAGCGAGGCGCGCGCGACTTCGTGCAGAAGCCGTGGGAAAACGAGCGGCTGCTGAGGATCGTCGAGACGCAGGTCGAGCTCGGCCGCGCGCTGCGTCAGGGGCAGCGGCTCGAAACCGAGAATAGAATCCTGCGCGACGAGCGCTATCCCAAGCTGATCGCGCAATCGGCGGTCATGCGCCCGGTCGTCGACATGATCGAGCGCATCGGCCCGTCGGACGCGAACGTGCTGATCACCGGCGAGAACGGCACCGGCAAAGGCGTCATCGCCCGCGCGCTGCACGCGACCTCGCGGCGCGCGTCGAAGCCTCTCATCGCGGTGAACGCCGGCGGCCTCTCCGAAGGCGTCTTCGAAAGCGAGCTGTTCGGCCACATGCGCGGCGCGTTCACCGATGCGAAATCCGACCGCGTGGGCCGCTTCGAGCTCGCCGATGGGGGAACGCTCTTCCTCGACGAGATCGCCAACATTCCGCCGGCGCAGCAGGCGAAGCTTCTGCGCGTGATCGAGACCGGAGAGTTCGAGCGCGTCGGCTCCTCGCAGACCCGTCATGCCGACGTTCGCCTGATCTCGGCGACCAACGCCGTCCTCGAGGATGAAGTCAGCTCCGCACGCTTTCGTCAGGACCTGCTCTTCCGGCTCAAGACGATCGAGATCCATCTGCCGCCGCTTCGCGAGCGTCGCGAGGACATTCCTCTGCTCTCCGGCCACTTCCTGCATCAGCAGGTCAGCCGCTATCGCAAGGATATCGACGGGTTCGACGACGCGGCGATGAAGGCGCTTCTGGATCACGCGTGGCCCGGCAACGTGCGCGAGCTGGAACACGCGATCGAGCGCGCCGTGCTGATGTCCACCGGACGCAGAATTCACCGCAGCGATCTCGGGCTCCAGGCGCCGCGCGAGGACGAGCCGAAGCTCGAGGACCTGAGCCTCGAAGATGTCGAGGCGGTGCTCATTCGGAAGGCCCTCTCACGCTTCGGCGGCAACATCAGCAAGGTGGCCGAGGCGCTGGGGTTGAGCCGGAGCGCGCTTTATCGCAGGATTCAACGCTACGGTCTCTGATCATGGCTGCTCCGAAACGCCGCAGCACCTCCGGATACGAGCGGAGAATCGTGTGGATCGCATGCGCGGTGGCCGCACCGCCGCTGATCGCCATGATCGCGCTGCTCTTCGTGGAGACGTGGACATGGCAGACGAGGATCGCGGTGATCGGCAGCGTTGTTTTCGTCACGCTGATCCTGCTGCACGCGCTTCACGAGCGCCTGATCTATCCGCTGCGAACGCTGTCCAATCTCCTCGCCGCGCTGCGCGAAGAGGACTACTCGATCCGCGCGCGCGAGGCCCGCAGCGACGACGCCCTCGGCGAGGTGCTGATCGAGGTCAATGAGTTGAGCCGGCTGCTGCGCGAACGGCGGCTCGGCGCGCTCGAAGCGACGGCGCTGCTGCAGATGGTCATCAGCGAGATCGACGCCGCCATCTTCACGTTCGATTCGGAGCAGAAGCTGCGCCTCGTCAACCGCGCGGGTGAGCGCCTTCTCGCCACGCCGATGGAGCGCCTTCTCGGCCGCGGCGCCGGCGAGCTCGGTCTCATGCCCTGCCTC
>DATIZY010000031.1:0-12924 GCA_035516895.1 Thermoanaerobaculia bacterium | reverse complement strand
GAACTTCCTCGTCCAGCAGTGGATCCCGTCGATGCCGGACCTCGAGAAGAAGCTCCGAAGTGGAGCGTGCGTTGTCGACGTCGGCTGCGGCCGCGGTCGCGGCCTCATTCGGCTCGCCGGGGCGTATCCCAAGTCGTTCTACACCGGGTTCGATGTGTACGCGCCGTCGATCGAGCGCGCGCGTGCGAACGCGAAGACGGCCGGCGTCGGCGACCGCGTCCGCTTCGAAGTGCTCGACGCGGCGAAGGGCATTCCCGAGAAGCACGATGTGATCTTCACGTTCGACGTCGTCCATGACGCCGTCGATCCGCTCGGGATCCTGCGCTCGATTCGCGACGCGCTGCAGCCGGACGGCATCTACGCGTGCGTCGACATCAACTGCTCGGACAAGCTCGAGGAGAACGCGGGGCCGCTCGGCGCGCTGTTCCACGGCTTCAGCCTGTTCTACTGCATGACCACCTCGCTTGCCGGGGGTGGCGCGGGCCTCGGCACGCTCGGCCTCAACGAGCGGAAGCTGCGCGAGCTCGCGTCGGTGGCCGGGTTCGGCAGCGTGCGGCGCGTGCCGCTGGAGAATCCCTTCAACAACCTTTACGAATTGCGGCCGTGAGAGAACAAATAAGGTGTCAGGGCCGGTTTCGGCCGGCCCTCAAAGACCGGCTAAAGCCGGTCCACACACATAGACTTTACACATATAATTTACAAATAGACTTCACAAATAGACTTTACACACAGATTCACACACAGACTTCGTCTCTTCATTTCGTCACGAGCTGTACGGAGGGATCGTTCGATACGTTGTCGACCGAGGCGCCGTACAGAATCGCGCTTCCGCGAGTTACGTGGATCACGAGATAGTCGCCGGGCTCGAGACTGCCCTGGGCGAAGTCCGTCACAGTCATCTGATTGAACCAGTTCGGGGCGAACTCTCTCGTCGCCGAACGCCGAGTCTCACCCGACCGGCCGCGCACTTCGATGGTCATCGTCGCTCCGTCCGCGAGTGTGCGGATGCCGACGTTGAAGCGCATCGCGATCGGATCATCCGGTGGAACGAGCAGGCCATTGTCGCCGGCGACGAGGGCGTCAGACGGCGTGACGACCGGGAGGGTAAAGCCCGTGGTGCCATGGCCGCTTCCGTCGTCGTAGATGCGAACGATCATGCGCGGCACGGCGCCGGACGACGGCACGACGTCGAGCGTCGCGAGCCCTTCCAGTCCGTTTTCGGCGAGCAGATCGCCGAAGGCGCGGAGCTCACCCGGGCCGAGCGCGTACGGGATGGCGACGTCCCGTGCGGAATCGGTCGCACCGGCCGGATGCACGATCAGTGACCCGCTCGCAGGCGCATCGCTGAAATTCACCATCTGCGCCGCCGTGGCGAAATGCGATCCGGCTGCGCCTTGCAGCGATCCGACGGCGAGAACGATCGCCTGCGTTTTCGGCGTCGCATCATCGTCAACGATGGTGATGGTGGCACTCTGGTCGCGAAGCGTGACTCCCTGCGGGTCGAACAAATCGACCGCCAGCGTCTCGTCGCTCTCGGCGATGCGATCTCCGATGATCTGCACGTCGATCGTCGCCGTGTTGCCGGAGCCGAATGTGATTTGCCCCGACCCTTCGACGAAGTCCGATCCCGCCGTCGCCGTTTCGCCGCGCGTCATCCAGCGGATCGAGCCGCCCGGTGCCGGAGCGCTCAGTGTCAGTGTCACGGTCGCGGTCTTCACGCCGTCGTCCCCTTCGACGATGCTGGTTCCGGCGGCGCTCACGTCGGGAAGGCGCGGCGCGGCAGCGTCGTCATTTCGGATCGTGCCGGTGCCGGTCCCGTCGGCGATCGTGGCGTTGACCGGATCGGAAAGCTGAACGGAAAACGATTCGTCATTCTCGACCGTCGTGTCGCCATTGACGGCGATGGAAATCGTTTGCGCCGTCACCCCGGGCGCGAAGGCAATCGTTCCGCTCGACGCGGTGAAGTCGGAGCCGGCCGTCGCCGTTCCGGCGAGTGTCGTCCATGCGACGGTGACCGTCGCGGTGGCGGGCGCGCTGAGCGTGACCGGAAAGCGGAAGAGCGTCACGCCGGCGTTGCCTTCGAGCTGCGCGACGTCGCCGATCGAGATCGATGGCAGCACGGGCGCGGTATCGTCGTCGAGAATCGTGCCGGTGGCGGACGCCGTGCCGAGAACGGCATTCGACGGCGCCGCGAGCGCGACCGTGAACGTCTCGTTGCCTTCGACGAGAGTGTCGCCGAGGATCGGAACCGCGATGCTTTGGGTCGTGGTGCCGGGCGGAAAGATCAGCGTGCCGCTCGCGCTCGCGTAGTCCGCGCCGCCGGTGGCGGTGCCGTCGCTCGTGGCGTAGTTGACGGTGACGGTCGCTGTCGTGGGGACGCTCAGCGTCACCGGGAACATCAGCATGACGCTGCCGGAATTGCCCTCCGCGATCGAAGCGCCGGCGATGGAGATGGATGGAATCGCCGCGGCGACGTCGTCATCGATGATCGTCCCGGCCGCCGTCGCCGTTCCAAGCACGGCGTTCAATGGCGCCGAAAGCGTGACGTCGAAGGTCTCGTTTCCCTCGATCAGCGTGTCGCCGATGACCGCGACGCTGATGCTCTGCGCCGTCGTTCCGGGAGCGAACGTGATCGTGCCGCTCGCCGCGACATAGTCGCTTCCTGCCGTCGCCGTGCCGCCGCCGGTCGCGTACTGCACCGTGACGCTGTTCGTGGTCGGAGCGTCGAGCGTCACCGCGAACGTCATCAGCGTCGTGCCCGCATTCCCCTCGAATGCCGATGCGCTCGCGATCGAGACTGCGGGCACCGCCGGAGCGGCATCGTCGTTGATGATGGTTCCCGTGGCCTGCGCGACGCCGATCGTCGCGTTGGTCGCGCCGAGAAGATTGACGAAGAACATTTCGTCGGCTTCGAACGCAGAGTCTGCGTTGACGGAGACGTCGATGCTCTTCGATGTCTCTCCCGGCGCGAACGTGATGCTTCCGGATGCGGCGGTGTAATCGCTGCCCGACTGCGCGGTGCCATCCGCAGTCGCCCACTGCACGGTGACAGGGACGGAGGTTGCGGCGCTCAGCGAAACCGTGAACGCGAAGTTTGTCGTCCCGCCCGTTCCCTCGGGCGCGCTGACGCCGGCGATCGAGGCCGACACGCTTCCGTCGTCGTTCACGATCGTTCCGACACCCTGGTCGTGCGTGATGGTGGCGTTTGTCGCGCCTGTCAGGCGGACGAAGAACGTCTCGTCGCCTTCGACGACCGTGTCGCCGGAGACCACAACGGTGACGCTCTTCGACGTCTCTCCCGGCGCGAACGTGATGCTGCCGCCGTTCGCAACGTAGTCGCTGCCGGCGACGGCAGTTCCGTCGGCGGTCGTCCACGTCACATCGATCGGGGTTTCGCTGGCGTGCGAGAGATCAATGGTGAACGTCAGCGGCACCGTCCCGCTGTTTCCCTCCGGAGCGGAGGCATCGCCGATCGTGACGTGCGGCTGCCCGTCGTTGTCGATGATCGTCGCTGTGCCTGTGGGCACCGCAATCGTCGCTCCGGACGGCGCCGACAATGTGAGAACGAATTGCTCCGCCGGCTCGGCGATCGCGTCGTCGATCGTGGCGACGGTGACCGTCTTCGTCGTCTCACCGGGCGCGAAGGTCAGCGTACCCGAAGTGCCGCTGTAATCGGAGCTGTCTGCCGTTGCGTCGCTCGTGGCGTAGTCGACCGTCACGGGCAGCGCCGACGTTGGAGCGAGGGTGATCGTGAACACCGCCGGCATTCCTTCCACCACGGCGGGATCGTTCACGCTGAGCGACGGTGTGCCATCGTCGTCCACGATCGTGCCGCCGCCCTGCGCGTCGGCAAGCGTCGCGTTCACCGCGCCGGAGAGATCGACGAAGAACGTCTCGTTGTTTTCTACGAGCGTGTCGCCGTCGATCGTCACCGCGATCGTCTTCGACGTTTCACCCGGCGCGAACGAGAGAGTGCCGCTTCCGGCCTGATAGTCGCTGCCCGCGGTCGCCGTTCCGTCGGAGGTCGACCACTGAACGGTGACGGTCGACGCGGAAGGTCCGGACAGCGTGACCGTGAACAGCGCGGTCGACGTGCCGCTGTTGCCCTCCACCACTGCGATGTCGTCGATGGTGATCGACGGCTGCCCGTCGTCATTGGTGATCGTGCCGATCGCGCTCCCGTCCGCGATGGTGACGTTGGACGGATTGGAAAGCGCGACGTTGAACGTCTCATTCGTCTCGACCGCGGTATCGCCGACGATTTGGACGGTGATCGTCTTCGAGGTCTCTCCCGGCTGGAATGTCAGCGTTCCCGCGGCGGCCGCGTAGTCGCTGCCGGCGGTCGCTGTGCCGTTCGTGGTTGCGTAGTCGACGGTGATGACCTTCCCGCTCGGCGCGGACAGCGTCACATTGAACCCCATCGGCGTGTTGCCCACGTTCCCCTCGGCCGCTGTCGCATCGGCGATGGACACCGATGGTGGCGCGTCGTCGTCAGT
The DNA here is from genome assembly GCA_035516895.1 of Thermoanaerobaculia bacterium. Lineage (GTDB taxonomy): Bacteria > Acidobacteriota > Thermoanaerobaculia > Gp7-AA8 > Gp7-AA8 > Gp7-AA10. Next base: position 8,428 of record DATIZY010000031.1, on the reverse strand, counting down.
GATCGTCACCGTTTCGGTTGACGGAGATCCAAGCTCGGTTCCTGCGCTCGGATTCGAGAGGACCACGCTGAACGATTCGTCGTCCTCGTCGAGCGTGTCGGCGGTGATCGGAATGTTGACGGTCGCGGTGGTCTGGCCGTCGGCGAAGTTCGCCGTGCCCGATGACGTGGTGTAGTCGCCGGTGCCGGCGGATCCCGGAGTCGTGGCCCACTGCACGCTGGCGGCGCCGGACGCGCCGTTGACGCGCTGGATGGTCAGCGCAACGCTTCCCGACTCGGGCGTCGTTGTGTTCGACGCGCTCCATACAAACTGCGGCGGAGCGGACACGATGAGGGCATTCGAGAACTCGCTCGTTTCGCCCGACTTCGTGGCGGTCGCGCTGACGACCGATCCGATCGATCCGCCCGGAGCGCTGAATGTGAAGCTGGCGCTGCCCGAGCCGTTCGTCGTGACGCTGGTCGAGCCGAGGTACGTCTGGCCTTCGCCGAAGCCGCTTGGATCGGCCGCAGCGCTGGCGTAGAAGCGGAGCGTATAGGTCGAGGACGCCGCGGAGCTGAGGCTGCCATTGATGAAGGTGATGCCTCCGGAGCGAATCGCGCTGACGATCGTCGGATAGTTCTGCCCGTCGTTGCCGCCCTGGACGTCGGTATCGAGGGGATCGTTCGCGGTCACTCCGTCGTCGCCGAGGTCGATGCCGAGACCGCCGTTCGCGAAGATGGAGTTCTCGTCGATCTCCGCTTGCCCGCCCCCGGTCACGGCAATGCCGGTGCGGCCGTTGTTCGCGATGATGTTCGCGTCTGTGCCGGCGCCGCCGATCACCAGGCCGCTCGCGGAGCTATCGAGGATGCCGTCGGTGGTGTTGCCGGCGGCCGAGCCGTCCAGCGCCACGCCGATTCGGTTGCCGCGCATGACCGAGGGCTGAGTGCCGGTCGCGAAGGTCACTCCGTGGCCTGTGTTCGCGGCAATGATGTTCTGATCGACGGTGTACTTCGCACCGACGAGACTCGCGCCGGTTCCGCGATTCCCCCGCTGGGTCACGCCGTCGGCTCCGACGCCGACGTAGTTGTAGCTGAAGACGAAGACGTCCGCCTGGAAGAACGCAGCGGTGATGTAACCGCCGCCTCTGTTTCCGGAGATGATGTTGCGCGCGGCGGCCGAGCCGCCGATGGTGATCGTGCCGAACTGCAGATTCGTGCGGATGCCGCCGCTCGCGTTTGGAACTGCGGTCAGGCCGTCTGCGCCGAGGCCGATCGTGTTTCCCTGCACCGTGAACGTGCCGAGCTTCGCGCCGGGAGGGCCGTTGTCGGTGACCTCGATGCCCATGTCGAGATTGCCCGAGATGACGTTGCCGCCGCCTGTCGTGTCGCCGACGATGAGCGACGAGCCGCCGAAGTCGCCGATGCGCGCAAAGATGCCGTCGCCGTTGCCGGAGGCCGTGACGCCGTCGAGTCCGACGCCGATGTAGCAGGTGTCGACGGTCACGGTATCGCCGTTCTGCAGGGTGCGGATGCCGGCTGTGGTGAAGCCGGTGATTGCCAGGCCGAGCACGGTCACGCTGACGTTGCTGACGTCGAGGCCGACGCCGCGCAGGCCGCCTCCGTCGAGCAGGATGTGCGGCCCGAAGCCGATGGCCGGCTGCGTGGTTCCGTCGATCGTGAGAACGTCGGTGATTGCCGGGAGATCGGTCGCCGGCGCGATGGTCTGCGGACCGCTGCCGATGGAGAAGTGGATCGCGTCGGTGCCGGAGAGCGCGTTCGCTTCCTGAATCGCGGCGCGAAGAGTGCAGACTCCGCCTGAGGTCGCACAGACCCCGTTGCCCGGGTTCGCATCGGCGGCGTCGCCGGTGGAATTGACGGTGAATGTAGCGGCATGGGCTGCCAAAGGGAGGACCAGGGCGAGGACGAGAGCGGGAAATCGGGACATGGGTCTTTCCTTTCGAAGGAGTCTTCGCAACAAGATGTCGATGATGAGCGATTTGTTACACCGGTCGCGACGCGGCCGATTTCGTGAAGATCGAATCGGCGCGCTCTCCGGATCGAGCTGCGCGCAAATAATAATCGACGCCGCAACTCGGCCATCTGCGTCGTGTTCCTGTTAGGGAACGACAACGCCGCTTACGGCTGATTCGCGATCTGCTTCGCGCCCAGGAGGGGCGGATCATGAGACACGTCGGTCGCGTTCTTCTCCTCCTGGTCATTCTCACTTCGGGCGAGGCGATTGCGTCGTGCGGCTGCCGGGCTACAAACGATGCGAACGGCCGAGAACGCTGAATCGCGCGATAAACTAGCGTGCGTGACGACGCTCCTCGAACAACCTGAGGTCGCGCCGGTGACATCCACCGTCGCGCCGATGCCGCCGGCGAGCGAGCGTCTCGTCGCGCTCGATGTTTTCCGCGGCGCCACGATCGCCGGGATGCTGCTGGTCAACGATCCGGGCACGTGGTCGGCGATTTATCCGCCGCTGGAACACGCCTCGTGGAACGGCTGGACGCCGACGGACATCATCTTTCCGTTTTTCCTTTTCATCGTCGGCATCACGACGCATCTTTCGCTGCGCAAGCGCCGGCCGAACGAGATCGTGCCGAAGATCATCCGGCGCGGCGTGATGATCGTTCTCGTCGGCCTGCTGCTGAACTGGTTTCCGTTCATCACCACCGGACACATCGCCAGCCTTCCCGATGCGACGCTGTGGCAGCGCTTCGTCTACAAACTCGAACATCTCCGCTTCACCGGCGTGCTGCAGCGGATCGGCCTCGCGTACATGGCGGCGGCGCTGATTTCGATTCGCATGACGCGCAAGCAGATGATCGCCACGATCGGCGCGATCCTCATCGGCTACTGGATCGTCGTCATGCTGCTGCCGGTCCCCGGAACGGGAACGATCGGTTACTTCACGTTCAACGATCCGAAACAAACTCTCGAGGCCTGGACCGATCAGCACATCCTCGGCCTCAATCACATCTGGGTCGGCAGCAAGTGGTGGGATCCCGAGGGGCTGCTGTCGACGATTCCCGCGGTGGCGACCGCGATGCTCGGCATCCTCTGCGGGCAGTGGATCGCGGACAAACGGCGGCCGCTCGTCGATCGCCTCGTCGGAATGTACGGCGTTGGGTCGCTGGCGATGGTCGGCGGATCATTGTGGGCGTGGGTTTTTCCGATCAACAAAAATTTGTGGACGAGTTCTTACGTCGTTTTCTGCGCGGGTTTCGCGTGTGTCGTTCTCGCAACGTGCCTCTGGCTTGTTGATGTGCGTCACGTTTCGGGCTGGACGAAGCCGTTCATTGTGTACGGCGTCAATCCGCTGATCGCGTTCGCAGGTTCGGGCGTGATGGCGCGGATCATTTACTCGCTGTGGAAAGTGCACTTGGGCGGAAAAGAGATCGCGATTCAGGCTGCGTCCTACCGGCTGGCATTTCAGCCGTACTTCCCGGAGAAGATGGCGTCGCTCTTGTGGGCGCTCTGCTTCGTCGCGTTCTGGTACGGCGTTCTCTGGCTGCTGTACCGCCGCAACATCATCGTCAAGCTGTAAGCAAATCCATCAAAGGAACGTCTCATTGAACATGCGAAAGGTCGCTGTGGTTCTCATTGCGCTCATTGCTACTGCTTCGTTCGGACAAATGACCGAGGAGGAGCATCTCGAACATTTGCGGGCGATGATGCACGCGATGTCGCAGCATGGGCGGGTGATTCCGCAGCCGGAGAATCTGCAGCCGACGGGCGCGGTGGCGATCAACATCACCGCAAAGTCGTTCCAGTTCACTCCCTCGACGTTTACCGTCAATCAGGGCGATGTTGTGACGCTGACCGTCACGGTGCCATCGAACGATCCTTCGTCGATCGGTCACGGGGTTCTCATGGATACGTACATCGACCCCGGCCTCAATTGCGGCCGCGGGAAAACCGTTTCGAAAGTCTTCACAGCGACGACTCCCGGCACGTTCGCGTTCGTCTGCACGCAACCGACATGCGGGGCAGGACATACCAGCATGATCGGCATGATGATCGTCAATGCCGCTCCGCAGGGGCCGGCAATCAATTCGATCGCGCCAGCCAGCGGCACGACGTCGGGCGGCACGGCGGTCACGATCACCGGGAGCGGATTTCAACCGGGCGCGACAGTGGCGTTCGGGGGCGTCGCCGCGAAGGACGTCCACGTCGTGAATTCGAGCACGATCACCGCAACGACGCCGGTCGGTCCGGCGAGCGAGGAGCTGCAGGTCGATGTCATCGTTACGAACCCGGACGATACATCGGCGACGCTCCATCCGGGATTCAGCTACACGCAGCCGTCGCTGTCGGTGACCGGAATCAGCCCGAGCGTCAACTTCATCGCGGGAGGAGGCACCGTGACGATCGTCGGCGAGGGGTTCTCGAACGCGGTGGCGTCCTCGGTGAGCTTCGGCGGAGTCGCGGCGACCAATGTGACGATCGACAGTCCGATCTCGATGCACGTGACGCTGCCCGCCCATACAGCCGGCACTGTGGACGTCGTCGTGACCGTCGGCAGCTCGACAGTCACGAAGAGCGCATCGTTTACGTATCAGGCGATCCCGTCGCGCCATCACGCGTCGAGTCATTGACGTTCCGCTGCGCGAATTGCCGCGCGTGCCACTCGTTTTCGTTCAATCGGCGCAAAGACTAACTCGCCGCTGCACCCAGCATGGGCTCGCCGCATTGGCGGCATTACCACGTAACGGCCGCTGACGGGTACGATGAGCGACGGCGGCGGCAGTGGCGCTTCGGTTCTGGCGACAGAATCCATTCGGCCGCTCCGATTCTGAGGAGATCCATGCCTGACAGACTCGTCAACAGGACGAATCCGCTGCGGTTCGTGATGCGATACGTTCCGGTGCCGTGGGTCTTCGTGCTTGCGTATTTGTTCGGATTTGGTCTGCAGTACGTGGTGCCGGTGCGGCCGCCCGCCGATGGATGGCGCGCTCTCAACATCGCTGGTGGCGGATTGTTTGTCGCGGGAACGGGACTCGCCGCGTGGGGATGGCTGACGTTTCTGCGGGCGCGCACGACCACTGTGCCGGGAGAGGCGTCGTCGCGGCTGGTCACGTGGGGACCGTATCGCTTCACGCGCAACCCGATGTATGCCGGCCTCACTGTCGCCTACCTGGGAGAGGCAGCCATTCTGAAGCACATTTGGCCGGTGGCGCTTCTGCCGCTCGTCCTCATCTATTTGAACTCCGTCGTGATCCCGGTCGAAGAGCGAAAACTTGGCGAGGGATTCGGCGACGCATACGAGCAATATCGACAGCGCGTGCGTCGCTGGGTGTAATGCGCCGCCTTCACTGTGTCCGCCGCAACACGCGGCCAGGCAGAGCGCCAGAAGTCGTGTGAGGTGTGTGAGGGCCGGCTTTAGGCGGCCGACCGGCTGAAGCCGCAACACTATGACGCCGAGTTGCAAGACACGCGATGCGGTGCGATTGCGTCTACCGCGCCACCAACACTTGTTCCGGATATTCGTCGGCGACGGTGGTCGGATAAACGAAAAAGAGCTCGTTGCGGCGGACGAACGTGTTGCGCAGAAGAAGCGTGTACGGACGCTGGCTCTTGTACGCCATCAGCACGTCCGTCTTGATCCGCTGCGAATGGACGGTCAGCGGATACATCGCCCACGAAAACTCTTTCATGCGGCTCGGCGGCAGCAGCGCGCGCTCCGGCATGTTGACGAGCGCTTTCATGCGGCTCGTGTGCACGAGGTAGCCGAGGCGCATGGGCCGCCACTGCAGCTCGTCGAGCGCGTAGTCGACGATCTCCGCGGTCGCGGCGTGATCCGGATGCTGATCGAACGGAACCGGCGCGATCACCGTCGTCGGGCGCGTGCGCTCGATGACCTGTTTCAGATCGTTGATCGCGTTGTCGATTTTGTATTCGGAGCCGGGCGAGAACGCATCGTCGTACGGCACCTCGTACGCGTGCGTGCCGCGCGAGCGGACGATCTCGTCGGGATTGTCGACCATCGCCCGCAGGCCGCGATCGGGATAGCCGAGAACGAAGAGATGATCCGGCGGGATGCCGAGGAGCTTCATGGCATTGCGAGCTTCGGCGATCCGGGTCTTGCCGACCGCCAGGTAATTCGATGCCGTCGGCTCGAGCGTTCTGTGCAGCAGGCGCGCGGAAAAACGGTTGCAGTCCCCCGCCGTCAGATACACCACATACACCTCGGCGCCGTTCGCAATGGCATCGAGAGCGTATCCGCCGGCGGCGATTGCCTCGTCGTCGATGTGTGGCGCGACGATCAGGATTCGATCGCTTCTCGCCGGCGGCGCAAGCTGCGGATACAGCTTCGTTCGGTTCAACACCATGAAGAGACTGAAGATGTGGAGGAACATTGGGGACAACCGGGCGGATTATACAGGTTCGCAGTTCGCGGAGTTGGGATTGCGGAACGAGCTGCGGCCTGCGATCTACAACGCGATCCGTGGATCGCGCCACAATCCCACTTCGCGCTTGCCGTAGTCGATCGAGACGAGGAAGCGCGAGAGAAGGCGATTGCCGATCCGCGGTGCGGCGACGTCGGCGTAATCGACGTCGATGTTGCCGAAGTCGACGCCGGCGATCTGTACGTGCGCGCTGCGACGGCCGGGGCCGCTCGTCCCGGCGCTGCGAAGCGTGAGCGTGTCGGGCGAGGCGGTGTCGACGATGACCGGAATCGTCCGGCCGTCGACGACCACGTTGATCATTGGCGCCGCCGAGTACGTGAAGACGGTCATGCCGTCGGATCGAATCCCGTACTTCTGAAGCGTGAGCAGCCCCGCGTGATAGTCGATCGTGATCGCATGGCTGTCGCACACGTCCGCGCCGATGATTGCGTCGGCGACGCCGTGCAGATCCTCGACGGCGGGAGAGAGCGCGAGCGACTCGCGCTCGTTCAACTGAAAGGAGCGAGCGGCCTGCGCGAAGTTTGAATCGAGCAGCGTTCGCGGGTCCGCCGAGCCGAAGAGAAATCGCCCCGGCCGTCCGTCGATCGTCGTCGACGGAAGGACGAGCAGGTTCTTGTCGATGACGAACGCGACGTTGAGCTCCTGTCCGATCGGTTCGTTGCTCCACGGCAACACGGACGAGCACGACGAAGCGAATAGGATCGCCGCCGCACACGTTGCCAGTGGAGTCAATTTGAAGTACATACCGCCACGCAGCGCCGGCTTCCCAGCCGGCGAGCCGGTTTCAGAACCGGCTCCACGTGCAACAAGAACGCCGCCGGAGGAATTCATGACCACCGAAGTGATGACCGAAGCGAAGCCGAAGGGCCGCGCGCTCCCGGAATTCCGCAACGAGCCGCTGACCGATTTCTCGAAGCCGCACAACCGCGCGGCGATGGAGGCGGCCCTCGGAAAAGTGAAACGCGAATTCGGTACCGAGTATCCGCTGGTCATCGGCGGCAAGCGCATCAGCGGTCTCAAGACCTTCGACACCATCAACCCTTCCCACAAGTCGCAGGTCCTCGGCAAGTTTTCGAAGGGGACCCGCGAGCACGTCGGGCAGGCGATCGACGCCGCGTGGAAAGCGTTCGAGAGCTGGAAGCGGCAGCCGGTCGACGTCCGTGCCGGTCTGCTGCTCAGAGCGGCAGAGCTGATGCGGCAGCGGAAACACGAATTCTCCGCGACGATGATTTACGAAGTCGGCAAAACGTGGCCCGAAGCAGATGCCGATACGGCCGAAGCGATCGATTTTCTCGAGTTCTATGCGAGGGAAGCGTATCGCTACGGGGGCGAGCAGCCGATCACGAAGATTCCGTCGGAGGAGAACGAGCTCGTTTACATCCCGCTCGGCGTGGGCGCGGTGATTCCACCCTGGAATTTCCCGTGCGCGATCATGGCCGGCATGACGAGCGCCGCTATAGTAACTGGTAATACAGTGATCCTGAAGCCGTCGTCCGACGCGCCGTGGATCGCATACCGCTTCGTCGCGCTGCTCGAGGAGGCCGGAATGCCCGCGGGCGTCGTGAATTTCCTGAGCGGCGGCGGCGGTGAGGTGGGCGATCCGCTGGTACAGCACCCGCGCATCCGCTTCATCTCCTTCACCGGATCGAAGGAAGTCGGTCTGCACATCAACGAGCAGGCGGCGAAGCCGCGCGAAGGGCAGATCTGGATCAAGCGCGTCGTCGCGGAGATGGGCGGCAAGGACGCGATCATCGTCGACGGCGAGACGAAGAACCTCGACGAGGCGGCGACGGCCGCCGTCGCATCGGCGTTCGGCTTTCAGGGTCAGAAGTGCTCGGCCTGTTCGCGGCTCATCGTCGATCAGGCGATCTACGACAGGTTCGTGCCGATGGTCGTTGAGAAGACGAAGGCTCTGCGCGTTGCGCCGAGCGAGAAGGCGGAAGCGCAGGTCGGGCCGGTCGTGAACGAATCGGCGATGAAAAAGATCAAGGAGTACATCGACAAAGGCGCGAAGGAGGGGCGGCTCGTCGCCGGCGG
>DATIZY010000030.1:0-21747 GCA_035516895.1 Thermoanaerobaculia bacterium | reverse complement strand
TGGGGTCAGACCTTAAATCTTAAATTTTCTGCGGTGGCTAGATTCCACGGCTCTCGCGCGTCTACAAGGCGGAGAAAATTTAAGATTTAAGGTCTGACCCCACGAGCGAAGCTCGCGCACGTACCGCTAGAATGAACGCATGAAGCGAATCGCGGCGGTCGTGCTTTTCTTTTTCGCCGCATCCGCTTCCGCGCAATCCTTCCACTTCTACGGCGACCTGAGCCTGCGCGAAATCTATGTGAAATCGCAGCCGTCGTGGACCCAGGGCGGCTTCGGCCGATTCGACGTCGGCGCGGACAATGCCGACGATCACCGCTACGTCAACGTCGACGTGCTGCAGGTCGGCGCCGACTGGACGCCGATGACGTGGCTCGTCCTCCACGCCGACGGACTGGCGCGGAAGGAGCAGAGCGGCACCACCGGCAGGCGCGCCGGACTCGTGCAGGCGTACGCCGATCTGCAGACCTCGCATCTGCGTCTTCGCGCCGGACTCTTCTGGCTGCCGACGTCGCGCGAGAACGTCGATCCGCTCTGGACCTCGCGCTACACGATCACCGACTCGGCGCTGAACACATGGATCGGCGAAGAGTTCCGGCCGATCGGCGCCGACTTGCAGTGGTCGCCGAATTTCTATTTCACCGTCGGCGCGACGGCGTTCCGCGGCAACGACACGATGGGCACTCTGCTCGCCGCTCGCGGCTGGACCCTGGGCAACCGTTTGACGGTCTACGATGAGACGATCGCCGCGGTCCCCGACACGACGCGGCCGATCGGCTCCGATCTCGATCACCGCTTCGGCGACTCCGGCCGTATCCGCGTGCAGCTGCCCGAACGCGCGCTGATCCAGGTGACGCACGTCGACAATCGCGCGAAGCTGCTCCTGCTCAATCCGCCCGATACGCCATGGCACACGAAGTTCGACGTGGTCAGCGGCGAGGTGGGATCGACATCGCCGACGACGCTCGTCGCCGAGTGGGCTCGCGGCACAACCGAGGTCGGCTTTCCGGGCGGCAGCTTTCTGCTCGACTTCAACACCGCGTACGTGCTGCTGTCGGAGAAGATCGGTACGAAAGACCGGGTGAGCGCGCGCATCGAGCGCTTCGCGACGAACGCCGAACATGGACACGCGTGGACGGTCGCCTGGCTCACCGAAGCGAATCCACATCTGCGCAGCGGCGTCGAATACGTTCACGCGAGCGGCAATCACAACGGCGCTCCCGATCCGCGCACGGCCGGCTCGACCATTACGCTCGAGGTGCGATACCGTTTCTGACCATCCCGGCGGGACGGAAAACATATGCGAAAAATTGTCATTATAATGTTTCTATTCGCGGTCGCTGCACATGCGCAGGACACGGCCGCGATCGACAAAGCGGCGACCGAGGTCCTCGCGAAAACCGGCGCGCCGAGCGCATCGATCGCCGTCGTCAAGGACGGCCGCATCGTCTACGCGCACGCGTACGGGCTCGCGCGCATCGAGCCGCCGCTGCCGGCGACGCCGGAGATGCGTTACAGCATCGGCTCGATCAGCAAGCAGTTCACGGCGTCGGCGATTCTGATGCTGGCCGAGGAGGGAAAGCTGTCGCTGGATGACAAGATGGCGCGCTGGTTCCCCGACCTCACCCGCGCGAGCGACGTCTCGATCCGCGAGCTGCTCTCGATGACCTCCGGCTATCAGGATTTCTGGCCGCAGGACTACGTCATGCCGCGCATGCTCGAGCCGGTGACGGCGCAGGAGATCCTCAACGACTGGGCGAAGAAGCCGCTCGATTTCGAGCCCGGCACGAAGTGGCAGTACAGCAACACGAACTACGTGATCGCCGGAATGATCGTCGAGAAAGTCGCCGGCATGCCGCTGCTCGACTTTCTGCAGCAGCGCATCTTCGGACCGCTGCACATGACCACCGTCTACAACACCGATCTCTCGCCGCTCGGCGCCGATGAGCCGATGCGCTACATGCGCTACGCGATCGGGCCGCTGCGCCCCGCGCCGAAGGAAGGCCGCGGATGGATGTTCGCCGCGGGCGAGCTGGCGATGACCGCGTCGGACCTCGCGAAGTGGGACATCTCGATCATCGACCAATCGATTCTCAAACCGCAGTCGTACAAAGTGCTCGAAACCGAAATCGAGCTCTCCAGCGGCGTCGGCACGCACTACGCCCTCGGCATCGGCGTCGGAATGAACGACGGACGCCGCGCCCTGTCGCATGGCGGCGAAGTCTCCGGATTCACGGCGACGAACACCATCTATCCGGACGATCGCGCCGCGATCGTCGTGCAGACGAACATCGATGCCAACGGCGCTTCGGGGCAGATCGCACAGCGCATCGCGACTCTGCTCTTCGCGTCGAACGATCCGGCGATCGCCGCGACGACGGCGCAGATGCAGAAGATCTTCGAGGGGCTGCAGCACGGACAGATCGATCGCTCGCTGTTCACATCGAACGCGAACGCGTACTTCGACGACCAGGCGCTCAAAGACTTCGCCTCGAGCCTCGGTCCGCTCGGAACGTGGCAGGAGTTCGTGCAGGCCAGCCAGTCGCTGCGCGGCGGGATGACGCTGCGGCGTTACCGCATCCGCTTCCCGCAGAAGACGGTCATCCTGACGACGTTCATCATGCCCGACGGAAAAATCGAGCAGTATCAGATCGCGCCGTCGGAGTGAATCGCTTCCACGATCGCATTCACGTGAATCGCCGTGGTGTCGAGAAGCGGAATGCCGCGATGGGACTCCTCGCGCAACAGCAGCGGCAGCTCAGTGCCGCCGAGGATCAGCGAGTCGATGCGATGCTCGTCGATCAGCCGGTCGGCGATCGCGAGCATTCGTGCGCGAGTCTCGGGGAGGAACATCCCCTTCAGCAGCTCGTTCATGTACTTGTCGTGAATGAAATCCTGTTCGGTGGCATTCGGCGCGATCGCGTCCACGTACAAACGCGACTGGATCGTGAAGCGCGTTCCGAACACTCCCGGACGCTCGAGGCCGCGCTTGCGGACCTCCGCGAGCGTTGCGTCGACGATGCTGACGAGCGGAATCGGCGCACGCGGCCGCACCCGATCGAAAACGATGTGCGGGGTGTTGGCGGCGACTGCCGCAAAATCGGCACCGGCAGCAGCGAGCTGCTCGACCGCGCGCACGAGATAATCGGCAGCAGCGGCGCGATCGTTCGTGATGAAACCGACCATGCGATCGACGACGAGGCTGTTGATGATGATCTCCGCCGAAGGACAGAGCGCGGTGATGCGATGGTAGTAATCGATCGTCGATTCGGGACCGAGACCACCGACGAGTCCGGCGCGGCGCACGGGCGCGAGGGTAGCATTCCCATCCCACGATGATCCTTTTCGTCGTTGCAAACTTTTTCCGGGGGCGGCGGTGGCGCCGCGCGAACGACGACTGGCCGGCGACGCCGCTGCTGCATGTGCTGCTCTTCTGGATTTCCTTCGGCGCGGCGGTGTTGCTCGGATCGCTCGCCGTCACTGCAACGATGAGCGAGTCGTATCTCGCCGCGACAGCGGCCGCGATTGCCGGCGCCGTCAGCCTCGCCTGCTCGGTCGTGCTCTGGCGAAAACTGAATTGTTAGGGTCGCGCGGCACGGCGCCGCGGCGGCGGAGGGGCGCTCAAAATCGCCGCGACATCCGTTCGGATCGCCGGCAGCATCGAATAGAGCACGTCGCCCGGGCATTCGGTGCCGTGAGTGCACGTCACCGCTGACGGATTGCCGTCGCGATGGCCAAGAATCGTCGGCAGCACGAGCTGGCTCGGCGCGTGGTAGAGCATCGCCGTCGGATCGATCGCGTCGAGCCTGCAGAGATCGGCGAGCAATTTCTCGAGGCTCGCCAGCGCCGCAGACGTCGGCGCAACGGTGCTGTAAGTGCCGAGGAGAGCGATCCCGACCGTGTTCGTGTTGCGGCAGGAAAAATGGGCGCCGATCGCGCCGTTGCCGCCGGCACGGCCCTCGTAAATCACGCCGTTCGGATCGATGAGGAAGTTGTAGCCGATGTCGCCCCACCCATTCGTGACCGTATGGAAGTACCAGATGTTGCGCACCTCGGCCGCCCAGTCGGTGAGATCGTTCGCGCCGGCGGTGTGATGCACAACAGCGTGCGTGACGACGCTGTACGACGGCGGCCAGAGCGGCGCCGACTCGCCGTCGGGACAGCCCCATTCGACACGCGACACGACCGGCCCGGAGAATTTCGCGTGGACCGCGCTCGGCTCGAACAGCGTCACGGTCACGTTCGAGACCGGTGCGTCGAACGCGTATTCGAGCGAAGTCGCCGGCGCGAAGTGCGTGATCGCCGTCGCGTGGCGATCGGTGATGTCTCCGTCGATCGCCGGCGCGATCCAGTCGCCGCTCGTGCGAATCCGAACGTTCGCCGCGCCCTGCCACGTCAACGCGGCGGCGTCGAACGGCTTCGCCGAAGTGACGATGCTCGTCTGCTTTGAGTCGAGAGCGACGATCGTCGCGAGGAAGATGGCGGTCAGCATCGCGCTTCGATTCTCGCAGATTGCGTGCCGATCACGAGCGAGCGAATCATGTCGTCTTTCTCCTCTTCCGTGATGTCGCGGGCCGCGAGGAGAACTGGAATCGGTTGAGATCCGCACCGGCAGATCGGAGCCGAGATTTCGTACGGCCCGAGCCTCGATCCCGATTCGAGACGCATGTCGAGCTATCGTAGCGCGTCGAGCAGCGTCTCGATTTCCTCTTCCGTGTTGTAGTAGTGGGGCGAGATGCGCAGCGCCGATTTCACGCGCTTGTCGTCCATGTCGAGGATCGCCCACTCGCGAAAGGTCGCCGTGGTGTTGATGTGCCGCTTGTGCAGTTCCGCGACGATCGCGCTCGCGTCGCGGCCGAAATCAGCGGTGACGATCGCGCCGCGCCTTTCGCCGCGGTCGAGAACGCGCACGAATCGCGACAATCCATCGCGCACCCGATTCGCCAGCAGGATCGCGCGCGCGCTGCAGCGATCGACACCTGCCTCGATCGCATATCGCGCCGCTTCGCCGAGGCCGAGGAGGAGGGCGTAGGCGAATTCCCAGTTTTCGAAACGGCGAGCGTCGGGCGCGAGCTCGTAGGCGTCCGCGCCGATCCACGACGCTCCGCGCATGTCGATGCAGAGCGGCGCGTCACCGCGGCTCAGCGCGCGATCGGACACGAAAAGAAAGCCGATCCCGCGCGGGCCGCGCAGAAACTTGCGCGCGGTGGCCGAGAGGAAATCACAGCGCAGCCGCGCCACATCGATCGGAATCTGTCCGACGGCCTGACACGCATCGACGAGATACGGCACTCCGCGCTCGGCGGCGATCTCGCCGACTGCTTCGACCGGCTGAATGAGCCCGGAGTTCGTCGGAATCCACGTCACCGCGACGAGGCGGACGCGCGGATTGCGCAGCAGATCGCGGACGGACTGCGGATCGACGCCGCCCGACGGAAGATCGGCCGCACGCTCGACGACGACGCCGCGCCGCTTCGCGAGCGAGAGATACGCGAGCTGATTCGAGATGTAGTCGTTGCGCGTCGTGACGATGACGTCGCCGCCGCGAAAGTCGAACGCGGAGAGCGCCTGGAAAAACGCGACGGTCGCGTTCTCGACGACGGCGATGTTGCCCGGCCGGGCTCCGATGAGCCTCGCGACGCTCGCGTACGCGTCGCGGCCGGCGTCCGCGGCATCGTCGGCGCTCTCGTAACCGCCGAAGCTCGCCTCGCGGTCGAGATGTGCCTTCATCGCCTCGACGACCGGCCGCGGCATGAGCGCCGCGCCCGCGTTGTTGAGGTGAATGACGTGATCACATCCGGGTGTGTCGGCGCGCCACTGACGGACGAGAGCATCCATGCGTAGATTCTACGGATGACCGTCGAGATCTTCGAAGGCGATCTGACCGACGCGCCGGCCGACGCGATCTGCACGTCGACGAATCCGCGGCTGTCGCTGATGATGGGCAGCGGCGGCGCGGTGCGCGAGCGAGGCGGATTCGAAGTGCTGCGCGAATGCGAGGCGATCACCGGAGGCAAGCTCGTCCCGCCGGGCTCCGTTCACGTCACCACCGCCGGCGCGCTGCCGTACAAAGCGGCCATCCACTGCGTGGCCAGCAATCAGACGCACATGACATCGATCGCGATCATCAAGGCATGCGTTCGAAACGCGATCGCGCGCGCGGCGTCGGCGGGATGGACCACGATCGCCATGCCGGTGTTCGGCAGCGGTCACGCGCGATTCAAATTCGACGACGCGCTCGTCGCGATGCTCGACGCGATCGAGGAGACGCGGCTGCCGATCCGGATCGTGATCGCGATCAACGATCCGGCTCGAGCGGAATCCGCACGTCGCGTCCTTCTCTCCGCCAGATCATCGCGCTGATCGTCCACTTGCCGTCGCGCTTGAACAGCTGGATGCTGTTCACGCCGCGGTTGAGGACCGGTCCGCTGCGCGTGCGCCGCGTCTCGTACGCGCTAAGCACGTGCGCCATGTCGCCGAAGAGCCGCGTTTCGCGCCAGATTTCCCCTTCCCAGAAGCTCGGCAGCTCTCCGCCGGCGATCATCCGCTCGAAGTCCCTGCGATAGGAGGACATGTCGAACTCGAACACGCCTCCGTCGTTGATGCGCACCATGCGGGCGCCCGGCGCGAAGATCTTCTCGTCGGTCTCCCAGTCGGGATGTCCGCCGGCCTCGTAGCAGACGCTCTCGTACATTGCCGCGATGATCGAATCCAACTCGTCCATATTTCGTATGATCACATGACATGCGGCTGAGCTATCTCGCGACGATCCTCGTCCACCCGCGCGACACGATGCGCCGCATCCTCGACAGGGGCAAGCGCTGGTCGTGGGAAGTCGTCATGCTTGCGTACGTGTGCGCGTCGGTCGGCGAGGCCAGCGCGCGCAACCTGTCGCGGGCGCTCCCCGGAGTGACCCTGCTCCCCGGCCTGGCGATGGTCGCCCTCGGCCTCATCGGCGGCGCGATCGGCTGGCTGCTCCTTTGGTGGATCATCGCCTGGATCGCACTGCCGATCGGACGGCTCCTCGGCGGAACAGCCACGATCTCCGACATTCGCGCGGCGCTCGCCTGGGGCCTCGTGCCCGTCGTCTGGTCGCCGCTCTACCGGATTCCGGGCGTGATCCTCGCGTGGCGGTTCGACGTCGCCCCCACGACGAACGTCCGGCCCATCATCCTGAACTTCCTCGCGCACGGCGGCTGCTCGCTCATCCTGATCTATCTGCTGCTGCAAGTCGTTTTCGAAATCGCGTGCGTCGTCGTCGGGAGCTTCACGCTCGCGGAGGCGCAGCGATTCTCGACCGAAAAGGGATTCATCAATGTTGTCAGCGCGCTGGTGCTGCCGGTGCTGGTGATCTTCGCGGCGATCTTTTCATTCCGATCGTGATGCCGTATCGCGACCGCGTCGATCGCATGATCTTCGCCGCTGCGGCGGCGTACAACATCGCGTTCGGACTGTGGGCCGCGCTTTTTCCTCGCGCGTTTTTCGATCTCTTCGCACTCGACGCGCCGCGCTACCCGGCGATCTGGGCGTGTCTCGGCATGGTCATCGGCCTGTACGGCGCCGGGTACGTGTACGCGGCGTGGCGGCTCGATCGCGCGTTTCCGTTCATCGCCATCGGCCTCGCCGGAAAAGTTCTCGGCCCGATCGGCTGGATCATCGCCGTCCACGCGCACGAGCTTCCGTTCCGCACGTTTCCGCTGATCGCGTTCGACGATCTTCTGTGGTGGCTCCCGTTCGCGCTCTTTCTCCTCGAAGGCACGTCGCTCGCGCAGTTTCTCAAACGGACGGCGCCGCTGTGGTGCGCCGCAACGCACGCGATCGCCTCGATCGCCACACTTCTGCTGCGTGAGTCGAATCCACGAGTCATGTGGCTCCTTTGGATGATCGCCGCAGTGACACTCGTCGCGTTTTACGCGTGGTGGGGATCGCGGATCGAATCGATCGCGCCGGTCGCCATCGCCTCCGCCGGCATCGTCTGCGATTTTCTCGGCGAGTCGCTGTTCGTGACACAGCCGCGGCTCGAGCGCGCTGCCTCGCTGCTCACCGGCGGCGCGGCGAACGGCCTCTACACGCTCGCCGCGATTCTGCTGACGCTCGCCACGCCTTCGATCCCTTTGCGATGGCTTGCGTGGATCGCATGGGTTTCGGGAATATCACTAATTATTGTTACTATTTTGAACATGGGAACCGGAATCGTGATCGCGAGCGCAGCGCTGATGGTCGCGTTCATTCCGTTCGTGACGGCGATGGGCCGCTCATGAAACGCATCGTCGTCCTCGGCGCCACGGGATTCTTCGGCGGACTCATTTTCGAGCGGCTGCGCGCCGCGGGTCTGCAGCCGGTCGGCGCATCGCGCACGAGCGCCGAGCTGCGGATCGACGCAAACAGCGCCGACGATCTGCGCGTGAATCTCAAGCAGCGCGATCTCGTGATCGACGCCGCCGGCCCGTTTCAGACGCGCACTCCCGCGCTGATCGACGCGGCGACGCGCATCGGTTTCGATCTCATCGACCTCTCCGACAGCGCGGAGTACACGTCGATGATCTACGGCCGCGAGGCGCCGATCGGCGCGGCAGGAATCCGCGTGCTCACCGCGTGCAGCACGCTGTCGACGATCACCGCACTCGTCGTGCAGTACGCGCCGGTCGAGAAGCCGGGCCGGGTGAGCGTCTACCTTCGCCCCGAAAGCCGCTTCACTGCCAACCGCGGCGCGATCGAATCATTTCTCCGCTCGATGCAGGGCGTCGAGAGCGGCGGCGTGCGGGTGAAGAGCGTCGATGCCGTGACGCTGCCGAGAACGTTTTCGTCCGTCAAACGCGTCGACTTCATCGTCGATGCCGGCCTCCTCGGCAACTTCGCTCTGCAGTTCGAGTCGTTTCGCCGCTGGCTTTCGACGCATGAAGAGCAGGCGATGAAGATCGCGCGGCGCCTCGGCAGCACGAAAGGCGTCGTGCGCGTCGAGGTCGCGTCGCTGCTGCACAAACGGATGCAGAAGTTTGCCGGACGCAAGAGCTACATGATCGCCGTGCTGCCGGCGATCCTCGCGGCGACGTCGATCGCAAACGGCAAGTTTCCGCACCGCGGACTCGTTCCGCCGACGCAGCACGTCGATCGCATCGAGCTGTTCGAAGCGATCCGTTCGGAGGGCATCGAGATCAGCGGCGGCTGATCATTGCGGGCCTCCCGACTGAACCGCCGGCAGCAGCGACTCGAGCCGTGAAGTCTGGTTCTGCAGCTGCATCAAACCAACGCGGACCCGAACGAGATCGTTGTGCACCGCGATCAAAGACGCTTTCCATTCGTTCGATTTCGCACGCGCGGCGACTGGAATCAGCGCCAGGGTCTGCGAGTCGGCGGCGTCGATCGCGGCCTGATCGCGGTCGAGGTTGCCGTTGAGCGCCTGGACATCTTCGAGCGCCGGAAGCTGTCCGCTGTGCAGCATCTGCACCGCGAAGTCAAGGTCGCGCTGCGACTGATCGAGAGCACCGGTGACCTCGCCGGCGAGCGCGCAGTCGTCGAACCGGCAGGTCCGCTCCGCATCGTTTCGCACTTTCTGCACGGCTGGGACGAGCAATCCGATGAGGATCGCAATGATCGCGATGACAACCAGCAGCTCGATGAGCGTAAAACCGCCATTCGGAGTGTTCCGACGCATAAAACAATCCTCCTGAATGGGCGCGGCGACAATGTATTGCCGCCCGGGGGCAGTGTCAACGCCTCACGTTCTGCCCGTGGCGGCGGCGGGCTCTGGGCCACACGGCGCTCCACTTGCTACTGCAGATACGCGTGGCACTCATAGCACCACAGCCAGTCGTAATCGCAGCGGTGCGGGCGAATGAGCGCGTGGCCCGTCTCGCGCGCGTGCTTCGTGTCGTGCGCGCCGAACGACTCGCAGCAGCCGACGTAGCCGCAGGTCAGGCAGCGGCGAAGCGGGCCGGGCAGCCCGCATTCTTCGCACGCCGCCTTCTCCGACTGCGCTTCGGCCCGCAGCTGCGCGACGTGCGGACAGTCAGCTCGGGCCTTCGCCGGTTGCGGCGTCATACCGTGACCGGCTCGAGCTCCGGCGCGATTTCCTCTTCCGCGACCGCTTCGGTCTTCCGGTGCGTGCGCGCGACCAGCACGTAGATCGACGGCACGACGAACAGCGTGAAGCACGTGCCGATAATCATGCCGGTGACCAGCATGATACCGATCGAGTTTCGTGCGCCGGCGCCGGGACCACGCGCAAAGACGAGCGGCAGGTGGCCCATGACCGTCGCCGCGGTGGTCATCAGAATCGGCCGCAGGCGCACTCCAGCGGCTTCGAGCACGGCCTGCAGCTTGTTGAGGCCCGTCAGTTGCAGCTCGTTCGCGAACTGCACGATGAGGATTCCGTTGCGCGCGATGAGGCCGACGAGCGTGATCAGTCCGACCTGGCTGTAGATGTTGATCGACGTCAGACCGAGGAATGAGAACAGCAGCGACCCGGCGATGGCCAGCGGAACGGAGCCGGCCAGAATGATGAACGGATCGCGGAAGCTCTCGAATTGTGCAGCGAGCACGAGGTAGATCAGGACCGCCGACAGCAGGAACACGCCGAGGAACTTGCTGCCCTCGGTGCGCAACTGGCGCGACTCACCCGCGTAGTCGACCGTGAATCCGCGCGGCAGAATCCTGGCCGCGTCGGCTTCGAGGAACTTCAGCGCGTCGTCGAGCGAGACGCCCGGTGGAATCGCGCCCTGAATGCGCACGGCGTTGAGCTGCTGGAAGCGGTTGAGGCTGCGCGGCTCGGTCGAGGTCTCCAGATGTGCGAACGTCGACAGCGGCACGAGCTTGCCGCCGCCGCCCGTGATGTACATCTGACTCAACTGATCGGGCGTGAGGCGGTCGACGCGCTTGACCTGCGGAATCACCTTGTAGCTGCGGCCCTGAATGCTGAAGCGGTTGACGTAGTTTCCGCCTAACAGCACCGACAGATCGCGGCCGGCCTGGCCGAGATCGACGCCCTCGGAGCGAAGCTTGTCGCGGTCGAAGACCACGCGCGCCTGCGGCTGGTCGAATTTGATGTCGGTGTCGACGTACATGAACTTGCCGCTCTTCATGGCATCGGTGACGATCTGATTCGCAAACTCCGAGAGCCTCTGCGGTTCCTCGGTCGAGACGATCGCGAAATCGACCGGGAAGCCGTTGTTGCCGGGCAGCGGCGGCGGCATGAGCTGAATGACGCGAATGCCGGGGATCTGCCCCGATTTCGCCGATGCATCGAGCAGGATCTTGTCGATGGTGCGATGGCGCTGGCTCAGCGGCTTGACGACGAGCCCGCCGAATCCGCCGTTCGGAAGAACGATCTGGAACGTCGCATCGCGCTCCGGCATCGACTCGTACACCTTCTCCGCCTGCGCGGCGAAGAGCTTCGTCTGGTCGATGGTCGCATTCGGAGCGGCCTGAATGACCGAGAAGATGACGTTCTGGTCTTCGTTCGGCGCGAGCTCCTTCTGCGAGAACATGTAGAACGGCACGGTCAGCAGCGCCACGATCACCCACAGGGTCAGCACGACCGGCCGGTACTTCAGCGTGCTGCCGAGAACCCGCTGGTACAACTGCCGGAATTTTTCGAAGTGGCGGTTGATCATGCCGGCGAACCCGCGCTCGGTGTCGCCCGCTCGCAGCAGCTTCGACCCCATCATGGGCGACAGCGTGAGCGCGACGAATCCGGAAATGAGCACGGCGCCGGCGAGCGTGAACGCGAACTCGCGGAACAGCGAGCCGGTCAGGCCGCCCTGCAGCGCGACCGGAGTGTAGACCGTCGCCAGCGTGATCGTCATCGCGATGATCGGCGTCACCAGCTCGCGCGCCGCATCCATGGCCGCCTGCATCGCCGATTTGCCCATGTGCAGGTGGCGCTCGATGTTTTCGACCATGACGATCGCGTCGTCGACGACGAGACCGACCGACAGGACGATCGCCAGCAGCGTCAGCAGATTGATCGTGAAGCCGAACGTCAGCATCAGCAGCACCGCGCCGACGAGCGAGATCGGGATTGCGACCACAGGAATGATCAATCCGCGGACCGATCCGAGGAAGAGGAAAATGACGATGATGACGATCAGCAGCGTCTCGCCGAGCGTCTTCAGAACCTCGTTGATCGCTTCCTGGATGTACGCGGACGAGTCGTACGGCACGCCGACGGTCATGCCTGCGGGCAGCTGCGAGCGGATGTCCGGCAGCTCGGCCCGCACGCGCTTCATGACGTCGAGCGTGTTCGCGGTCGGCAGCGTGAAGATGCCGATGAACACCGCGGTCTGCCCGTTGAAGCGGACTTCCTGATCGTAGTTCTCCGCGCCGAGGACGACGTCGGCGATGTCGCCGAGGCGAACGATCGTGCCGTTGTCTTCCTTCACGACGAGCTGCTTGAAGTCGTCCGCGGTCTGCAGATTCGTGTTCGCCACGAGGTTGACCGAGGTCATCGTGCCCTTCGTGGCGCCGAGGGCGGACAGGTAGTTGTTCGCGGCAAGCGCGTCCCAGACCTGCGAGGGCGAAATGCCGAGCGACGCCATGCGGTCGGGCTTCAGCCAGATGCGCATCGCGAACGTGCGGTCGCCGAATATGTCGGCGCGCTGCACGCCGCTGATCGCGGAGAGCTTCGGCTGCACGACGCGCACGAGGTAATCGGTGATCTGGTTCTGATCGAGGTCCTTCGACGCGAAGCCGAGGTAGGCGGCGGCGAACTGGCTGTCGGTCGTCTGCAGATCGATGACCGGCGCCTGCGCCTCGGGCGGAAGCTGATTGCGCACCTGCGCGACCTTCGCCTGGATCTGCGTCAGCGCCGCGTTCGTGTCGTAGTTCAGCTTCAGGTGCACGGTGATCGTGCTGATGCCCTGCGAGCTCGACGACTCCATGTAGTCGATGCCGTCCGCACCGGCGATCACGCGCTCGAGCGGAGTGGTGATGAAGCCGCGCACCAGGTCGGCGTTCGCGCCGACGTAGACCGTCGACACGACGACATTGGCCATGTCGCTGCGCGGAAACTGTCGCACGCTCAACGTGCGGATCGACTGCAACCCGGCGATGAGGATCACCAGGTTGACGACGATCGCGAGGACCGGGCGCTTGACGAAGAGATCTGTGAGTTTCATGTCGGATTCGCCGGATTCATTGACGCGTCAGGCGGAAGGGACGCTCCAACGCGTCGAACCGCCCGGCGCGGCTGACTCCTACGTGTCCTCCGGCTTCGGCGCGATGCTGTTGGCCGGCACGACGGAGTTGTTGACGATGACTGCCGATCCGGGACGCAGCTTGAAGACGCCCGAGGTGACGACTTCCTCGCCTGGCTTGACGCCGGTCAGCACGGCAACCTGATCGCCGCGCGAGCCGCCGAGCTTCACAAACTGCTGCCGCACGCCGCGATAGCTTTTGCCCGACTTCGGATCCTTGACGTCTTCGACGATGAACACGGAGTCGCCGAATGGCGCGTAGCTGATCGCCGATGCCGGCAGCGCGATCGCCGACGTTTTGGCTCCCTGCGCGAGATGCACCTCGACAAACATGCCGGGATGCAGCTTGCCGGACCGGTTGTCGAACGTCGCCTGCGCGCGGATGTTGCGCGTGGACTCGTCGATGACGGAATCGGCCGCGGAGACTCTGCCGCTATCGCCCGTATCGAGCTGCACCGGCACGCCGACACCGATCAATCCCATCTCCTGCTGCGGGACGTTGAAGTTGACGTACACCGGCTTGAGCGACTGCAGCGGAACGATCGGCGCTCCGCCGGCGAGATACTGGCCGAGGTTGACCTGCCGCAGGCCGAGAACGCCGGAAAAGGGTGCGCGAATGGTCTTGCGCTCGATCGTGGCGCGAATCTGTCCAGCGTTGGCGTCGGCCGACTTGAATTCCGCTGCAGCCTGGTCATACGCAGACTGCGAGGTAATCCCTTTGGCGAGCAGCTCTTTCTGACGGTTGAATTCGACCCGGGCCAGATCGCGCTGAGCGACGGCCGCTGCCAACTGCGCCTGCTCCTGCCGCGTGTCGAGGCGCACGAGGACATCGCCTTTATTCACCGAGCGGCCGGAATCGAAATCGATCTCCGACACTACACCCGGTAGATCGGCGCTGACCATCACGCCGTTGACCGCAGCGACGCTTCCGATCGCCTTGATCGTCGAATCCCACTCGACGGGCTGCGCGATCGTCGTGGTCACCGCCTCGGGCGGCGGCGTGTACGACATACCCTGGGCAATCGCCGCTTTGATCTGGAAAAACTTGAAGCTGCCGATGATCGCGAGAAACGCGAACACCGCGAGCAGCATGAACAACATTCTTTTCTTCATGATTTTTGGGCGATCAGTCTAACTGACCGGCTTAACTCCAACCGCTATAGAAACGTT
Source organism: Thermoanaerobaculia bacterium (assembly GCA_035516895.1). Lineage (GTDB taxonomy): Bacteria > Acidobacteriota > Thermoanaerobaculia > Gp7-AA8 > Gp7-AA8 > Gp7-AA10. The sequence continues at coordinate 7,387 of DATIZY010000030.1, read as the reverse complement.
ACGATTCCGGAGGACGTGTCATTTTGGTTGCGGACGGGAGCGGGATTCAATGTCCGGCAGCAGGGTGTCCCGGACATAGGACCACTCCGGCCGCAGCTTCAGTGCCGCCTGCGCGTCCTCTCGCGCTGTAGCCAGGTCCGGCGGGCTGAGCGCGAGGCTCGCGTAGGCAATCGACATCAACGCCTCCGGTTTTCCCCAGTCCGGCAGCGGCGATGACGGGTCCTCGCCGCGGCGTTCCGCTTCCGCGAGCATCTCTTTGTACGTGTCGATCGCCTCCGCGGTTTTTGATGCGGGCGGGTACAGGAGGAACGCTCCGCGCGCCCATAACATTCGCGGGTTCTTCGGATCGAGCGCGGCCGCGCGCGCGAGAAGCGCCTGCGACAGGGAGATGCGCTCGCGGAGCGCGGCCGGGTCGGACATCGAAAACGTGCCGAGCCACGAGTTCACCATCGTGACGGCGGCGTACGCGTCCGCAAAATCGACGTTCAGGCGGATCGACGCGTAAAAATCGGCGGCCGCGCTCTTCAGATTCTTCGCGAGGTCTTCCCCTTTCATCGAATGACTCGCGCCGTTGATCGCGATGCGCCAGCTCGCATACCCCTTCCAGTAGTGCGCGAGATAGGCGCCGTCGCGATCGTTCGGCCAGCCGGCGAGCTCATCGCGAACGCGCGCGAGCTCGTCGAAGTCCGCGCGATAGTCGGCCGACATGACGCGCGCCTTGAGCTTCGCGAGCTCCGCACTCGCCGTGGCGGGCGTTGCGGCGATTTTCGGCGCGGCGAGCACGAACTCACGCGGCGCCGCAAGCCGTTTGGCCTCAATTCGTTGGAAGCCGCTGGTCCATGTCTTTCCGCCATCCACCGAGCGGTCGGCGATCCATGAAAAGCGGTCCGGTTCGATGTCGTAATAGCGGATCCGCAGGATCGACGGGTGCGCAGTGCCCGCTCCGAATGTCTGTTCGATCCGCACGTCGTTTCCTTCGCGGTGACCCGTGCCACGGTCCCCGAGTCCCGCCCCATCTCCGGTCGACACGAGCTCCCACTCGTTCGTTCGCGCGTTGTAGGAACGTAACGTCCTCGTGACGTAGTAGGTTTCGCCCTTCTCGCCGGTGACGCGATACTCGTCGAAGATATCGCCGTCGTCGAGGCGCACGGCGCTCCAGAAGCCGCCGAATTTTCCGAACTGCTGATTTTCGCCCGTGAACTGCCAGTCGCCGAGAAGGTAGTCGAAATCGTGGCGGTGATCGGCGGTTTGCGCAAAAAGAGGCGCAACCGTCGCGAGGAATACGACGAGCAGAGAACGTCGCATCAATCAGCCTCCGGTTTTTTGCTCCATCATGTGGCCGCAGCGGCCCCGGATCGCCTCGCGAAACTTTTCGCGCTCCTCCGGGGTCATGTTCATCGTCATCTTTCGCCGCCAATGCATCCTCGGTCCCCAGAAACCACCAAACAGGATCTTGCTCAGCAGCAGCAGGCCGAGTGCTTCCCAGTACGTAATCGGGTGCCATCCGGTTGCGCCGGGAAGGATCGCGTTCCACAAACTCATGACGATCCATCCGATCGCGGCAAACGCCGCGAGGGCGAGAACGGCAAAAGCGGCAAACCTTCCAACTCGTCGTTTCATCGGAACTCCTCGTAGATTTCCTGCAGCCGCCGGCGGAGATGGAGTACGGCGTAATGCTTCCGCGAGAGCAGCGTGTTGACCCGCACTCCGGTCGCCTCCGAAATCTCTTTGAAGCTGCGGCCGTCGATCTCGTGCGCGATGAAGACAGCGCGCTGCTCTTTCGGCAGCTCGTCGAGCGCCGACTCGAGCTCGCCGATCAGCACGCTGCGCGCGTAGTCGCCGTCCGGACCTGCGTCGGGCGACGGCAGAAGATCGTCGATCGATAATGTTTCATTCTTTTGTTTACGAAAACGATCAATGATTCTGTTCGAGGCCACGCGGAACAGCCACGCCGTCACGCGCTCGATCGGCCCGGGCGCGATCACCAGCTCGTAGAGGACGTCCTGCAGAATGTCTTCGGCGTCGCTCGCGTCGCGCACGCGCTTGCGAATGAAGTTGCGGAGCCGGCCGCGCTCGCGCTCGACGGTCTCCTCGATGCTCAACGCGGCATCCATTTCGACTGTTCAAGACGGAGGCGGGGCGAAAATATTTTGGGGGAGGTCGCGGCGCTCCGTTCAGGCGGCCTGGTAAGCCTTCGCGATGAGCACGAGCGCAAGCAGATATGCGGCGAACATTCCGACGAGATACAGCTTCGCCTTCGCGTTCGATCCTTTGAACTCGCGCCAGACGAACACGCCCCACAGCGCGGCGATCATCGGCGACGCCTGTCCGATCGCATACGAGATCGCGACGCCGACGAGACTCGCCGCCACGAAATTGAACACGGTGCCGATGCCCCACACGGCGCCGCCGAGGAGTCCGAGCGCGTGATACGAGGCGGGCGCGCTCGCGTATCCGCTGAAACCGACCGGTTCACCGACGAGCGGCCGCCTCATCAAATAGATGTTGAACGCAAAGCAGCAGATCACCGCGCCGAGTGTGAAGAAGACCGCGACCGTGTACGGCGTCAGCGGATGCGCGGCCGTCATCGCGCGCGTCACGAACGGCGCGAACGTTCCCATCAGCAGGCCGGAGATGATGCAGACGATCACACCCTTTCGCGACACGCTCCGGTTCGCGCCCTGCAGCTGCCCGTATGCGAGGCCGATCAGAATCACCGCGAGCACGGCCATTCCCACGCCCGCGCCTAACAATCCGGCGCTGCCTTTCGGCTGAAGCGCATAGCTGAGCACGACGCCTTCGACGAGGGCGATGCCGATGGAGATCGGAAACGCGATCGCCAGTCCGACGATCTCGATTCCGGCGATCAGCAGCACGTTCGCGATGTTGAAGATGAATCCGCCGATCGCCGCCCACAAAATGTTCAGCGGCGCGGCGTCGCGCAGATTCGCCACAAACGAGGTATCGCCGCCGCGGATGCTCCCCATCGTGAACGCGAGCACGACCGAAATCAGGAAAATGCCGGCTGCGTAATCCCAGTAGTACAGCTCGAAGCGGTAGTTCTTCGTCAGCTTGAACGTGTTCGCGAACGAGCCCCAGCAGATCGTGCTGAGGATCGTCATCACCAACGCGGCTGCAAATGTGGCGGGAACGAACATGACGGCTCTAGGCTGACGCGCGAGACGGGCCGAAGCATACTCGATGCAGCCGGCACTGCCGCCTGCTTGCTCGGCGTTGGATCGGAGATCGTTTGCTCCCGCACACGCGGACGTCCACGCTCAGGATCGATGCTCGGACGAACATTCACGACCTCCGCATCAACGCGTCGACTTCCCCGCGCCTCGGCATCGACGGTGCCGTTCCAGGGCGCGTCACGGAGATTCCGGCGACCGCACAGCCGAAGCGCGCCGCTTCGACGACATCGCGCCCTTCGCTGAGCGCGACCGCGAAACCGCCGTTGAAGGCATCGCCGGCTCCGGTGGTCTCGACCACCGGTCCGGCATCGAACGCGGGTACGAGCCGCACGATTTCGCGATTCTTCACGAGCGCGCCTTCCGCGCCCAACGTGATGACGACGTTGCGCACGCCGCGGCGCAGAAACTCATCGGCGGCACGCTTCGCGCTTTCGATGTCGGTCACCGGCTCGCCGGTCAGGCCCGCTGCTTCGCTCTCGTTCGGCGTGAAATAGTCGCAGAGCGGATAGATCGTCCGCGGCAGCTCGAACGCGGGCGCGGGATTGAGGATCGTCGGAACGCCGGCGCGATGCGCGACGGCGAGGCCGCGCTCGACGACCGGAATCGGCAGCTCGAGCTGCGTCATGAAGATGGACGATTGCTCGATGAGCGGCTTCGCGAGATCGACATCATCGGTCGTCATCTGAAAGCAGGCGCCGGGAACGACGACGATCGCATTCTCGCCCTTCGATTCGTGTACGACGATGCTCGCAGCGCCAGTGGCATGCTCCGTTTCAAAAAGAAATCGCGTGTCGACGTTCTCGTTTTTGTACGTTTCGCGCGCGAGATCGCCGAAAGGATCGCGTCCGAGTTTGCTGATGAAGCTGACCTTCGCGCCGAGCCGCGCCGCCGCGACCGCCTGATTCGATCCCTTGCCGCCGGGACCGAGGCGAAAGTCGGAGCCCATGATCGTCTGCCCCCACGCCGGCAGCTGCGGCGTGCGAAACGCGAGATCGGCCACGAAGCTGCCCAGGACCGTGAGCCATCGATCGCTCATGGAATCAGAGTCTCCACCGAATGCGCGACGAATCCGTCGAGGTCATCGTTCCTGCGAAGCGCGCCGGAATTCTGATACCGCAAATGCAGCGCGCCGACATAGGCAGCATATGCCAGCGTCGCGCGATCGCGCGCTTTTTTCGGAGGAAAGCCGAGCTCGCGATAGGCCTCGATCAGAAACCGCAACCGCCGGCGGTTGATGCGCCGCAGCGACGAGCGGACTTCCGCGGCATCGGCGGCGCTCAGTGCCACGTAGAGGGCGTGCGCCTGGCGCTTGTGCATGGCGTCGCGAAAGAGGGCGATGAGCCTGCGGCGGGGGTCGGCGATCTCGTGGACCTCGTCGAGCGCGTCGCGATCCATCTCCTCCCATCGGCGAAGCGCGGAGCCGACGAGCTGCCGCAGATTCTGGAAGTGCCAGTAGAAGCTTCCCTTGGTCACACCGAGAGAGCGGGCGAGCGCCGGGATGGCCAGACGCGCCAGCCCGCCCGCGGCGACCTCGCTCAGCGCCTTCTGCTCCCAGTCCGCACGCGTTGCCATACCGAACGGTATTGAGTATAGTCCATACCGGTCGGTATCGTCGGGAGGTTTTGCATGCGCCCACGGATCTCCATCGCCACGGACGATCAACGCAACGCGATCTACGCGCTTCGCCACGAGGTCTACGCGCGGGAGATCCGGCAGCATTCCGAGAACCCGGAGCGCGCCATTCGCGACCGGCTGGACGACGCCAATCTCTACATCGTCGCCACCGTCGGCGGCGCGCTCGCCGGATTCGTCAGCATCACGCCCCCCACCGCCGGCAGTTACTCGATCGAGAAATACCTGCGCCGCGAAGAGCTGCCGTTCCGGATCGACGACCGGACGTACGAGGTGCGCATCCTCACCGTCCTGCCGGCATTTCGCGGCACCACGATCACGCTTCTCCTGATGTACGCCGCGCTGCGCTGGATCGAGGCGCACGGCGGGACGCGAATGATCGCCATGGGCCGCCGCGAGGTGCGCAGCCTCTACATCCAGGCCGGGCTGCTCGCAACCGGCCTCGAGATCCGCTGCGGCGAAGTCGATTTCATCGTCATGACCGAACGAGTGCGCACGATCCGCGAGCGCCTCGACCGGTTCGAGGCGCTTCTCGACCGCATGGAACGCGCGGCGGAGTGGGAGCTCATCGTTGCGTTTCGCCCGCCGGGCGAATGCTTCCACGGCGGCGCGTTCTTCGACGCAATCGGCAGCGAATTCGATGCGCTCGACCGCCGCCGGCAGATCATCAATGCCGATGTCCTCGACGCGTGGTTTCCACCCTCCCCGGCGGTCCTCTCGGCACTGCACGACGACCTGCCATGGCTGGTGCAAACATCGCCTCCGCTCGGCGCGGAGGGACTCGTGCGCACGATCGCGCGCGTTCGCGGCGTCGACGCGAGCTGCATTCTTCCGGGAGCCGGCTCTTCCGATCTCATCTATCTCGCACTTCGCGAATGGCTCGATCGGGATTCGCGCGCGCTGATTCTCGAGCCGATGTACGGCGAATACGCGCACGTTCTCGAAAACGTGATCCGCTGCCGCGTCGATCGATTCCTTCTCTCTCGCGACCGAAACTACGACGTCGATCTCGGCCGCCTCGCCGGACGCGCGCGGCTCGACTACGACGTGATCGTTCTCGTCAATCCCAACAGCCCGACCGGCCGCCACATCCCGCGGCACGATCTCGAGCGGTTCCTGCGCGAAGTGCCGGAGCGCACGCTCGTCTGGATCGACGAGACCTACATCGACTACCTCGGCGGCGGAGAATCGCTGGAGCGATTCGCGACGACGCGCGAGAACGTCGTGATCTGCAAATCGATGTCGAAGGTCTACGCGCTGAGCGGCGCGCGTTGCGCGTATCTCTGCGTGGCGCCGCATCTGCTCGAACGCCTGCGTTCGATCACGCCGCCGTGGGCCGTCGGTCTGACGGCGCAAGTCGCCGCTGTCGCCGCGCTGCGCGACGCGTCGTACTACGCGTCACGTCATCGCGAGACGCACGAGCTGCGTGCGGAGCTCTGTCGTGCGCTCGCGCCGATGCCGCTGCGCATCGTCCCTTCGTGCGCGAATTTCGTCCTGTGTCACATCGATGACAATGGGCCGCGCGCGGCCGAGATCGTCGCCGAGTGCCGGAAGGAAGGCCTCTTCATTCGCGACGCGTCGACGATGGGCGCTTCCCTCGGCGATCGCGCGATTCGCATCGCGGTCAAAGACCGCACAACGCAGCATCGCATGACATCCGTCCTTCAGGCCGCGTTCTCCGCTAAACTGACGGCCTCGACGGGAGGATGAATGCTCGCAGCTCTGCTCTTTTCCGCGGCGGTGTCCGCGACGACGACGCCCGACCCGAAAATCGATCAGGTCGACGCCGACTTTCGCGCGCTGTCGCGCGTCGCCGCGCTCGCAAAGGACCTCAACGACTCGCGACAGGTCATGCTGGCGATCGTCGACGACGATCTCGAAACGCTGCGCGATCGGCGGCCCGACGACACGTATCGCTGGGCCTCGCTGCAGCGCGAGGAAGCGTCGCGCGTGAAGGATCAGAAAACGGTCGAGCGCGTCTACACCGAAAAAGAATTGCGCGAGGTCACCATCACCGCGTCGAACGCCTATCGCCTCGAGGTCTCCGTGCCGACGAAGCAGGGTATTTTCGCGAAAAACAATCGCGTCTACGTCCGCAACGTCCTCGTCGATTCGACCGGCTTCGACGACAAGATCGCGCATCACGAGATCGCCGTGGACGCGTGGGTGAATCCCGGCGACGCGAACGGCACCGCGCTGCCCGAGATCGGCAAGAGCGTGAAGGCGACGGCCGAGCTCGGAGTCGAAAGCGGCGACAAGCGCGCCGTCGCGGATGTCGCTCTGCTGCAGGCGAAGCTCGTCGACGATCCGACCAGCCCGTATTTTCCCGTCGTGCAGCGGCTGCTGAAGACACGCGAGGTGCTGACGCAGAAAGATCTCAATCGCGGATTTCTGAAGAGCACCGTCGACGAAGCGCTCTTGTCGCTGCCCGGCGAAATGGAAAAACGAACAGCCGAAGAGACGGCGACCGCGGAGCGTCGAAACCGGATGAGCGGAACGATCGCGCCGGGCGACGCCAGTCCCGACGTCACCGCTGCCCTCCAGGAGGTCTCCCGACTCCT
>DATIZY010000029.1:0-15940 GCA_035516895.1 Thermoanaerobaculia bacterium | reverse complement strand
TGAGAAGACGAAGGCTCTGCGCGTTGCGCCGAGCGAGAAGGCGGAAGCGCAGGTCGGGCCGGTCGTGAACGAATCGGCGATGAAAAAGATCAAGGAGTACATCGACAAAGGCGCGAAGGAGGGGCGGCTCGTCGCCGGCGGCAACGTCCACGCGGAAGACGGCTTCTACATCGAGCCGACGGTGATCGCCGACGTCGATCCTGACGCGACGATCGCACAGGAGGAGATCTTCGGCCCCGTGCTCGCGGTGATCAAAGCGAAGGACTTCGACGACGCGCTGCGCATCGCCAACGATTCGCCGTACGGTCTGACCGGCGCGCTCTTCACCGACAATCCCGACAAGATCCGGCGCGCGAACGACGAGTTCTTCGTCGGCAACCTGTACATCAACCGCAAGTGCACCGGCGCGCTCGTGGGCGTGCATCCGTTCGGCGGCTTCAACATGTCCGGCACCGACTCCAAAGCGGGCGGCCGCGATTACCTCGGCCTCTTCCTGCAGGCGAAGGCGATTGCGCGAAAGATCAAGCCGGAGTCGAAGACGGTGGATCGGCCCGGGGAGTAGTGCGCAGTTCGCGGTGTGCGGGCGGTCCGATGGTCACTGCGGACCGGCCGCGGCTACCCTGACTTCCCTCGTTTCTGCTTTGCGACTTTCGCCGCCTGCTTGCCGAGTGCGGTCCGCGTTTTTTTTGGCAGGTGCGCGATCGTGCGCTTCTGCTTTGCCGCCGCGGCCGCCTTCTTGATGTTTCGCCGCGCTGCGGCGCGTTGTCGCTCGGTTGTCATCATTCCCTCCAACGATCCGGCCCACTGGTTGCCGCGGTTCGCAGTTGTGGCGGACTGCGAACCGCGAACTGCGAACTCCCGGCTAGCCGTGCGAGTTCCGCCCGCCCTTGCGCATCGGCGCGTGGTTCTCGGGCTTGCCGTAACCGCCTCCGCCTTTCAGCTCGCCGCCGCGATGGACCGCGTTCACCGTCGCCCACGCGCGGCGCTTCGCTTCTTTTTCAGAAACGCCTCGCGATTCGTAGCCCTGCTCGATGTGCTCTTCCTGGCGCTCCTCTTTGTCCGTGTAATGTCGCTTGTCTCCTCGTGGCATCGCATTCCTCCTATTGCAGCGTGAAATTGACTGTGAGATTGAAAATGACATCCACCGGCTGGCCGTTGAGCGTCGCCGGTCTGAACTTCCACTCCTTCACCGCTTCGATCGCGGCGTCGGAGAGCCCCATCGGGAGTCCTTTCAGCACGTTGACCTTGTCGACGTTGCCGTTCTTGTCGATGACCGCTTCGACGATCACGACACCCTGCACGCGCGCGTGACGCGCGAGCTCGTTGTATTGCGGTTCGACGCGCTTCATGACGACGGGCGCCTTGACGTCGCCGCCGACGCGCAGCGGGCCGTCGGACGGTGGAGCGGCTGGCTTGACGTCAGCGTCACCCTTTCCCGTTCCGCCGACCGCGCCGCCGGGCGTTCCGCCTAACACTCCGCCGAGCCGACCGCCGATGACTCCGCCGATTTGTCCGCCGATGACGCCTCCATCGACGCCGCCTTTCACGCCGCCTTCGACTCCGCCCGGCACACCGCCGGAGTCATCGCTCGACGGGGCGCCCGTATCGGTTGACGGCGCGAGGTTCGCGACGGTCGGCGTCGTGAGGACAACCTGCGGAACCTCCTGCGGGACTTCGGCCGGCTGCACGAACTTCGGCGTCTCGTGCACGACGACCGGCTTCGGCGTCGCGATGTGCGCCGCGCTCGAACCGGCCGGGGCGGGCGGGGGCGGCGGCGGTGGGGGTGGGGCGGCGGCGGTGGCGATGAACGCGGGGATGGGCTTCGTTTCCGCGTCGATCCTGTGCGTCGCGCTCGCGCCGACGAAGAGGATCGCCGCGACGATGAGTCCGTGCGCCGCGATCGACACAATCGAGAACTTCCCGGCCCCTTCCTGCTTCCTGTCCGACGACTCCAGCAGCTGATCTCGCAGGTCCATGATGATAGTTATTTAGCAAAAGCTCGGCCACGGAGTTGTCTTTTTCTTTTCAGCGACTTACAATGGTTTCTCGTGCGGCTTTCGCGGTGGCTGTTCTTTCTGTTTCTAGTGGGTTGCGCCAGCGCGCCGACGATCCAGAAACTCGACCCCTGCGGCGTCGTTCAATGCGTGCCTCATCCGACTGCAGGCGTACGCATCGCCGACGGCAAGCTCTACAACGGTGACAAAGCCCTCACGCCGCAGTTCGTCGCGATTCAATCGTTCGATGTCTCGCTCGAGCGTCGCGAGATCGCGTTCTCGGCGAAGCGGAAGGACAACTTCGACATCGGACTCGTTTCGCTCGACGGCAGCGACGTGCATTGGGTGCCGGAGGATCCAGCGGACGAGACGGATGTGCAGTGGGCGCCGCGCGGAAACAAGATCAGCTACATCGTCCACGCGCCCGTCGGCGACGTCGTGCGTACGGTCCACGTGCCGACTGCTGTGCAATTGAGCGTCGACTTCCAGTACGCAACCGTCCGCGCGCTCGCCTGGGACAAGGAAGCCGAACGATACGCGGTCGTGTTGACGAGTCCCGACGCGTCGGATCGAATCGAATCGATGAAGTATGACGGCACAGCGCGGCGCACCGACGTCGCCCCGCAATCCCGCCTCGACGTCGCTCTCGAGCCCCTGGGCGGCGCGGTCGTGATGCGGCCGTCGGTGATGCATTACGGCGAAAAGCTCCCACTGGTGGTCTGGGTGGCCGATCCGCCGTTCGTCTGGAACGCCGAGCGTGGCGCACTCATGCGTGGAAAACGCGTCGCTTGTGCGATCATGCGGCATGCGCCCGACGCCGCATTCCTCGAGGCGGCGCGCGCGACTCCCTGGATCGACACCACGCGCGTGTCGGTACGGCGGGTAGCGGGTGGCGGGTAGCGGGTCTGCCCACCCGCGATCCGCAACCGCGAATCCGCTACCCGGCAAGAAGAAAATGGCCGCTGACGCCGCACGAAAGAAATCGACATTCCGCGAGTACTACGAAGCGCTGCTGATCGCGGTCATCTTCGTCAATTTCGCACGCATCTTCGTGTTTCAGGCCTTCAAGATCCCGACGGGATCGATGGAGGACAACCTGAAAATCGGCGACCACATCATCGTCAACAAATTCATTTACGGGCCGGCCGACGCCATGTGGAAGAGGCTCTTCCCGCTGCGCGATCCGAAGCGCGGCGACATCATCGTCTTCCGCTATCCGCTGCAGCCCGATACGGACTTCGTCAAGCGCGTCATCGGCATGCCGGGCGACACCGTCGAGATCCGCGACAAGGTCGTCTTCATCAACGGCAAAGCGCTCGACGAGCCGTACGTGATCCACGTCGATTCGAATGTCTTTCCGAAGCAGCCGGCGCTGCCGGAGCCGTATCGGTCGCGCGATCAGTTCGGTCCCGTGACGGTGCCTGCCGGTCAGTATTTCGCGATGGGCGACAACCGCGACCGTTCGAGCGACTCGCGATACTGGGGCACGGTTCCGCGCGGGATGATCAAAGGGCGCGCGTTCATGGTCTACTGGTCGTTCGCCAGCGTGCCGCCGCCGCCCGACAGTCCGCCGTCGGCGCGGCTCAGGGAATTGGCCGGCGTCGTCTTTCACTTTTTCACACGGACCCGGTGGGAACGGACGTTCTTCATCGTCGACAGCAAGTACCATTTCACTCCACAGCTTTTACCGGAGTCGGACAGCGGATACAGTCCATGACGACGCTTGAAGCGAGCGGCGAGCAGCGGGAAGCGAGCGCGGAAGAGGCCGAAAACGCGACCATCGTCGATCGCAGCAGTCACTCCATCTCGCGGCGGCGCATCCCGGAAAACGTTCTCAAGGTCCTGTATCGGCTGCATCGCAGCGGATACCGCGCGTACCTCTGCGGCGGCAGCGTTCGCGATCTGCTGATGAACCGCGAGCCGAAAGACTTCGACGTCGCCACGGACGCGCATCCGGCCGAGATCCGCCGTCTGTTTCGCAACAGCCGCATCATCGGCCGCCGCTTTCGTCTCGTGCATGTGATCTTCCAGGACATGATCGTCGAGGTCTCGACCTTCCGCCGCGAGCCGGAGCGCTCCTCGGAGGAGAACGACGAACTGCTGATCACGAACGACAACACGTTCGGCTCGCCGCTGCAGGACGCCCGCCGCCGCGACTTCACGATGAACGCGCTCTTCTACAGCATCGCCGACTTCTCGGTCATTGACTACGTCGGCGGACTCGAAGACATGGCGCGCAGGGAGGTGCGCGTCATCGGAGATCCGGGCATCCGCTTCCGCGAAGATCCGGTGCGCATGATGCGCGCCATCGAATTCGCTTCGCGGCTCGGCTTCGAAATCGAGCCGGACACGTACGAGGCGATCCTGCACCACCGGAACGAGATTCTGAAGGCCTCGCCGCCGCGCGTCTCGGAGGAGATCCTCGAGCTGTTGCGGCGCGGCTGGTCGCGCGGCGCGATCCGCCGCATGGTGGACAGCGGACTTCTGGAGCCGCTTCTGCCGGAGGTGTTCCGCTCGATCAGCGGCGATCGCGCGCCGTATTTCTGGAAAATGCTCGAGGTGCTCGACCGCACGGTGCAGTCGTCGCGCAAGATCTCCGACGCCGTGCTGCTGTCGGTCCTGCTGCTGCCGTGGGTGATGGACGAGCTCGAGGCCGAAGAGCAGCGGCGCAGCGCACGGATGCGCATCGGCGAAGTGCTCGTATTCATCCGCGACCTGATTCAGCCGATCTGCGCGCGCATGGCGCTTCCGTCGGGAACGCGGCATCAGATCGAGCAGGCACTGGAGACACTCTGGCGTTTGCTCGAGCCGCCATCCGACCGCCGCTCGCAGTTCCGTTTCGTCTATCGCGAGCCGTTCGACGACGCGCTCGCGCTGCTCGAGCTGTACGCGCTCTCGTCCGGCAAGCACGTCGAGGTGTTCCGGCAGTGGAGCTCGTTCGCGCAGCGCGTCAAGCGGGCGGAAGGCGAGCCGGTGAAGCAGCATCGGCGGCGCAGACGGCGGCACTGATCCGGAGTGCGGCGGCCGCGCCTCCGCTGTGCAGAAATTTGAAATTTGAAATTTCGATGACCCGCAAAGCCAAACGGTGGTCCGCCCGAGTGACTCTCGGCAGCAACGCGCTCGATCTCGAGAACCGCGTCTTCAAGAAGAAGGATGCGAAGAGCATCGCGCGCTCGCTGAAGCGATCGGCGGAACACAGCAGGCGCCGCAAGAGCAGCCCGTATCGCTCGGCGATGTCGATGCTCACCTTCTACATCAATCGCGCCGGCAGCAACCTGTCGAAATCCGATCGGGCGAAACTCGAACGGGCAAAGGACGAGCTGCGTCGTTTGTACGGAAAGGTTTCCGCGCCGGCGAAGCCGCGCGCGAAGGCGCCCACGGCCACGCGCCGGCGCCGGACGGCAACCTTCAAATGAGAAATCTCAGAATGAAAAATGAAAATTCAAAAATGCGGGAGCGCAGCCATTGTTCATTTTTCATTTGCAATTTGAAATTTGAAATTTCGGGCAGCTAGCCGTTGGATCTTCCGATCTATCTCGACCATCACGCGACGACGCCGTGCGATCCGCGCGTCGTCGACGCGATGCTGCCGTTCTTCTCGGAGCAGTTCGGCAATCCGGCGTCGCTGACGCACGAGTACGGCCGCCGCGCGGCCAACGCGGTCGAGGACGCGCGCATCTCGATCGCGCGCTTTTTCGGCGTGCAGCCAAACGAGATCGTCTTCACCTCGGGCGCGACGGAGTCGAACAACATCGCGCTGAATCTCGTCGCTCCCGGCGAGCACCTGATCGTCTCGGCGATCGAACACAAATCGGTGCTCGTGCCGGCGCGTCGGCACGACGTGGCGATCCTCGCGCCCGACCGGCACGGTTTCATCGATCCCGGCAAGCTGCGCGATGCGATCCGTCCGAACACGCGCCTCGTCTCGATCGAAGCGGCGAACGGCGAGATCGGCACGATCCAGCCCGTCGGCGAATTCGCGGCAATCTGTCGCGAGCGCGGTGTGCTTTATCACAGCGACATCACCCAGGCCGCTGGCAAGATCGATCTGAGGCTCATCGATGCCGATTTCGCCTCGTTTTCCGCGCACAAGCTTTACGGACCAAAAGGCATCGGAGGTCTCTACGTCCGGCGCGGAGTGCGGGTGCCGCCGCTGACAACCGGCGGCGGTCAGGAGAGAAACATTCGTCCGGGGACGGTCAACGTACCGGGAGTCATCGGAATGGCTGCCGCGTTTCGGATCCGCAAAGAAGAGATGCACGACGAGGCTGTACGGCTGACGCGGCTTCGCGACGGGCTGTGGGAGCGCGTCACGGCCGAGATTCCCGGCACTTCCGTGAACGGACCGCGGGAGTTAAGATTGCCCGGCAATCTGAACGTCAGTTTCGATCGGATCGAGGCCGATGCGCTGATCGTCGCGATGCGGCGTTTCGCGCTCTCGTCCGGATCGGCGTGCAGTTCAGGAGAGCGAGGTCCGTCCCCCGTGCTCACCGCCATCGGCGTCCCCGAACCCGCTGCCCTCGGCTCCATCCGATTCGGGCTCGGCAAGTCGAATACCGAGGAGCACATTTCGATGCTCGTGGACGATCTGAAGCGGATCGTCGCGAAGTTGCGTGAAATCTCGGCCGCCTGAATGACCCAGCCCGGACGCATTCTCCTCGTCGATCACTCGCGCGGCGCGCTCCTGTTTCAGGAGACGATTCTCCGCCGCCGCGAGGCGGTCGTATTGACGGCGCTCGCCGGCACCGAGGGCCTGCAGAAAGCGCGCGAGGAGCTGCCGCAGCTCATCATGTTCGGCTTCGATCTGTTCGACATGTCGGCGCCGGAGTTCTGCCGCGAGATCCGCTCGGACGACCGCACGCGCGCGATCTCGCTGCTTCTCGTCTGCGAGCGCGACAGCGAGCAGCACCAGGAGCTCTGTCTCGCCGCCGGATGCAACGACGTGATTTTCCGTCCGCTGCAGCGTCACGATCTCGACGCGAAGATCACGCGGCTGACGAGCATTCCCACGCGCCGCGACCTCCGCACGCTGACGCGCATCGAGGTCTCGCTCGAAAAAAGCGGCCGCTTTCTCATCGGCCGCAGCGTCAACATCTCCGCCACCGGCATGCTGCTGGAGCTCGATCGCGTGCTTCCGGGCGAGGGGAGGCTGCGCCTGCATTTTTATCTGCCCGGCGAGCCGCAGGCCATGCAGATCGAGGCCGAGGTGCTGCGGGCGGAGTTTGCGGGGACGATGGCGAAGTACGGTTTGCGATTCGTCGAAATCAGCGAAGACGAGCGCGAGCGCATCGAACAGTTCGTGCGCCGCCTGCGATCACGGGAGTTGATCTGATGACGAGCTTGCTGCGTCGTATCGATGAAGCAGTGCTGATGACCGAGCGAGGGGAGTATCTGCAGGCGCTGACGGAATTTCTCGACATCTACGGCACGGACGATTCGCCGCCGCTCAATTCGGCGAAGACCGCCTCCGGCCTGTCGTACTTCGGACTGTGCCTCGCGCTGGTGCAGAAAAAGTACAAAGCGGGGGCAGACCTCTGCAAGCGCGCGCTCGAGCTCGAGTTCTACAACGGCGATCACTACGCGAACCTCGCGCGCGTGTACGTGCTGATCGGCAATCGCAAGCGGGCGCTGGAAACGGCGGAGGCGGGGCTCAAGATCGCGCCGGAAAACGAGCCGCTCAAGCGCGTGCGGCGGGAGCTCGGTGTCCGGGCCCGGCCCCCGGTTCCCTTCCTCGACCGCAGCAATCCGATCAACGTCTCGTTAGGCCAGGCGCGGCATGCGAAGAAGCAGGCCGAGCGGCAGAAGAGCGCGAAGAAGCGGTAACGAGCACGGCTTGCGCCGCTCGCCTCGCAGTGCGACGGCGGCCGATCGTGGATCTGAAACGTCAAAACAGCCGGTACGCGCGCGCCAGCTCCTCGGGATCTGCGCCGAGGTGATACCGGAAGATCGTCAACCAGTTGACCACCGCAGTGCGCAAGAGGCCCTTTCGCAGAAACCGCCGGCCGGAGGTGGTGACGGCGAGCGGCAGGATGCGCGCGGGACGCATGCGGCGCGCGAGCTCGTAGTCTTCCATGATCGGGATCTCGCGAAAGCCGGTGAACGCAGATCGCCGGATGAACTGCGCCTGATCGCCCCACGGTTCGCGGGTGATCGCCGTCCGCAGATTGATCATGCGCGCGGCGATGCGCAACTTCCGATCGGGCTCGGCGAATTGCAGTCGGAATCCGCCGAACGACGCGCCTGAGCCCTCGACCGCCTCGGCCGCGCCGGGGGGCAGGCGCGAATCGGCGTGCAGGAAAATCAGCCAGTCGCCCGATGCCGCCGCCGCCCCCTGATTCAATTGCCGTGCGCGCGGCGGCGCGCTCAGGAGCACGCGTGCGCCCGCGGCAGTCGCAAATCGCGCCGTGCGGTCGCTGCTGCCGCCGTCGACGACGATCACCTCGCATCCCGCCGCCGAGGCGACCGCGCCGGCGATCCATTCCTCTTCGTTGAGCGCGGGAATGATCACCGACACCGACATTTCGGCGATGATAATCGCTGGCCGTTGGCGATCGGCGATCGAATGAACTGCTACATCCTCATCGGCGGCGCGTCGAAACGCATGGGACAGCCGAAGATCGATCTTCCGTTCGGCGGATCGACGTTTCTTCGCCGCATGGTCGCCGCGGCCGGGCCGGTGTTCGACTCGATCATCGCGGTGCAGCGCGCCGGGGGAACGGCGGCGCCAGGCATCCGTTCGATTTTCGAGCCGCGGCACGAGACTCAGGCGCCCGTCTTCGGCCTCTGGCGCGCGCTCGAAGACGCCTCGGGGCGCTGCTTTGTCCTGGCGATCGACTATCCTTTGATTACAGCCGAGGTGTTGCGGTACCTGTCGGAGCGGGTGGAGTCGTCGCGCGCGGCGATCGTGGTCCCGCAATGGAACGGAAAATTGCAGATGCTTTGCGCCGGATACTCGCCGTCGATCCTGCCGCGGTTCGCGCCGCGCGTCGCCGCAGGTCAGATGAACCTGCGCGGCCTGACCGACGACATCGACATCATCGACGAGGGCGAGCTGCGCGCGCGATTTTCCGGCGAGCCGCTGATGAATGTGAATACGCCCGATGAGCTGCGGGAGGCGGAGAGGATGGCATGAGCAAGGATTTCTCACATTTCGACGAGACCGGCGGCATCTCGATGGTGGACGTCGGCTCGAAGCGCAACACGCATCGCGAGGCCGTTGCGGTGGCCACGGTCAAGATGAGGCCGGAAACCTTGAAAAAGCTCATCGAGCAGGCGCTCCCGAAAGGCGACGTGCTGACGACGGCGAAAGTCGCGGGCGTGCTCGCGGCGAAGTCGACGTCGACGCTGATTCCGCTCACGCATCCCGTTCCGCTGAACTCGATCGACATCACCTTCGACATCGACCGCAAGGGCGGCACGATCGAGATCCACTCGATCGTGCAATGCGACTGGCGCACGGGCGTGGAGATGGAGGCGATGACGGCCTGCGCCGTCGCCGCGCTGACGATCTACGACATGTGCAAGAGCGCGGAAAAAGGCATCGTCATCGAAACGTTGCAACTGATGCGCAAGTCGGGTGGAAAATCGGGCTTATGGGAACGCTGAGAATCGCCACAGAGGCGGAGCGATCAAAGACAAGGCTCTGTGCGCTGTGTGCCTCGGTGATTGCAGTTCTTCTCGCCACAATGGCGCACGCGCAGGTGCGCGAGACCGCCACCGTCGAGGTCGTCGAAGTTCCCGTTTACGTCACCGCGCGCAACGCGCCGGTCGGCGGCCTCACGCGCGACAACTTCCAGCTCTTCATCAATGGAACGCCGCAGGCGATCGACTACTTCGATGTCACCGATTACGCGACGCTGACCGAATCGCACGATGTTCGCCAGCGGCGGCTGTACATGCTCGTCTTCGATCTGTTGTCGCCGGCAAACGATCTGCATCATGCCCAGAGAGCGGCGCTCGAGTTCGTCGATCATGCGCTGCCGAGCGACACGATCGGTGTCGCGACCTACAACGCCGGCGGATTGAAGATCATCGTGCCGTTCACGCACGATCACGCGATCGCCGATCGGGCCGTCGCCGCTCTCGCTTTTCCCGCGCTCAACGATCCGCTGCACCTCACGCTCAGTGCGGCCGAGCGCGGCGAGATCGGCGGCGGGCGCTTCCACGATCCCCGCTTCGACCCGGCGCTGCTCGATCCGCGCATCACGCTGGCGGCACTTGCCGATGACGAAGTTGCGAGTCTTACGGACCTTGCCGACCGCCTGGCCGGAATGGAAGGGCAGAAGCACGTCGTGCTGCTTTCTGCAGGGTTCGAAGGCGTTCTCCTGCACGGACTCGAATCGCAGCGCGCTCCGGGCGACATTCGCTCGATGAGCCTCATTCCGCGAGAGACGCGCGGCCGCCTTCCCATGCTCAATATGGACCTTGTCCGGCACATCGAGGGGCTGAACAGAGCATTCGCAGCGGCCGGGGTTTTTCTCGATGCGATCGACATCGGCGGCCTGCGTCCGTTTCAAACCTTTGCCGACAATGAATCGCTCTACGCGCTGGTGCGCGACACCGGCGGCGAAGTCATCGACCATCGCAACGATCTGCCGTCGGCATTGCGCCTCCTCGCCGACACTCACCGCGTCGTCTACAACCTCGGATTTTCCGCGCACGACACCGGCCGGAGCGAAAACCGGATCACGGTGAGACTCGTCAACGTGCCGCGCGGAACGCAGGCGTTGTACCGCCACTCGTACACCGCGGGCGCCGGCGAAGGCGACACCGGCGACATGCTCCGGCTCGCCGACATCATTCAGAACGACATCCCGCAGAACGGCGTCACCACGAACGTGATCGCGACGTCGAGCGGCAACGCGGCAACGGTCGAGCTCGAGCTTCCCGGCCGCGAGCTGCTCGCGCACGAGGTCGCCGGCTTCATCGGCGCGAAGGTCATGATGTACGTGATGTCGGGCGCGAGCGTCGTGGCCTTCAAGATCAAACGCATTGATATCGATGTTTCGCGCGCCGAGGCCGGTTTGCAGGACGGGGCGCCGGTGCGCGTCAGCGACACGTTCGATCTTCCGCCGGGCCACTACGCGGCGAAAGTCGTCGTCCGCATGGACGCCACCGGCGCTCTCGGCTTCGCCCGCGCGGATGTCACCGTGACTCCGTAACTTTCCTGGCTCGGCGCGCGTTGTACCGGGAAGTCTGATACAAAAGAGGCACTGTGGCCGAGCCGCTGATCCGCAACATCTCCGACACTGCCCTCTGGGTCGCCATCTATCGAGCGATGGAGACGGAGCAGAAATCGCCCGTCTTTTCCGATCCCTTCGCGCGCAAGCTCGCCGGCAGCCGCGGCGAAGAGATCATGGCGTCGATCAGGAAATCGCAGCAGTACGCGTGGTCGTACACCGCGCGGACGCACCTCGTCGACACGTTCGTGCAGCAGGAGGTCGCCCGCGGCGCGGACATGGTCATCGATCTCGCCGCGGGACTCGACGCGCGTCCGTACCGCATGCAGCTTCCGTCGTCGCTGCAGTGGGTGGAGATCGATCTGCCGGAGATCATGGTCTACAAGAGCGAGATCCTGAAAGGCGAGAAGCCGGCGTGCAGGCTCGAGCGCATTCCGATCGATCTCGCGAATCCGGCGGCGCGCCGCGGCGTCTTCGAGGAGCTCGGCCGGTTGACGAAGCGGGCGCTGATCATCAGCGAAGGGCTCCTCATCTATCTGACGGCCGATGACGTCTGCGCGCTGGCGAAAGACCTCGCTTCGCAGCCGGCGTTTCAACGTTGGGCGACCGATCTGACGAACCCTGCGCTTCTCAAAATGCTGCAGAAGCAGATCGGCTCGCGCCTCGGCGACGCCGGCGCGCCGCTGAAGTTCGCCCCCGCGGAGGGCCCGCACTTCTTCGAGAAATGCGGATGGAAGCCGGTCGATGTTCACGGCATGCTCCACACCGCGGCGAAGCTGCACCGCCTCTCCCTTCTGTTCCGCCTCTTCGCCCTCTTTCCCGACACGAAAGGCGAGAAGGCGAAAGCGATCTGGGGCGGTGTCGTCCTGCTCGAACGCGCGATAGACTGACGCGATGCGTCGCCTTCTCTTTTTCCTCTTCCTCTCTTTCCTCGCATGCAGTCTCTTCGCGCAGCCGATATTGCTCCGGCCGGACCGCGTGTTCGATTCCGTCAGCGCCGAGCCGCACACCGGCTGGGTCGTGCTCGTGGAAGGCGACAAGATTGCCGCGGCCGGCGCGAACGTCGCCGTGCCGCCGAACGCCAGGATCATCAATCTGCCGGGCATGACGCTGCTTCCGGGACTCATCGACGCGCACTCGCACATCTTTCTGCACCCGTACAACGAGACGCTGTGGAACGATCAGGTGCTGAAGGAGTCGCTCGCGTATCGCACGATCGCCGCGACGCTGCACGTCCGCGACACCCTCATGGCCGGCTTCACCGCCCTCCGCGACCTCGGCACTGAGGGCGCGGGGTACTCCGATGTCGACGTCAAGCGCGCGATCAATGAAGGGCGCATTCCGGGTCCGCGGCTCTTCGTCGCGACGCGTGCGATTGTGGCCAGCTCGAGTTACGGTCCCGGTCCCGCCGGTTTCGCGCCGAATGTCGAAACGCCGAAAGGGGCGCAGGAGGTCACCGGAACGACGGAGATGGTGAAAGCGGTGCGCGATCAGATCGCACACGGTGCCGACTGGGTCAAGGTTTACGCCGACTATCACCGCGGACCCTTTCCGACCACAGCGACGCTCTCGATCGACGAATTGAAAGCGGCCGTCGACGAGGCGCACAGCGCGGCGCATCCGGTGGCCGCGCACGCGACGACGGCCGAGGGCATGCGGCGGGCGATCGTCGCCGGCGTCGACACGGTCGAGCACGGCTACGGCGGCACCGACGAGGTGTTCAAAATGATGGCGCAGAAAGGCATCGCGTACATGCCGACGCTCACCGCCGAGGAAGCGTATTCAGAATATTTCTCGGGCTACAAGCGTGGCACGACGCCGTACACGCCCGGCATGGAGGACGCGATCCGTGCATTCAAGCTGGCGCTCGCGGACGGAGTGACGATCGGCTGCGGCAGTGACGTCGGCGTTTTCACCCACGGCACGAATTATCGCGAAGTGGAATGGATGGTGCGGGCGGGAATGACGCCGGCGCAAGCGCTGCTCGCGGCGACCGCCGTCGACGCGAAGGTGCTGCGCCAGCAGGACAGGTTCGGACGAATCGTCCCCGGGCTGCTCGCCGATCTGATCGCCGTTCCCGGCGATCCGACGAAAGACATCACCGCGATCGAGCACGTGCCGTTCGTGATGAAGGGCGGCGTCATTTACAAGCAGCCGTAGTGGCGCCGGCTCTGCGCCGGCGATGCGGCAGTTCTGCTCGCGGCCGGCGCGAGGGACTCACACGCCGACGCCGAGCAGTTCCTCGCCGCCCGCTTGCCGGAAGAGCGACGCCGCGCGGCGATGGCGGTCGCGCGAGTCTTCGATCAGCCGCTCGAACTCCGGATCGCCGCGCAGGAAATCGAAGCTGCTCTCGCGAGTCAGAAACTCGTCGCAGCAGAAGTTGCCGTCGATCGCTTCGCGCAGACCCTCGAGCGCCATGTCCTTTTCGCGAACGCGCGCCAGTTGTGTGGCCCAGACGAACCAGTGTTCGGGATCGGGGACTTGCGCGCGTCGCAAGCGGATGGAGGCTTCGACCGCTGCCTGCCGGTCGCCTTCCAGCGAGCCGGCGATCGCGAGAAGAACGTCGCGCTCGGAGCCGTCGGCATTTGCGGCGAGACGGTGCATGTCCTCGAGGACTTCGTCTCGTTCGCCGGTCTCGGCGCGCGCCATCAGCAGAGGGAAATCGATCGTCCCCCGCGGCACGCCGACTTCGATCACGCGTCGATAGTCGTGCAGCATCCAGTAGGTGTACCCAACGCTGGTGACGATCTGCGGATCGAGGCGCCGCGCGCGTTGGTCGGCCGCCATCGACGCGCCGAGCATTCCGCCGAACCGGCATGCGGTCACGAGGCCGGCAAAGAGATCGGGATCGTTCGGCCGGCGGCGCACCTGATCGAGGAGCCGCGTGATCGCGCCGGGCATGTTCCGCATCTCCTCGAGCTCGAAATACGTGTAGAGGTTGTGGGCGAGTGGAAGATCGGGATTGATCTCCAGCGCTTTTCGGAACGCCTCTTCGGCGGAACGGCGGTTGTCCTGCGGTGCCTCGTGCCCATACTTCGCGATGATGCGATGAACGCGGCCGAGGCGCGCCCAGGCCGGCGCGAAGCGGGGGTCCTCACGCACGCATTCGCGAAGCAGGTCGCGCGCGGCGAGAAGACGCGACGTCGACAGCGAGTCGACGCCGACGTGCATCGCGCGAAGGTACAGCTCGTACGCGCGCGCGGTCGCCGGGACGTCGCGATGGAGCTGCTCCTCGCTCGATTGCGACAGCGGCATCGACAACGACTCGATCAGGCGATCCGTCAGCTCGTCCTGCAAGTCGAAGATGTCGTTGAATGCGGACTGCAGCGTTTTCGACCAGACGACGCGTCCGCTTGCGTCGATCAGCTGCGCGTTGAGCCGCAGTTTGTCTCCGGAGCGCAGAAGAGTGCCGAGCAGCACGAGGTCGACGTCGGCATCGGAAACCACCTTCTTGACATCGGCATCTCCGGTGATGCCGGCGGCGCGGTTCGAGCGAACGACGAGCGATTCGAGGCCGCAGAGCGATGCCGTGACGGCGTCTGCGAGCGAAGTCGGCAGAAAATCGATGTCCGCGTCGGGCCGCAGCAGACGAAACGGCAGCACCATCATGCGTGTGATCGTTCGGATTGCCTGAGTCGCGACGATGCCGCTGCCGGCGGAGTTGATGCCGCGGAGGTCCTGCGCCATCGAGCCCGCGTCGGGATAGCGGTCAGCCGCGCGCTTGGCCAGCGCGCGAGCGATCACGCGATCGAGCGCCTGCACCTCCGGACCGCCTGCGAGGGCAGGCGGCTGCGTGTGAACGATCGCGTGGCAAAGGGCCGGAAGGGAATCGCCTTCGAAGGCCGGTTTTCCGGTCAGCATCTCGAACAGAATCGTGCCGCAGGCGAAGAGATCCGTTGCCGGCCCGGCCTCCTCTCCCGACCACTGCTCGGGCGCCATGTACCTCGGCGTTCCCACGATCGTGCCGGGCGTCGTCAGCAGCTGCGCCGTTTTCGAGTCGTCGGTCTGCGTCACGCGCGCCAGGCCGAAGTCGAGCAGCTTCACGCCGTGCGGCGTGATGAAGAGATTCGACGGTTTCAGATCGCGGTGCACGAGGCCGGCGCGGTGAATCGCCGCGAGGCCGTCGAGCACCGACAGCGCCATCGGCAGCGCTTCGCCGATGGCGATCGCCCCCCGGCTGATGCGATCGGCGAGCAGCTCGCCCTCGAGCAGCTCCATCGCCACGAACATCTCGCCCTCGTGCTCGCCGACTTCGTAGATGTGGCAGATGTTCGGGTGATTGACCGCCGCGGCCGCGCGGGCCTCGCGCCAGAAGCGCTGCCGCGCAGTGTCGCCGGTGTTCTGCTTCTGAATGATTTTGATCGCGACCGTGCGGCCGAGGCGATCGTCGCGCGCGGCGAAGACCACACCCATCGCCCCCTCGCCAAGCTTGCGGGTGATCGTGTAATGCCCGATCTGCTGTTGCAAACGGTGGGATTTTACTCGCCGGCGATACTGCGCCGTGCCGCACCCCCGGAATTCGGCAGGGCGCAGCCCTGCCCGACACGCGTCGGGGGAAGTCAGCGGCCGAGGTCAAGGGTGGGGTGGTGTAGGGCACGGCTGCGCCGTGCCGCACCCACGGGGATTCGGCAGGGCCGCAGCCCTGCCCTACATGCGCCGGGGGGAAGTCAGCGGCCGAGGTCAAGGGTCGGGTGGTGTAGGGCACGGCTGCGCCGTGCCGCACTCCTGGGATTCGGCAGGGCGCAGCCCTGCCCTACACGGGGATTC
>DATIZY010000028.1:0-9642 GCA_035516895.1 Thermoanaerobaculia bacterium | reverse complement strand
GCTCGGCCACGTGGAACGGCTTTTCCAGAATCACCGAAGGCTTGAGCTCGGCATCGTTCGGATCGAGCTTGTACGCAGTGATCACGATGACCGGCAGCTCACGGCGCAGGCTTCGAAACCAGCGGAGCCACTCGCGGCCGTCCATCCGCGGCATCGCCAGATCGAGGATGACCAGCTGGATGTCGGGATTTTTTTCGACGAGAGGGATCGCGTCTTGTCCGTCGGGCGCGGTGAGCACTTCGAAACCATACGGGCTCAGCAGATCGCGATACGAAGCCAGAAGCTTCGTATCATCATCGATCACGAGCAGTTTGCGAAGTTTGAAGGGCGTTCGACGCGCTCGAATGCTCACCGGCTGAACCAATCCTAAACCGCTTGAAACCTGTATCAAAGCTGCAAATGGCGTACCTCGGCTCAGTGCGGCAGGAGGACGAAGCGGGAACTGTCGTATTTCAACGGAAGAAGCCGCCCTTTGTGCACGGGGAGGTCGGGCGGAAGGCCGACGCGCAGTGCGAGGCCGCCGGTCAGCAAGCCGGTGGCAATCCAGCGGCCGCCGCGGAAGCTGGCCTCCTCGATCCCGAAGATCAGATCCGACTCTTCGCCTGCCGCGGCGATGGCGAAATCCTCCGGCCGCGCGAGCGCCACGCCCTCGCCCTGAAACGGCGGCTTCGCGCTCCAGTTGCCGATCGCCGATTCCACTTCGCCGGCGCGAACGCGGACCGGGATCACATTCACGTCGCCCGTCGCCACCGCCGAGGCGATGGAGTTCGGCCGGCGATAGACGGCGGCGAGCGCGCCTTCCTGCACGACCGTGCCTCGATCCAGTACGACCACGCGATCGGTGAGACCGAGCTCGGCGTTCGAGGACGGCGCGCTGATCACCGTCGCGCCCATGACCCGGAGCGTGCGGAAAAATTCGTCGGCCGTTTCGGCCAGCGACGCCGGATTGAGCCGCTCGAGAATGCGATCGGCGACGACGATGCCGGGCCGCATCAGCTCGATGTGCGCCAGATGCGCGAGAGTCAGCTCCGACGTCGCAAGCGTGCGCAGTGGACGGTCGATGAGGCTCCCGAGCTTCCACTTCGCGATCGCCAGCTCGTACTCGTGATGCCGGTCGGTGCGATCGAGCGTCCGCTGACGGACGGCGGCGACGAGCAGATGACGCACGGACCAGCGCAGCGGCGCGTCGATCTCCGAGCCGACGAAGAGCAGCGGACGGCGACGCATTGCCAGGTTCGTCACATTCCGCGTCCCGATGCGGATCTCGCCGGCCGTCGGGCGAATCTCTCCGGCAATGACGCGCAAGAGCGTCGACGCGCCGCTGCCTGGCGGTCCGATCAGCGCAGTGTGCGTGCTTTTCGCGAAGGTGATCGTGATCCCGCGAAGACGCTCGTCGAGCGAGACGGCTTCAAGCGCGACATCGAGCACGCGGCGATTGTAGTGTGAGGGCCGGCTTTCGCCGGGCGATTAAAGTGTGAGAGGCGGCTTTCGCCGGCCGACCGGCTGAAGCCGGTCCGCACACTTATCGTCGCGGGCGCTGCATGGGCCGCTGCTGCTGGAGCTTGTTCAGCTCGTTGCGCATGCGGTTCCACTGCTGATCGTTGAGCACTCCGCGCATGTCGACGAGCATCATCAGCTCGCGATCGAAAAGCTTCGCGCGCGCGTCGCTCAGATGCGTGGCGATTCGGTGGATCGCGACGCGGTCGAGCTGCGGGCGATCGAGCTCGCCCCGAAGCGCGATGTTCGCCTTCTCCACCTCGGCGCGAAGATCGATCAGCTCGCTCGCGGCGGCGCGAAAGATCTCGTCGAGCTTGTCCTGCTGGTCGTTGCTGAGGTTGAGGCTCTGCACGATCTCCGGCCGGCGCCACCATTTGCCGGGCGGAAGCTGCTGCGCGAATGCGCTCGTCGCGGCCAGCAGAAATGCGAAACCGAATGCGATGCGGCGCATGACTACTGCCACGACTCCCAGTTCACGACGCCGCTGAAGTCTTTGAGCTCGTCGGATTGCCACGGATCGCGCGGAACCTGCAGATCATCGGCCGACGGCGCCGGCGCGGCGGCCGTCTGCTGCGAAACGACGGCCGCCGGCTGCTGTTTCGCCGGCTCGACCGTCTTGTACACGACCGCGCCGCCGAGGACGAAGGCGAGAAGCGCGGCGGCAGCCATGCGGCCCACGTGCGCGCTGCGCGCCGAATGCGCGCGGGCGTTCTCGACCGCGCGCATGATCAGCAGCCGCTGACGCGTCCAGAACGTTGCCGGCTTTTCAGTCGGGCATGCGGCGACGTCCCGCAGTTTCTGCGCGAGGCGGCGGTAGCGGTCCTGACATTCGTTGCAGCCGTTCACGTGCGCAATGATCTCGGACGCCTCTGCGGGCTGCATGTAGTACGTCTCGAGAAGATCGGCTTCGCTGTAGTGCTCTTTCATCGCAGTGCCTCTAGTTTCTGACGAATTTTATGAATTGCGCGGAACAAATGCGCGCGCACGGTGCCGGCGCGGAGGCCGAGGAGCACCGCGATGTCCTCGAGCGAGCGGTTCTCGTAGTGGCGCAGGCGGAAAATCACCTGCTGCTGCGGCGACAGATCGCGCTCCGCCCCTTCGATCGCAATCCGCAGCTGCCGCGCCATGATCTCGCGCTCCGGATCGGGTCGGTCGTCGACCGGCTCGATCCAGCCGTCGCGAATCTCTTCGTCGTCGGTGCTGCTGAAAAGGCGGAGGAAGCGCCGGCGGCGGAGAGAATCGCGCGAGCGATTGATGGCGATGCGCGTCAGCCAGGTCTCGAATTCGGCGCGGCCCTCGAATTTCGCCAGGTGCGTGTACGCCTGGATGAACGTGTCCTGCGTGATCGTGTCGGCTTCCACCTCGTCGCGAACGATCGCCCAGGCGACGCGATAAATCTTCCGCTGGAACCGTTCGACGAGAATTCCGAATGCTCCGCCGTCACCGCCGAGGGTGCGTGCGATCAACTCGCGATCGGTCGGTTCGGAGGCGTTGATCTGGGTCACCCGGAATGTTGCGACACTTCCCACAGGCTCTTGGACGGGGGAAGCGCCGGAAGCGTTTACATGATAAGGCGTCGGGCCTCAGGCGTCGGGCGTCAGGCGTCGGGCGTCGGGCGTCGGGCGTCAGGTCTCAGGCGTCGGATATCGGACGTCAGGTTGCTGAGGCCCGGCGCCTGGCGCCTGAGGCCAGATAGATCCCCGCGAAAATCATCGCTGTCGCAACGATTCCGGTCGGCCGCATCGTCTCGCCGAGAAAAATCGCGGCGAGGAAGATCGTCGCGACCGGCTGCAGATAGCTGTAGGTCGCGACGACCGAGCTCTCGGCGTATGCGAGCGCCCACGCATTGAGAAGATACGCGGCAACCGTGGGGCCGAGGATGACCAGCGCGAGGCCGGCCCAGGCCGGGGGCGGGATGGCGCGCCAATTCTGATTTCGCAGCGGCCACGCGCAGAGCGGGATCATCAGCACCGCCGCGATCGCGAACATTCGCGCGATCACGCGCCGCGCCGAAAGACGCGCCATCATCGGCTTGGACAGCACGAGGTAGAGGGCATAGCAGAGGCTGTTCGCGATGATGAGCAGATCGCCGATGAACGATTTGCTCGCGCCGGCGAATCCCTCGCGCGCAACGACGAGCAGCGCGCCGGCCGCGGCGAGCGCGATGCCGGTCAGCTTCATCGCAGTCGCGCGCTCGCGGCGCATGAGGATCGCCGCGAGCAGCGCGAACGCGGGAATCGTCGTGATGAGAATCGCGGCGATGTGCGCGCTCGTCAACGCGAGCCCGCCGAGGAACAGCGATTGATTGAGGACGACTCCGAGGAGCGAATAGCCGGCGAGACGCCACTGGTCCTTGCGCTCGATCGGTCCGTGGTCGTGAACGACAGTGTTCAGAATGATCGCCGAGCCGAGCACGCGCAGATACGCGAACACGAGCGGCGTGAACGCATGCATCGCCAGCTTCGAGATGATGTAGTTGAGGGAAAAAAGAAGTGCAACGGTGATGAGCGCGAGATGGACTTGAAAGGACTGAGGACTGAGGACTGAGGACTGAGTCGAAGGACGGTGCTCCACTCAGTCCACCGAAATGAACGGACGTGTGAGAACAGTGGACTCGGTCGCCGGACGGTGTTTCACTCAGTCCTCAGTCCTCAGTCCTCAGTCCTCAGTCCTCAGTCCTCGGTTCCCAGTCCTGGCTCTCGATCCAAACGTCGTTGTAGCGGACCGGCGGCGGAACGAGCGACGTTCGCAGACCGCGCACCTCGGGCTTGTGCGCGACGAAGAGCCGCTCGTGAAACAACGTCGCGATCGGCGCTTCGGACACCACCATTTCGTCGAGTCCGCGATAGATCTCACGGCGCTGCTCCTGATCGGTCTCGCGGCGGGCGTCCATGATCTTGCGATCGAGCTCGGGCGAATTGAAGTAGATGCCGCGCACGGAATTCGAGTCGCTGTGGAAGAAGACGTAGAAAAAGTTGTCGGAGTCGGGGAAATCGGCGTACCAGTTTCCGCAGAACACCATTCCGTGTCCCGGCCGCGCCAGAGGCGCTCGCGCTTCGGTGGCGGAGTGCCTCGTCACGTTGATGTCGATTCCGATCGACGCGAGGTCCTCGACGATCAGGTCGAGCAGACCGGAGTTCTTGAACTCGTCCGTGTCCCACGTTCGATATTCGACGCGGATTCCGCCGCTGTGGCCGGCCTCGCGTATGAGTGAGCGGGCGCGATCGGGATCGTGCTCGAATCCGCGGCGCGATGCGTCATAGCCGAGCAGACCGGGCGGAAGCAGTGACCGGGCCACGACGCCGAGGCCGCCGAAGATGCGCTCGTTGATGCGATCGCGATCGATGGCGTGGTTGATCGCGCGCCGCACCTCGACGCGATTGAACGGCGCGGTCGAACAGTCGTACGCGAAGTACGACGTGTGCAGCTGCGTCGTATTGAGCATGTACGCGGCGAAGCGCGGGTCGTCCTGCCACTCGCTGGCGATTTTCGGCGGAATGCCGTGCGCGATGTCGAGCTCGCCGCGCGCGAACGCATCGGCGACGTCGCGCCCGCTGCGCAGATCGAGCCGGAACGTCAGCTCCTCGACGTGCGGTTGTCCGCTTCGAAAGTAGTCGGGATTTCTCCGCAGCCGCACGCGCTGGCCTTCGATCGCCTCTTCCACGCGGAACGGTCCCGCGCCGGTCGTCCGCGTGCGGAAGCGCTCGCGATCGCGCGTTTCCTCCGCCGGAACGATCGACGTCTCGTTCATCGACAGCAGCGAAAGGAAAAACGCGAGCGGCTCGTCGAGCTCGATGTCGAGCATGTGCGCGTCGTGGATTTTGATTCCGGCGAGCTGCTTCGTCTTGCCGGAATGGACGTCGAGCGCGCCGCGGACGTTGAGCAGGATCCAGCTCGACTGCGATTGCAGCTCGGGGGACAGCAGCCGCACGAAGCTGTCGTGAACGTCGCGCGCTTCGAAGAGCCGTCCGTTGTGGAATCGCACGCCGCGCCGGAGATGCAACCGGTAGCAATGACCCTGTTCGAGCACTTCCCACTGCTCGGCGAGGCCGGGCATCAGCTCCGCGCCCTCGCCGTACGTGAGGAGCGTCGCGTGCACGGCGCGCGACATGTAGCCGAGCGCCGCGGCGGTCACGTACACCGGATCGAGCGTCAGCTGCTGCCACAGAATCGTCGCGGTGGTGAGCGATCCACCTTCGCTCGCGCGCGGCAGCGAGAAGCGGCCGAGCTCCTGATTGAGCAGCGCCGATTCGTGCGTGAGCGTGTTCGACATCTGATTGAGGTCGCCGATCGAGACGTTCGTCTCGCGGGTGGCCTGCTCGATGATCGACATCGACCGCACGATCGCCGTGCTTTCGCTGCCGAGAACGGCGATCGATTCGTGGACGCGCTGCACGAGCGCCATGATGTTCTGCATCGCGCGCGCGATGGCGCGGCTGCCCGACTCCTGTTCGGAGGTCGCGCGTTTGAGGTGCTTCGTCGTGTCGCGCACCGTCGCGGCCTGCTCGCCGACTTTGCGCGAGGTCTGCGACTGCTGCTGCGTCGCGGCGGCCGTCTGCTGCACCATCTTCGTGACTTCTTCGATCGCGCTCGTCACCGCCGCGCTGCCGCGCGTCTGCTCGTCGGTCGCGCGCGCGATCTCGGCGATCGAGTTCGTGGAGCGCTCGGTGAGATCGAGAATTTTCTCGAGCACGCTCTCCGCCCGCGCCGTGAGGTTGACGCCGTCGCCGACGCGCTCGGCGCCGATCGTCATCTGCTCCGACGCGCGGCCGATCGAGCGTTGCACGTTGCCGATCAGGGTGCGGATCTCGTCGGTGGAAACGGATGTGCGCTCGGAGAGATCGCGGATCTCGTCCGCGACGACGGCAAATGCCCGGCCGCGCTCGCCCGCCTGCGCGGCGATGATCGCGGCGTTGAGCGCGAGCAGATTCGTCTGGCCGGTGATCTCGTCGATCACGCGGACGATCTCGCCGATCTCCTCCGATCGTGCGGCGAGCTCGGCGAGCGCGCTCTTCGCTTCGTTCACGGCGCTCTGGATCCGCCGCATGCCTTCGACGGTTCCGCTGACGGCCTGCCGTCCCTCGCTCGCGGCCTGCTTCACGGATTTCGCGAGCTCCGACGACTGCCTCGCCGACCTGCCGATCTCCTCGGTCGTCGCATTCATCTCCACCATCGAGCTCGCCGTCTCGATCGCGAAGGACGAGAAGCTCTCGGTGTTCGAAGCGACCTCGTTGATCGAGACGATCATCTCGTCGATCGCCGACGCCGTTTCTTCGACGAATTGTGCGAGCGTATCGGCGATGCGGCTGACTTCCTCGATGCTCGCCGACATCTCCAGCACCGACGCCGACGTCTCCTCGGCATTGGCCGAGAGATCTTCCATCGACGTGCGCAGGCTGGCGATCGATTGGTCGATCTGACCGACGGACGCCGATGTCGCTTCGGTCGACACGAGCTGCTCGGCGGCGCCGCGGGTCAGCACGCGCGATCGCGCGCTGATCTGCTGGGTGACGCCGGCGACGTCGGCGGCGAGCTGCGCGAAGCGGCGGATCGTGCGCTCGAGGTTCGAAACGAGCGCGCGCAGCGACGCGGCCATGCGCTGCGAGCGCGTTCTCGCGACGATGTCGCGCGCGGAGATCGACAGATCGCCGGCCGTGATTCGGTTGAGAAAATTGATCGCCTCATCGCGCCGGCCGAGGACGCGGCGGAGCCAGACTTCGAAGGCGACGATGCAGACCGCGCACGAGAAGAGAGCCGCAAGCATCACCTTCCAGTAGACCGGCCAGGTGACCTCGGGGATGAACGCGATGATTGCAGAGAAGATCGCGATGCAGAGGACGATGATCACCCACATCTGTTGGGTGCGTGTCCACTTGCGATTGCCCATCGGTCCGCTCACGCGATGGTAGCATGCGAGAGACGCCGTCCCGCGTCCCGGGTCGTTTCTTCAGGCGGGACGCGGGACCCGGGACGGTCGATTGAACGGCTATTTCGGCTCCAGACGAAAACTGATCGACGACTACCTCGCGGCGCTCGCGGAGCGGACCGGCGCGCCGAAGCCGCTCGTCGAGCCGCTGCAGCGGTCGCTGCGTGCGTCGGGAAAGCGCGTGCGCGGCGTGCTGACGATCGCGGTCGGGGAGGCGGCGGGCTGCAAGGCGGAGAAACTCGTCGACGCGGCCGCGGCGATGGAGATGATCCACACGTGCTCGCTCATCCTCGACGATCTACCGGCGATGGACGACGCGCTGCTGCGCCGCGGCGCGCCGGCGCTGCATCGCGAGTTCGGCGAAGACCTGGCCATCCTCGCGGCGGTGTCGCTGCTGAATCATGCCTACGGGCTCGTGGCGAAGAATCACGCTGCGCTGAATCCGCGGCAGTGGCCGCTGCAGCAGGTGATGAAGCGCGTCGTCGACGCCGTTGGCTGGGACGGCACGATCGCGGGTGAGGCCGTCGATCTTCACAGCCAGGAATCGAGGCTCGATTTCGACACACTCGAGTTCATTCACTCGCGCAAAACCGGCGCGCTGTTCGTCGCCGCGGGCGCGGTGGGCGGGATGCTGGCGAACATGAGCGCCGCCGCGTTAGGCCGCATCGAAGTTTTCGCCAAGAACCTCGGCCTCGCGTTTCAGATCACCGACGACGTGCTCGATGTCGTCGGCAATCCGGAGCAGCTCGGAAAGGATGTCGGCAAGGACGAGCAGAGGCTGACCTTCGTGAAGCTCGCCGGCGTCGAAGGGGCGAAGAAGCTCAGCGAAGAGCTGGTCGAGACGTCGCTTTCCGCGATCGCGAATCTCGGTCCGGCCGCCGCGCCGCTGCGCGACCTCGCGGTGATGGTGCGCGATCGCGCGCGGTAGCGTTGCCGCGAATTCTCCGGAGTTCGGCACGCCGCGAGCCACGTCGTTTGTAGGGCAGCGCTGCGCGCTGCCGAACTTTCGGCTCGGTGCCTGCTCCGAAACGGAGCAAAACGGCTGGAATGAACAGGCACGGGTGCTGTTTAATGTCACCGCCTACCGATCGCCCAGGTAGCTCAGTTGGTAGAGCAGAGGACTGAAAATCCTCGTGTCGGCGGTTCAATTCCGTCCCTGGGCACCAACCCTCTTCCCCGTTGACAGTGGCACGTTTGTGGATACACTTCGCTCGCCGCCCGCCATGGTGGCGGACTTGTCAGCCTAATCCTCGGCGCCGAGGAGCGGGGGAACCAAGCGAGAGACGGCTTGCCACCGTCCGGGGTGAATCCAGCCAGAAGCTGGTAGGGCTTCCAGTCCGAACCCGACAGCTAACCTCGTAGGCAGCCGGAAGGCAGGCCCACAGACGCCGCGAAGCGATTCGCGGCGTTTGTCATTTCAGCGGTTGCCCTCGCCTGCGACTCGCTGTATAGTCCCGGCCAATTCAGCATTCAATCCAAGATTCGGAACACATTTTTTCAGTGTGTTGAATGTCTCCGCCCATCGGCGGACACCGTTTCGTAACGTAACCAATTCAATCTCTTCGATTTTTGGCAAAAACGAGGATTCGGCGGGCGATCTGCACGCTGAGTTCGACATAACCCAGGGAAGGATCCATTGAGAAAGGAGCAGCTATGAAACGGTGCCCCCCGTGGTTTCTGCTCATGGTCGTCATAGTGTTGATTGCCGCGAGCGCTGTTGCACAGGTTCAGTACGGCAACATCTACGGTAAGGTCAAAGCGAAGGACGGCTCGATCTTGCCGGGTGTTACGGTCACCCTGACCGGAGTCGGTGGACCGCAGTCCAGCGTTACCGATGCGCAGGGAAACTTCCGCTTCCTCAATCTCGCTCCCGGCGTTTACTCCGTGAAAGCAGAGCTGGCGGGGTACGGAACGATCACACGCGCGGGAATCGGCGTCCGCCTGGGCCAGAACGCGGACGTGACGATGACGCTCAATCCGTCCGTTGCGGAATCGATCACGGTCACGGCCGAAGCGCCCATCCTCGATACGCGCAAGACCGGAACGGGCATTGACGTTTCGAAAGTCGAGCTCGATCAGGTTCCGACCGCACGCGATCCGTGGGTCATCCTGCAGCAGACCCCGGGCGTCTCGATGGACCGCATGAACATCGGCGGCAACGAATCGGGCCAGCAGTCAGTGTACGTCTCCAAAGGTGCCAACGGCGCGCAGTCGAGCTG
>DATIZY010000027.1:0-7144 GCA_035516895.1 Thermoanaerobaculia bacterium | reverse complement strand
CTCGTAGCCGGGCCTGTTGACGAGATTGACTTGAGGCTCGAGCTCATTCTGCGCCCACATCTTCATGCGCAAAAAGGTTTCGCTCTCATCGCCATCGAGGTATTCCTTCAGCCTTGTTAAGAACGGCTGCATTTTGCGTCCGCCCAATTCTAGTAACTAACCCGACCAGCGTAGCACGGCGCGGAATTCGCGGTCCCGCGGCCTTGTGCGGCGTGGATCATTGTGCCGAGGGTCGCAGTTCTGTGAGAGAGCTTGCATTTCCGCCGCAGCTGCCGCCTAACACGTTATGCGCCGCGATGGCGCTTCGTGGTGCGGCGGCGTACGGCCTCACACAATCAGCCGCTTGCGCACTGCGTACAGAACGATGTCCGCGGTGCTGTGCAGATTCAGCTTCTGCATCAGATTCGCGCGATGGGTTTCTACTGTGGACACGCCGAGGTCCAGAAGCGCGGCGACTTCCTTGTTCGATCGCCCCTCGGCGAGCAGCTGCAAAACTTCGCGCTCGCGGTCGGTCAGCAGATCGTATGAATCGTTCAGGCCCCGCCCCTGCAGCTCCTGCATGTACTCCTCGGCCAGAAGGCCGCTCACCGCGGGGCTGAAAAATGATTTGCCCGCGGCGACCGAACGCACCGCCGGCAGCAGATCCTCGTCCGTCGCATCCTTGAGCAGATACGCGCGCGCGCCGGCGTTGATCGAGCGCATCACATACGACTCGTCCAGATGCATGCTCAACATGATCGGACGCGGCGGCGGCTGCATCTTCTGCATCCGCGCGGCCACTTCGATCCCGTTCAGCTTCGGCATCGCCACGTCGAGGATCACCACATCGGGATGCTGCTCCTCGCACAGCCGCAGCGCCTCGAGTCCGTCCGCCGCTTCGCCCACCACTTCGATCGACGCATCGCTCTCGAGCAGCGACCGCATGCCGCGTCGCACGATCGAGTGATCGTCAGCCAGCAGGACTCGCAACCGTTGCCTCCTTGATCGGTATCGCCACCGGCAGCGTCACATGAAGCTCCGTGCCGTGCGGCGGATGCGGCTGCACGAAAAAATCTCCATGCAGCTCGCGCGCGCGCTCCTCGATGCCGAGCAGACCCACGCCGCGCGCACGCGTGGGATCGATGCCCACGCCGTCGTCCGCGATGACCAGATCGAGCGTGTTGTCCTGCAGCGCGATCGACACGTCGACCCGCTGCGCGCGCGCGTGACGCGCACAGTTCGTCAGCGCCTCCTGCACGATGCGATAGACCGACGTGCGATACGGATCGAGCAGCGAATCGAAGTCGCCGCTCATCGTCAGCTCGACCGGAATGTTGAAGCGGCGGCGGAACTCGCGAACATGCCAGTCGAGCGCCGGCTGCAATCCGAAATCATCGAGCATGCTCGGCCGCAGCCCCATCGCGAGATCGCGCACCGACCGCAGAATCGTATCGAGCAGCCGCCGCGCCTCGGCGAGCGACTGCGCGACCTGCGATTCCGACTTGCCCCGCGCGCGGTCCGCGCGGCCGATTTCCATCCGAAGCGCCGTCAGCATCTGCCCGACGTGATCGTGCAGCTCGCGCGTGAGCTTCTTCCGCTCCTCCTCGTGCGCCGCGACGAGCTGCTGCGACAGGAGACGCATCTCCTGCTCCGCCCCCTCGGCGAGAACGCGCTGGCGATCGGAGTGGCGCTCGAGCGCGCGCAGACGAAGCACGGCGATGATCGCGACGATGAGGCCGAGGAGCAGGGTGTGCCACAGAGCGGAGTGAAGGTCGTCGCGAAATTCGGCCAGCCTGCGCGCGACCTCCGCGCGCTGCGCGGAGAGATTCGTATTGTTGAGCTGCTCGATGTCGGTCGTGATCGCCAGAACGGCATCGCGCCGCGGAATGACCTCGCGCTTCAGAAACCGCGTGCTGCGGACCATCTTCTCGTACAGCGACCACTCGAAGAGCGGATCGAACGTCGACCAGTAGTCGTCGAGCCGCTTCTGCAGGTTGTCGATGCGCGGCGCCTCGGCCCGCGGCAGCAGAACGCGCAGCTGCCCGACGACCACCGCGTTGTTCTGACGCAGCTCGGTCAGTTGCCGCCGGTACGCGCCGATGTTCGAGCTGTCGGCGTCGAGCAGATAGTCGCGGATGTAGATGCCGGAGATCTGCACGTCGGATCGAAGGCGGCGCAGCTTGCTCTCGACTTCGCGATGCCGCGAGTTGAGCTGGTCGAGCTGCGTGTAGATCGCTTCCGCTTTCCGCGACGTCGACGCGACCGACGTGTAGATGAGCAGCAACAGACCGCCGAGGGCAGCGGCGGCGACGGGCCACGTGCGGAAGAGTTTTCCTCGCCAGCGGGTGAGCAGGCTCATTCTCAATCCGACAACGTGGATATCAAATCATTACTTCCTCGCGAATCAGGCGAAACAGCTCGCGAAAGGAAGATACGACCGTCGCTCCGGGCGGAGGGGTCCGCTCCGTGCTGGCGATGAAGAGCGCTCGGCCGCGTTCGGAAGCGAATCGCAGCGCGCCGAAGTCGGTGATGTCGTCGCCGGCGTAGACCACGCGCGTCGCGCCGATCGCATGCGCCACGCGGCGCAGGGCCTCTTCTTTGCCCGGGCCGGGCAGCCGCGCCTCGACGACGCAGCGCCCTTCGATGCAATCGAGCCCGCCGTTTCGCGCCCACGCGCGAAATCGATCGACGAGCGGCGCGATCGCATCGAACGGCACGCCGCGCCAGTGCAGCGCGACCGCGTGCTTTTTCCACTCCAGGCGCAGACCGCTCGCGGCGATTTCCTCGGATAGCTCGGGATCGATCGCGATCGCCAGCGGCGGCATCTCGCGCACGATCGCACCGCCGGGCCCGCGGATCTCCAGGCCGTTCGACGAAATGATGTACGCGCCGGGCGCGTCGATGCGCCGGTCGAGGTCCGCAGCGTCGCGGCCCGACGCGACCGCCACCGTCACGCCTTCGACGTGCGTCGCTTCATCGAGCAACGCCGCGGCGGCGCGCCCCAGATGGACCTCGGCGGGATCGTCGCAAATCGGCGCGAGCGTTCCGTCGAAATCGAACGCCACGAGCAGCGAGTCGATCATCCCGCGGCCGCCTCGCCGAGGAGCTCGGGTTGCGGCGCGGAGCGAAGATCGATCATGTCGCTGACGATGCTCTGCGACCAGTCGTCGATCGTGTGCGCCGCGATCCGCGCGCGCATCGTCTGCATGCGCGCGTGGCGCTCCGCGGCCGGCATGCGCATCGCGCGGACGATCGCGCGAGCGACCTGCTCCACGTCGTACGGATTCACGATCAGCGCGGTGTCGAGCTCCTTCGCCGCGCCGGCGAATCTGCTGAGCACCAGAACGCCTTCGCCGTCATTGCACGACGCGGCGTACTCCTTCGCCACGAGGTTCATGCCGTCGTGCAGCGGCGTGACGATCGCGCTGTCCGCCATCGCGTAGAACTCGCGCACCTCGGCCGGCGAGACGGTTTTCGTCAAGAGGAGGATCGGACGCCACGCATCGTTTCCGAATCGATCGTTCACGCGCGCTACCGCGTCACGCAATTCGCTCGCCAGCCGCGCGTATTCGCGAATGACGGAGCGCGTCGGCGAGGCGATCTGCACGAGAACGAACCTGCCGGCAAGATCCGGGTTGCGCTCGAGAAGGGCCTCGATCGCGCCGACTTTTTCGAGAAGTCCTTTGGTGTAGTCGGCGCGATCGATGCCGAGAGCGACATGCACGCCGTCGCCGATGCCGAGGGATTGACGGAGGCTTCGGCCGGCGGAGCGTGGGGCTGCGGGATAAGGCCACTGCACGCTGATCGGATATTCGCGGACCAGGGTGCGATGATCATCGGTGGTGATCGACATCTCGTGTTCGTCGATGTCGCAATCGACACCGCGCGAGACCGTCTCGAGGAAATTCATGCAGTACTGCCGCGTGTGAAATCCGACGACGTCCGCGCCTAACATTCCGCCGACGATCGCATCCTTCCACGGGCAGATTTCGACGAGCTCCGCGCTCGGCCAGGGGATGTGCCAGAAGAGGCTCGTGACGATGTCAGGCGCTTCGCGGCGCACGAGCCGAGGCACGAGCGCGAAGTGGTAGTCCTGAATCAGGAGCAGGCCGTCGCCCGCGCTTTCCTCGACTCCGGCGCGCGCGAACGCCGCGTTGACGCGCTCATACGCCATCCAGTCGTCGCGGCGGAAGTGCGGCCGCGTGTGCGCGATGTGGCAGAGCGGCCAGAGCGCCTCGTTCGCGAAGCCGGCGTAGTAGCGTGCGTATTCGTGCTCGTCGACGAACATCCGGCGCAGCGTGTATTCGGGCGCGCCGGGAGGAACGGCGACGCGGCCCGATCGATCGGCAGTCTCGCGGTCGGCCGAGCCGCCGCCGTACGCGATCCACGTTCCGCGCGCGCGGCGAAGCATCGGCTCGATTCCGGTGACGAGCCCGCTTGCCGGCCGCCGCACGACGATGCCGCCGTTTTTGTCGCGCTCGTGCGCGTAGGGTTCTCGATTCGCGATGACGACAATGCGACTCATCACGGACCGAACGTTATGGCCGCACACCATTGATGTACATCGGGTCTTCGGGGGAGGCCCATCCCCCCTTTGCCGGATGGGATCGTGCGAAGCGGCGACTTACTGTGGCCGCGTCATGAGACGCATCGCAGTCTTCACCGCGCTCGACGGAACGCTGCTCGACTCGAGGACGTTCGAAGCGGGCGCGGCGATCGCGACGATCGAGCGCCTTCGTGCGGCGCGCGTTCCGGTCGTGCCCGTTTCGGTGATGACGCTCGACGAGATTGCGCCGGTCGCCGATGCGCTCGGTCTGCGCGACGCGATGATCGTCGAAGGCGGCGGAGCGATCGCGCGCTGGAACGGCAAGACCTGGGAGGTGGAGCCGTGCGGTCCGCCGGCCGACGCGCTGCTCGACGTCGTGCGCGAAATCGAGGAGCGCTCCGGAGCGAACCTGCTCGTCTATTCGGCGCTGCCCGATCGCGATGCGTCGCTGCTGTCGGGCCGCAGCGGCGAAATGTTGCGTGCGTCAACCGACCGGCAGTTCAGCGAGCCGTTCGTCATCGAGAGCGGCGACCTCGATGCGATTCGCGCGGCCGCCGCAAAGCTCGGATTCTCGATTCGCCGAGGGCGAAGATTTTTCCATCTCTGCCGCGGATGCGATGAAGGTGACGCCGCGATGCGCGTGCGCGATGAGCTCGGCTGCGACTGGATGATCGCCCTGGGCGGATCGCTGCTCGATGCCGAGTTTCTCTCGCGCGCCAACGTGGCCATTCTCGTTCCGGGTCCCGACGGCGACGTCGACGCCGAGCTGCGCACCGCGTTGCCGCGCGCGCGCATCGCGCCGGCGCCCGCGCCGGGCGGGTGGGCGGCGGCGGTCGAAGAGGCGTTCCGGAGCGCAGCCGTCAGGCCGCGTGCCGGAGCCGGATCTCCGGCTCGACGATGACCGTCGTCAGCAGCGAGTTGGCGATGAGGCACTCCCGGTGTGCGCGATGGATCGCGCCCATCGCGGCGTCCGTCGCTTCCTCGGTCGCGAGGACGATCGTCGGCCGCACGACGACGCGCGTGAAGCGGTACGCGCCCTCGGCGAACTCGAGCGTGCCGACGGTCTCGCTGTAATAGGCGTCGACCGGAATCTGCTGCTTCTGCACGATCGCGGCGAACGTGATCAGCAGGCATGTCTCGATCGAGGCGATGAAGAGGTCCTCCGGCGTCCACACGTTCGGCTCGCCGTGAAACTCCGGCCCGCTTGCGACGCGAAACGTCGGCTTGCCATCCGCGGAGATTGTCGATGCCCGTCCGCCCGCCCATTCCGTGAACGTTCGAAATGTGAAGATCCTGTGGTGCACTGGCGCTGCGGTTTGCATGAGAACAACGTTGCGCCGCATGATTCGCCGCGCCATGACACGGCTCACCCTTCTTTGTGGCCTGCTCGTTGCCGCTCCGCTTCTGGCACAGGACAACTACGAGATTCAGGTCTACGGGTCGGACACCGTGGCGAAGGACGCGACGATGGTCGAGCTGCACAGCAATTACACGCCGAACGGGCTGCCGCTCGACGATCGCGCGCTGCACGAGACGCTCGAGATCACGCATGGCATCACCCCGTGGTTCGAGACCGGCTTCTACGTCTTCACCAACGCGCAGTCGGGCACGGGATGGGACTTGGTCGGCAGCCACATCCGGCCGCGCGTTCGCGTGCCGGAGGAGTGGCACTGGCCGGTGGGCGTGAGCCTCTCGACCGAGTTCGGCTACATTCGGAAACGATTTTCCGAGGATGAGTGGACGTGGGAGATACGGCCGATCATCGACAAGGAGCTCGGCCGCTGGTACCTGTCGCTCAACCCCGCGTTCGAGACGCACTTCGTGTTCTCACCGGCGCTCAACATTAAATATGACGTCACGCCGAAGGTCGCCGCGGGAGTCGAGTACTACGGCGGCGGCGGAACGCAGCAGATTTTCCCGGCGATCGATCTCAATGTCTCGCCCGAGTGGGAATTCAACGCGGGCGTCGGTTTCGGACTGAACCACGCCACCGACCGCACGATCTTCAAGGTCATCCTCGGACGGCGCTTCAAGTGAATTCGAGGAACATCCCGGAGACGGGGACGAGCTCCGGAGTCGGATCTGCCGCGACGCGGATACTGCAGACCGGCGCGATCGCGGTCGTGCTCGTCGCGAGCACCGAGACGATCTTCGATCTCGACCGCTTTCTCGTTCCGAAGGAGCTCGTGCTGCATCTCGCCGCATTCTTCGCGGCGATCTTCGCCATCGGAGCGCTGTGGCGCCGCGCGATGACCCGCGCGGATTTTTTTCTCGGCGCGTACCTTCTTCTGAGCGCGATCGGGGCGGCGGCTGCGACGAACGGGTGGCTCGGCTTTCGCGCGTTCGCGCTCAGCGCGTCGGCGATTCTGATTTTCTGGACGGCGCGCGCGGTCGGCGAGCGGCGCCTCGTCGCCGCGCTGGCAGTGGCGGTGGTGATCGCGTCGATCGCGTCACTCCTCGAAACGTACGGCCTTCGCATCGCGTACTTCGCGTCGACGCGCGTTCCGGGCGGCACGCTCGGCAACCGCAACTTCGTCGCGCATCTCGCGGCGATCGGACTGCCGCTGCTTTTCACGATCGCGGTCCGCGGCAGCAAGCGCGCGTTCGTGATGTCGTCGC
>DATIZY010000026.1:0-11552 GCA_035516895.1 Thermoanaerobaculia bacterium | reverse complement strand
ATACGCCGGCGACGTCTGGCAGGCGATCTACGATCACTACCTGCCGGTCAACATCGAAGACCGGCTGCCGCGCACGGTCTCCGGCGCGATCGTTTCGCTCGCCGACAAGATCGACACGCTCGCCGGATTCTTTCGCATCGGGGCGCGGCCGACCGGATCGAAGGATCCGTTCGCGCTGCGGCGCGCGGCGCAGGGCATCGTGCAGATCCTCCTCAACCGCGACAAACGCCAGATCCGCCTCGGCGTCGATCAGCTCATCGACTTCGCGCTCGCAGCGCACGCCGACGCGGCGAACAGCACGGTCCGCAACGATCTGCTCGCGTTTTTCGACGAGCGCATTCGGACGCTCCTCGCGATTTCGCAATACGGATTTGCGTACGACGAGATCGCGGCGGCAATGGAAGCGGGATGGGCGGCGTCGCTGACCGATCTCGTCGATCGCGTGACCGCACTCAAACAGATGCGGAGCGAGCCGAACTTCCTTTCGATTCTCGATTCGGCGAAACGCATCGCCAACATCACCGCCGGCCACGACTCGAGCCGCGTTGACTCCGCCAAGCTGCAGGACGAGACCGAGAAGCGCCTGAACGAGCTCGCCACCGCGGTCGGCGGACAGATCGACGAGATGATTGCCGAGCGCGACTACGTCCGTGCTCTCGAATCGTTCGCCGCGATGGCGCCCGAGCTCGAGTCGTTTTTCGAGAAGGTGATGGTGATGGTCGATGATCCGGCTGTGCGCGACAATCGCAAATCGCTGCTGCGGAAAGTCGGAAATGCAGTTTTGAAGATCGGCGACGTCACGAAGATCGTCGTCGATCGGTCGGAATATCGCACGTGAAACGCTCTGTCCTTTTCGTTTTCTTTGCGGTGATCCTCTCCGCGACCGCGGCGCCGTTGAGCGATGTCGACGAGCGAACGAGTCTGCTCGACCTCGCGCACGGGGCCACCGTCATCTCGCGAACCGGCGAGCTGCTCCTGCAAACCTCCGCGCTGAATGCCATCGACGGCGATCCCGGTACGTTCTGGATGAATCCTCCCGGCGATTTGCCGCAGGCCATGACCGTTGCGCTGCCCGCGCGATCGCGGATCGTTCGTGTGGGCATCCGCACCGAGGCGAACGGCGGGTTCACGGCGAATCATGTGACGTTCGCCGCATCGACCGATGGCAGCGCCTTCACGCCGGTGATCACCGCGAAAGCACAGGATTCGAACGACGTGCAATGGTTCAGCGTGCAGCCGTTCGAAGCGACGCACGTCCGCGTCTCGATCGACGACTCGCTCCTGCCCGGTCACGACGTCCGGCTCCATTCGATTCTCGCCAGCGGAGTCGAGCTCACGCCGCCCGCGGGCGGCGACATCAGCGGCTGCTGGACGATCAACGG
Organism: Thermoanaerobaculia bacterium; assembly: GCA_035516895.1. Lineage (GTDB taxonomy): Bacteria > Acidobacteriota > Thermoanaerobaculia > Gp7-AA8 > Gp7-AA8 > Gp7-AA10. Next base: position 10,170 of record DATIZY010000026.1, on the reverse strand, counting down.
CGAGCCGGCGCAGTTCAAGCGCGAAGGAACGCATGTCACCGGCATCCTCGCTGCCGGCACGGAGCCGCTGCACTTCGACGGCGGCTTCGACGGCCGCATCGATCGCCTGCAGTGGATTCGGGGAAACGATTACGGCCTGTCGCTGATCACCGTCTCGCCCGACGGCCGGCATCTCTCCGGTTTGAACTGGCACGAAGAGGCCATTCCGATGTTCTTCGACACTTCCTGGTTCGGCGAGCGCGCGCCGTGCAAAGCATCGATCGGCAACTTCGACGTGCCGGCCGCCTATCTGCGCCGCACCGGACGCTTCTCGCTCTACGACACGAGCCAGCTCGCGCGGCTCGCGAAGCAGTTTCCCGACGCGCAGCTCGTCGCGCACGAGTTCCGGTTCGGCAGCGCGGAGGAAAATCGCCGCGCGGCGCAGCGGACCCTCGATCGCCTCCGCGCACCGGGCATCAAACTTGTTGTGCAGGGCAGCGACGACCCGCGTCAGCTGCCCGTGACCGAACCAATGCGTGTGCTCTACAGCACCGTCGATTTTCAGATTCGGAGATAATTTCGCCGCGATGCCGGAGCAAAAGAAGTTCGTCTACTACTTCGGCGAGGGCCACGCCGAGGGCAGCGCGAAAATGAAAGACATCCTCGGCGGCAAAGGCGCGGGCCTCGCCGAGATGACCAACATCGGCGTGCCGGTGCCGCCGGGCTTCACGATCTCGACCGAAGTCTGCACGTACTTCTCCGATCACAACAAAACCTATCCGCCGCAGCTGAAGAAAACCGTCGAAGCGAATCTCGCACGCGTCGAGAAGTCGGTTGGCAGGAAATTCGGTGATGCGTCGAAGCCGCTGCTCGTGTCGGTGCGCTCGGGCGCACGCGCGTCCATGCCCGGCATGATGGACACGATCCTCAACCTCGGCCTCAACGACGAGACGGTCAAAGGGCTGGCGAAATCGGCGAACGACGAGCGTTTCGCGTACGACTCGTACCGCCGCTTCATCCAGATGTACTCCGACGTCGTCCTCGGCATCGACAAAGAGCAGTTCGAGCACGAGCTCTTCGCGCTCCGCGACAAAGTCGGAGCGAAGAGCGATGCACAGATTCCCGCGGACGCGCTGAAGCAGCTCATCGGAACATATAAAAATATCGTAACGAAAAACAATCAACAATTTCCTCAGGCCGTCAACGAGCAACTCTGGGGCGCGATCGGCGCGGTGTTTCTGTCGTGGAACAACCAGCGGGCGATCACTTATCGCAAGCTCAACGGCATTCCCGACGACTGGGGCACCGCGGTAAACGTGCAATCGATGGTGTTCGGCAACATGGGCGAGGACTCCGCGACCGGCGTCGCGTTCACGCGGAATCCGTCGACCGGCGAAAAGAAGTTTTTCGGCGAGTATCTGTCGAACGCGCAGGGCGAAGACGTCGTCGCCGGCATCCGCACGCCGCTGCCGATCTCCAAAGCGCAGGTCATCGGCGACGAGAAATCGCTCGAAGAGACGATGCCCGGCGTCTACAAGCAGCTCGAAGACGTCTACAAAAAGCTCGAGAGCCACTACCGCGACATGCAGGACATCGAGTTCACGATCCAGTCGGGCAGGCTGTACCTGCTGCAGACGCGCACCGGCAAGCGCACGGGATTCGCGGCGGTGAAGATCGCGTGCGACATGGTCGGCGAGAAGCTCATCGAGCCGAAAGAGGCCGTGTCGCGCGTCGAGGCGGGACAGATCACGCAGCTCCTCGCGCCGGTCTTCGATGCGACCGAGAAGCAGAAAGCGCTCGAGGGCGGCCGTTTGTTAGGCCGTGGACTTCCGGCCGGTCCCGGCGCCGCGGCGGGACGCATCGCGTTCAATGCCGAGCATGCCGTCGACATGGCGAAAAGCGGTCCGGTGATCCTCGTGCGCATCGAGACGTCGCCCGAGGACATTGCCGGCATGCACAGCGCGCACGGAATTCTGACCACCCGCGGCGGCCTGACGTCGCACGCCGCGGTCGTCGCGCGCGGCATGGGCAAGTCGTGCGTCGTCGGCGCCGGAACGATTCGCGTCGATTACAACCGCGGCGAGCTGCGCGTCGAAGGTCACGAGGCGCTCGAAGAAGGTGACTGGATCTCGATCGACGGCACGACCGGCGAAGTGATCAACGGTCAGCTCGCCACGCGGCCGTCGGAGATCATCCAGGTTCTGCTCGAAGGCACGATGAAGCCGGAGCAGTCGGAGGTCTTCCGCAATTTCGACCGGCTGCTCGAGTGGGCCGACGAGATCCGCACGCTCGGCGTGCGCACGAACGCCGACACGCCGCAGGACGCGAAAGTCGCGCGCGTGTTCGGCGCGAAGGGCATCGGCCTCTGCCGCACCGAACACATGTTCTTCGCCGAGGAGCGGATTCTGCGCGTGCGCGAGATGATCCTCGCGCGCGATGAGCAGGGTCGCCGCAAGGCACTCGATCAGCTGTTGCCATTTCAGCGCGGCGATTTCGAAGGCATCTTCCGCGAGCTCGCCGGCACGCCGGTCACGATCCGTCTGCTCGATCCGCCGCTGCACGAGTTCCTGCCGCAGACCGAGGGACAGATCTCGATTGTCGCGCGCGACATGGGCTGGGGCTTCGTCGAGCTTCGCGCGAAAGTCAACCAGCTGCACGAAGCCAACCCCATGCTCGGCCACCGTGGCGTTCGCCTCGGCATCACCTTCCCGGAGATCTACGAGATGCAGGTGCGCGCGATCTTCGAAGCGGCGTGCGCGGTGAAGAAAGAGGCCCTCGAGGTGCATCCCGAGGTGATGATTCCGCTCGTCGGAACGGTCAAAGAGCTGCAGATCATGACCGACATGGTCCGCCGCGTCGCTGCCGAAGTGAATCAGCGCAACGGTGTCGACGTGCCGATCGTCGTCGGCACGATGATCGAAGTGCCGCGCGCGGCGCTGATCGCCGACAAGCTCGCGTCGATCGCCGAGTTTTTCTCGTTCGGCACGAACGATCTGACGCAGATGACCTTCGGCTATTCGCGCGACGACGCCGGCACTTTTCTGCCGGAGTACGTCGACAAGAAAATTCTGCCCAAAGACCCGTTCGAGTCGGTCGACCAGGACGGCGTCGGCCAGCTCGTTCGCCTCGGCACCGAGCGCGGACGAAAGACGAATCCGAAGCTCAAGGTCGGCGTTTGCGGCGAGCACGGCGGCGATCCCGATTCGATCCGCTTCTTCCGCACGTGCGGACTCGACTACGTTTCGTGCTCGCCGTATCGCGTGCCGGTGGCGCGCCTCGCGGCCGCGCAGGCGGAGCTGGAGTTCAAGCACTTCGAGGGCTGAGAAGTTTTTTGTCGCCGTGCAGGGCACGGCTGCGCCGTGCCGCTCTCCGTCGTCGCGTTCACGACGGCTGAATGTCGTCGTACTCGTCTTCGCGCCGTTCTTTGATCTGGTGATACGCCCAGATCGCGAGCCCGACGACGATCAGCACGAGCAGTCCCCATCGCTCGATGTGCGCGGCGCGGCCGAGGAGCGATTCGACCGCACGGCCGAAGTAATAGCCGAGCGCGCCGATCGCGAGCGCCCACGTCAAGCACGTGACGGCCTCGAGCAGCAGAAACTTCACGACGGAGACGCGCGAGATGCCGATGATGACCGCGCAGGTGACGCGAAGTCCGTAGAGCCACTGCGTGATGAAGATCGCCGGCGCGCCGTAGCGCTCGAAAATGCGGATTCCGCGGCCGAAGTGGCGTCTCATTTTCGGGAAGCGGTCGAGCAGCCGGACTCCCTGCGTCCGTCCGAGCCAGAACCAGAAGACGTGGCCCGAATACGCACCCGCGGCTGCAACCAGAACGACGCCGATGATTTGCAGATAGCCGCGTTCGGCGAAGAATCCGGCCATCACCAGAATCGTCTCTCCCTCGAGGAATGTGCCGATGAAAACGGCCAGATAGCCGAATCTGTGTAGCAGGAATTCTGGTGACATTACCGGGCCCAAAAATGCAATTTTCGGGGCGATTCGCGAATCTTCGGGCGCCAGCGTAACATTGACTTATCGCAGGAGGCCCCGTGAAGACACCGATTTTCGCGATGTTGTTTGTTCTGGCCGCGACCTCCGTCGCCGCGCAGGACTCACCGCTCGTTGCCGCTGCAAAAGCGGCAAAAAACCCGAAGAGGCCTTCTTCGGGAATCGTGATCACGAATGACAATCTGGTGAGGGTCGGCGGCCACCTCTCGACGGCGAGCGCCCCTGCGTGGCTTCCCGATTCCGGCAATCAGCCGGCGACAAACGCAACGAAGCCCTCGCCGGTGCCGGCCGTAAACACAAACGCCGCGGCGAAAGCGAACGAGGCGGAAGCGAAGAAACAGCAGGCCATTCGCGATTACAGCGGCGAGTCGATCGAGCCGCGCACGGACGATCCGGCGGCTCGCGAACACGCGATGACGCAGGCGACATCGACCGCGAAACCTCCGCAGAACTGAGGCGCCGCTACGAGTGGCGGCGCATGAACCTCACGCCGCCGGCAATTCCGATCATCGACGCCGCAATCCAATTCATACCGATTTTTCGTGCGAAAAATCGCGTGCTTTTTTGCCCGATTTTGAACATCAACATCCGCTTCAGCAAACGGAGCATCTGCGCCTCCTGACCTCACGAAATTGCAAGGCGGAGGCCACGCGGCGATGCTTGTAACCCGTTCAAACCTCTGGCTTTAGCGTCCGGGACATGAGCCGGTGAATCGCGTCGCGAGGTGAGTCGTTTTCATACAAAACCCGGTATATCTCCGCGGTGATCGGCATCTCGATCCGATGCCGGTCGCTCAACTGTTTCGCTGCGCGCGTCGTCTTGACGCCTTCAGCGACGAACTTCGTGTCATCGAGAATCTCGCCGAGTTTTTTTCCCTGTCCGAGAGCGACGCCGACGCTGCGATTGCGCGAAAGCGATCCGGTACAGGTCAGCACGAGATCGCCCATACCGGCGAGCCCTGCGAACGTCTCCGGCCGTCCGCCCAGCGCGACGCCGAGCTTCGTGATCTCGTGCAATCCGCGCGTGATCAGCGCCGCCGTCGTGTTGAAGCCGAGGCCGAGACCCTCGAGGACCCCGGCAGCGATGGCAATGATGTTCTTCAGCGATCCCGCGAGCTCGACGCCGACGACGTCGCTGGAGTTGTAAAGCCGGAACGACGTGCACGACAGCGCGTGCTGAAACTCCTCGGACAAGCTGCGATCGGTCGAGGCGACGACGGCAGCCGTCGGATCGCCGCGCGCGGTTTCGATCGCGAAGGTCGGCCCCGACAGCGCCGCGAATCCCTGCAGACGGTCACCGAGGACTGCCGACGTGATGACCGACATGCGGTCGAGCGTGTCGGTTTCGATGCCCTTCGTTCCGGAGACCACTTTGACGCGCCGCGTGATGTGCCGCGATAAATCCGACAGGACCGTTCGGTAGTAGTGGCTCGGCACGATCATGAAGATCGCATCGCTGAAACGCGCCGCCTCCTCGAGCGAGCTCGTCGCCTGAATGCGCTCGTCGAGCCGCATGCCGCGCAGATAGGAGGGGTTGATGCGATCGCGCTGAATCCCTTCGGCGACATCGCGCGTGTGCGACCAGAGCAGGACGTCGTTGCCGCATCGCGACGCGACGATTGCCATCGCGGTGCCGAACGTTCCCGCTCCGATGATCGAGAACTTCATTTCTTCTCGCCCAGTTTGCGCTCGCGTCCGTGCGCGAGGCGCGCGATGTTCGAATGGTGCTTGGCGATGATGAGGATCGAGATCGCGATGCTGAGCAACGTCGTCCAGAACGGTGCGTGCGTCAGGAATCGCAGGAACAGCGGAATCGATGCCGCGCTCAGCATGGACGCGAGCGAAACGTACCGCGTGGCCAGGACGACGATCGCGAAGACGATCACTCCTGCAGCAAATGCGAGTGGATCGAGCGCCAGGAACGCCCCGGCACCGGTCGCCACGCCTTTGCCGCCGTGGAATCGCAGCCAGACCGGCAACATATGGCCGATCACGGCAATGAGAGCGCAGAGCGTCACCCAGAATGCGCGTGAGTGAATCGGCGAGGCGTCGCCGCCCGTCGCCAGGGGCCATTCGTGCATGGCCGTGACCCAACGCGCCAGCATGACCACGCCATACCCTTTCGCCGCATCGAGAATCAGTGCGATGACTCCGGGCAGTTTGCCGAAATTGCGCGCGACGTTGGTCGCGCCGACGTTGCGGCTGCCGTGCCGGCGGATGTCGTCGCCGGTCATGAGCTTCACGATGAGGAAGCTGAACGGGATCGACCCGATGACATACGCGACGACGAGAAGGCCGGCGACGAGCACGCGCGCATTGTAGTTCGCCGCTCGCAGCGGCGGGCTGGACGCCGGCCGCGACCAGCGAACTACATCCCCTCGAACGCCTGCTCCAGATCGGCGATGAGGTCCTCGACGTCCTCGATGCCTACCGAAATGCGCACGAGACCGGGCGTGATGCCGAGGCGCATCCGCTGTTCGACTGGGACCGAGGCGTGGGTCATCGTCTCCGGATGCGAGATCAGCGTCTCGACTCCGCCGAGCGATTCGCCGAGGGAGCAGAGCTGGACGCGGTTGAGGAACTTGGCCGCGTTCTCCTTCGAGCCGAGCTCGAACGAGATCAGCGCGCCGAAGCCGTTCATTTGCCGCTTCGCGAGCGCGTGCTGCGGATGGTCGGGCAGACCCGGATAGTTCACCTTCTTCACTTTGGCGTGGTTGGCGAGGTAGCTCGCGATGGCGACGCCGTTCCTCTCGTGCCGCTCCATGCGGACGGCGAGCGTTTTCACTCCGCGCAGAACGAGAAACGAATCGAACGGCGAGAGGATCGCGCCCGAGGCGTTTTGGAGAAATCCGATCTTCTCCGCGACCGGATCCGAGCTCGAGATGACCGCGCCGCCGACCGAATCGGAATGTCCGTTGAGAAACTTCGTGGTCGAGTGCACGACGATGTCCGCGCCGAGCTCGATCGGCCGCTGCAGATACGGCGAGCAGAACGTGTTGTCGACGACGACCAGCGCACCGCCTTTGTGGGCGACGTCCGAGCACGCCGCGATGTCGGTGAGCGTCATCATCGGGTTCGTCGGCGTCTCGAGAAACACGATCTTCGTCGCCGGCTCGAGCGCGCCACGGACCGCGTCGACGTTCGACGTATCGACGTACGTGAACCGCAGTCCGAACTTCTCGAGCACGCGGCTGAAGAGCCGGTACGAGCCGCCGTACATGTTCTCACCGGCGACCACGTGATCGCCCGACTGCAGCATGCGGAAGACCGCGTCGATCGCCGCCATGCCGGACGCGAAGCAGTGGCCGTGTTTGCCCCGCTCGAGCGCCGCGAGGTTCGCTTCGAGCACGCTGCGCGTCGGATTCTTCGTGCGCGCGTACTCGAAGCCTTTGTGCTCGCCGAGCTTCGGCTGGACGTAGGTCGACGTCGCGAAAATCGGATAGGTCACCGCGCCGGTGACCGGCTCCGGCTCCTGGCCGGCGTGGACGCATTCGGTGGAAAAGCCCATATCGACCTCCCGGGTTGGTGGTTCGCGGCTTCCGATTCGAACCACGAATCACGAACCACGACTCACGACTTCCACTTCGTGAAAATGCCTTTGGAGATGTAGCGCTCGGCAGGATCGGGAACGAGCGTGACGACGCGCTTTCCCGCGCCGAGTGTTTCCGCGACCTGCACGGCAGCGGCGACGTTGGCGCCGGCAGAGGAGCCGCCGAGGATCCCTTCGTCGCGCGCGAGGCGCTTGACCATCGCGAACGCCGGCTCGTCTTCGATCTGAATGATCTCGTTCGCGAGCGAGAGGTCGAGCACGGGCGGGATGAAGCTCGATGCGCCGATACCTTCGACTTCGTGCGGCCCGGCCTCGCCGCCCTTCAGAATCGAACCCTGCGGCTCGACAACCACGCAGTAGACGTTCGGCAACCGCTCGCGCAGATATTTCGCGACGCCCGTGAACGTGCCTCCCGTTCCGGCGCCGGCGACCCACGCATCGATCCGGCCGCCCATCTGCTCGTAAATCTCCGGCCCGGTCGTCTCGTAATGCGACTCGGTGTTGTAGACATTGACGAACTGCTGCGGCACATAGGAGTCCGGGATCTCGCTCGCCAGCTCTTCGGCGCGTTTGATCGCGCCCTTCATGCCGTCGTCTTTCGGCGTCAGCTCGACTTCGCCGCCGAGCGCGCGCATGACCTCGCGCTTTTCGATCGAGAAATTTTCGGGAACGCAGAGAATCACGCGATATCCCATGCGGACGCCGGCGAGCGCGAGCGCGATCCCGGTGTTGCCGGCGGTCGGCTCGATGATCGTCCCGCCGGGCTTGAGCTTTCCGTCCCGCGACGCGCGGGCGATCATGCCGACACCAATGCGGTCCTTGACCGATCCGCCGGGATTGAGGTTCTCCAGCTTGACGAAGATCGAGCGATGGATCTTCTGCAGCTGAACGATGGGGGTGTTGCCGATGAGATCGAGAACGCTGGTCACCGGCATCGGGCGCGGGCGTGGCAAGGCGCGCGGATTCTAGCAGGACAATCGCGAGCGCGGTTGGAGCCGCTTCGAACATGGAAGAAGCGAATTTCGAATTTCGAATGGTGAATTTCGAATTTCGAATGAAGAATTAAGAACCCCCCACACCGGCATCAATTCTTCATGCTTAATTCGAAACTCGAGACTCGAAATTCAGCTTGTGAGAACAAACAAAAACGGCGGGCTCGCGCCCGCCGTTTCGAATCGATCGATGTTCGATTACGCCCAGCTCGAGGAGCGGGACTGGGAGCGCCGCTGGTTGTAGCAATCGCGGCAGTACACCGGCTTGCCACTGACGGGCGTGAACGGCACTTCGGTGGTCACACCGCAGCTGTCGCAGGTGACGCTGACCATCGTGCGCTCGCGCGAACCGCCGTTACCTTCGCGCGCCATTTTCCGTTTGTCGCGGCAGTTCTTGCAGCGTTTCGGCTCGTTGGTGAACCCGCGCTCGGCGTAGAACGCCTGTTCGTTTTTGCTGAACACGAACTCCTGTCCGCAGTCAGCGCAAATCAGATTCTTGTCATTGAAGGTGTCCATGAAGCTTCGATCTCCTAAGTTCCTACGATTGAATCAATGCCGCAGCGCAGTACACATGCGGGGGTGCCGCGACTGTCGACCCCGCTGAAAGGTTCAGAACGAATCGAGTCAGTGACCAGCCTCCTTCCGCAACGAATGCACACGGACGCCGAACGCGCGCTGCTTGTTCTGGAGTCTTTCGCTTGATTCGTTGCTTCGCTTTTAGCATAGATGTCCCATTCTGGCAACGGAATACGGTCTGCTCAAAATAAGATTGTCAACCTATTGACGACATCGGAATACAGAATCCGCATCGGCCCCGCGGGGTGGAGCTACAAAGATTGGGAGGGGGTGGTCTACCCGCCGCACGGCTCGCGCTTCGACGAGCTGGCCTACCTCGCGTCGTTCTTCGACACGATCGAGATCAATTCGCCCTTCTACCGCATCCCGCCGCCCACGCACTCGCGAAGCTGGGTGCGCCGCGTCGCGAGCAATCCCGACTTCAAATTCACGACGAAGATCTACCGCGGCTTTACCCATGAGGACGCCGAGCGCGGACCGGACGACGTCAAAGCCTTCCGCAGCTACCTCGATCCTCTCCGCGACTCCAACCGCCTCGGCGCCGTGCTGCTGCAGTACCCGTGGAGCTTCAAACATACGGCTGAAAGCGAGCAGAAGCTGAAGACGTTGTTCGATGATTTCAAGGACTATCCTCTCGCGCTCGAAGTGCGGCACGCGTCATTTCAGAATGACGAATTCCTCAGATTTCTCGACGAGCACAACGTCGCGTGGGTGAACCTCGATCAGCCGCTCTTTCATGAATCGGTCAAGCCGGCGGACACGGTGACGGGACCGCTCGCATACGTTCGCCTTCACGGACGCAATTACGAGAAATGGTTCGCGCACGGAGAATCGTGGGAGCGCTACAACTACCTCTACACGAAAAAAGAGCTCGAGCCGTGGGTCGATCACATTCGGTCCATGTCGCAGCGCAAAGAAACATATGTAATTACCAACAACCATTTTCGCGGCCAGGCGATCGTCAACGCGGCTGATCTCAAAGAGGCGCTCGGACAGCCGGCAAAGTTGCCGCCGACATTACGCGAGGTGTATGGCGAGCGAGCAGCGAGCGGCGAGCAGCGAGCGG
>DATIZY010000025.1:0-17040 GCA_035516895.1 Thermoanaerobaculia bacterium | reverse complement strand
GACATCACGCTGCTCGTCGACCGCAAATACGCCGATCGCATTCGACAGGACTCGCGCGCGCGGCTGAAAAAGCTCGGACTTCTGGCGGGTGACAGCTATGTCGACATCACGCCCGGCAGCCCGCGCTTCGATCCGCTCGAGCCGGGATCGCTGATTCCTCCCGCGCGCCAGACGAACGTCGAGCAGCTCATCTCCTCGGGCGAAGACCTCGTCGACAACTTCGTGCAGATCTCCTATTCGCTCAAGAACATCCTCGGCCGCGTCGACCGCGGCGAAGGATTGTTAGGCGAGCTGACCAGCCAGCCGGAAACGAAGCAGCGCATCACCGACACGCTCCTGCAGACGCTGAACAAGACGAACGCGCTGCTCGCGCACGTGGAGACCGGAAAGGGAGTCGTCGGCAAGCTGGTTTATGACGACAAGTATGCGGACGAGCTCACCGGCTCGCTTCGCGAAACCGCGGCCTCGCTGGCGTCGATCACCGGCCACCTGCAGAAGACGTTTGACAGCAACGACGGCGCGCTTCCAGCGCTGATGACCGATCCCGAGGGCAAGAAGAAGATCTTCGAGCTGATCGACAATCTCCGCACGACGTCCGCGAATCTCGCCGCGTTCAGCAACACCTTGCAGAATGGCCAGGGCCTCGTGCCGCGTCTTCTCACCGACAAACAGGCGGGCGATCAGGCACTCAGCGAATTCACCGGGCTCGTTCACCAGCTCAATGAAGCGGTGACCAAGCTGAACAACGGCCAGGGCACCGTCGGCAAAATGATCAACGATCCGTCGGTGTACGAATCGATCAACGACATCCTGATCGGTATCAATGAATCGAAGCTCCTGCGCTGGCTGATCCGCAACCGGCAGGAGCGCGGAATCGAGAAGCGCGTCGAGACGCAGCAGAAGATGCCGGCGCCGGTCGCTGCGCCGCCGCCACAGCCGGCCGCCACGACGATCGCAAAAGACGGCGCCAGTGTGCCCGTCACCTCGACGAGTCCGCCCCCTCCGAAGCAACCCTAACGCGTGGAGCGGCGGCCTCTTAGCCGCCGCCCGCGCGCCGAAGGTCGCCGCTCCACGCATGCTACGATGCGCCTGCGCTTTCCGCGCACTCAACCTCCCGGAGGCTCTTCAACTTGGATATTGCAGTGATCGGTACGGGGTACGTCGGTCTCGTCACCGGCGCCGGCCTGGCCGACTTCGGCAACGACGTCATCTGTGTCGACATCGACGAAAAGAAAATCGCCGCGCTGAAGAACGGCACGATCCCGATCTACGAACCCGGCCTCGACAAAATCGTCAGCCGCAACGTCAGTGAAGGCCGGCTCCGTTTCAGCACGGACCTCGGCGGAGCGATCCGCTCGAGCCGCGCGATCTTCATCGCCGTGGGCACGCCGCCGAAAGCCGACGGTTCCGCCGATCTTCGGTACGTCGAAGAGGTGGCTCGAACGATCGCGCAGCACATGAACGGGCCGAAGCTCGTGATCACGAAATCGACGGTGCCGATCGGAACCGGCCGCATGATCGAAGGCATCCTCGCGAAAGCGGGCAACGGGCACAAAGGCGCGGTCGTTTCGAACCCCGAATTTCTGCGCGAGGGCTCTGCGATCGAAGACTTCATGAAACCCGATCGCGTGGTGATCGGCGCGTCGGATGAGGAATCGATCGCGCTGATGAAAGAGATCTACGCGCCGCTGCACTCGCTCGAGATCCCGTTCGTCGTGACCAACGTCGAATCGTCGGAGCTGATCAAGTACGCGTCGAACGGTTTTCTCGCGACGAAAATCTCGTTCATCAACGAGATCGCGGTGTTGTGCGAGCTGATCGGCGGCGACGTACAGGACGTCGCGCGCGGCGTCGGCCTCGACTCGCGCATCGGGCCGAAGTTCCTGCAGGCCGGCCCCGGCTTCGGCGGCTCCTGCTTCCCGAAGGACACCTTGGCCGTCGCCGACATCGCGCGCCGCTACGGCTACGAGTTCCAGATCATCGAGGCCGTGCTGCGCGTCAACGACAACATCAAACAGAGAATGGTCGGGAAGGTGACGCGCGCCCTCGGCGACGTCAAAGGCAAGACGATCGCGATCCTCGGCCTGGCGTTCAAACCCGAGACCGACGACATGCGCGACTCGCCGACGATCCCGCTCATCACCGGATTGCAGAAAGAGGGCGCGTCGGTCCGCGCGTACGATCCGCAGGCGATGGAGAACGCGCGCAGGATTTTTTCGAACGTCGCTTTCTGCCACGACGCATATCAGACCGCCGAAGGCGCCGACGCGCTCGTGATCGCAACCGAGTGGAACGAGTTCCGCGCGCTGAAGCTCGAGCGGATCAGGAGCGTCGTGAAGCAGCCCGTGATCATCGATCTGCGCAACGTCTACGATCCGGCGCGCATGAAGAGCGAAGGATTCACGTACGTTTCCGTCGGACGGAGGGAGCGCGCCTGATGGGGCGCGCACTCATCACCGGCGGGGCGGGATTTCTCGGAAGCCACCTCTGCGAGCTTTTCCTCGAGCGCGGCCATGAAGTCGTCTGCATGGACAACTTCATCACCGGCACGCCGAAGAACGTGGAGCATCTCATCGGCCGTGACGGATTCACGTTCGTCAAATACGACGTCACGAACTTCATTCACGTCGACGGCGCACTCGATTACGTGCTGCACTTCGCGTCGCCCGCGAGTCCGATCGACTATCTCGAAAAGCCGATTCAAACGCTGAAGGTCGGCTCGCTCGGTACGCACAAGACCCTCGGCGTGGCGAAGGACCGCCACGCGCGCTACCTCCTCGCGTCGACTTCGGAGGTCTACGGCGATCCGCTCGTGCATCCGCAGAAAGAGGATTACTGGGGCAACGTCAATCCCGTCGGTCCGCGCGGCGTCTACGACGAGGCCAAGCGCTTTGCCGAGGCGATGACGATGGCGTATCACAGGTTTCATCGGGTCGAGACGCGCATCGTCCGCATCTTCAACACGTACGGCGAGCGGATGCGCGTCAGGGACGGCCGCGTCGTGCCGGCGTTCATCTCGCAGGCGCTGCGCGACGAGCCGCTGACGGTCTTCGGCGACGGCTCGCAGACGCGATCGTTCTGCTATGTCTCCGATCTCGTCGAGGGCATCTACCGGCTGCTGATGTCGAACGAGACGCTGCCGGTGAACATCGGCAATCCGAACGAGATGACCGTGCTGCAGTTCGCGCAGGAGATCAAGCGGCTCACGGGCACGAAGGCGCCGATCGAATTTCGTCCACTGCCCGAGGACGATCCGAAGATTCGGCGCCCCGACATCACGAAAGCGAAGACGCTCCTCGGCTGGGAGCCGAAGGTGCCGCTCGAAGTCGGCCTCAAACGGACGATCGACTACTTCAAGCGCGTTCTCTAATTCGCTCTCAGCGCTGCCATTGGACTCGGGGCGAAGTTCAAATTGACCGGCGCACCCGATGCGAGATTGCCTTGCACGCCGAGCGTTCCCCCGAACATCTTCGCGACGTCGGAAACGGCGACGAACTGCCTGCCGTTGGAGGACAGCAGCGGCGTCGCTTTATCGAGCTCCTTTGTGATCACGAACGGCTTGTGCATCCGTTTGCCGGTCGGCAGACCGGAGGCTGCATCGCGCGCGGTCGTCTGAACCGCGGGCATGAAATTCAGCGTGTTGCTCTGAATTCGAATCCCTGCCTCCTGAAGATTCGTCGTGCCGCCGATCGACTGCGCGAGATCCTGGACAGAGATCGCGAGCACGCCGTTGATCTCCACGGCGTTTCCAAACGAGTGACCGTTGATGAAGAGCGGATGCGAGCGCTCGACCGCGGTCGGCGCCATGAGCAGAAGGACGGTGGCCGCGCAGAGCGCCGGCCGCAGAATGGATCGGATCATCGAATCACCTCGATTGCTGCGTTGGTTCGGTCAATTTCTCTAGTTCATTGCCAGCGCCGAAAGCCGGATCTTTCCGAAATTCAGGCTGATCGACTCGGTCGGCTTGTCGTCGGCCGGTTTGTTCGCGACTTCGTTGTACGGTGCGCCGAATGCTTTGGCGATATCGGCGAGCGGCACGAATGCCCTGCCGTTGACCATGAAGACGTGCGAGGAGATCAGGCCCGAATTCTGGACGTGAAAGATCGATCCCGGCTGCCATTTGTCTTTTGACTGCGCGAATGTGTCGACCTTGTCCTTCACGGTCGTCGTGAACTTGATTTTCACTTTCGCGTCGAGTGGCTCCGCGGGGGATACGCCGTAGAGATTCGTGCCGCGCAGCTGGAAATTCGGCTCCAGCGTGACCGTGCCGCCGGCCGCCCGCGCGAAATCCTGAAGCGGCACGGCCCACTGCCCGCTGAGAAACTCGGCGCTCGCGAACGGTCTTCCATTCAGCGTGACTCGAGTTGTTTTGACGGGCTGTGCAAAGAGTGGAATGGCAATCGCCACAAGCGACGCCGCAAAGAGTCCGGGTTTCCGCATTTCGAGTTCCTATTGATTGAACGCCAGCGCACCGTTGCCATTGAGGGTGAAATTGATGCTCAGCGACTGTCCGGGCTGCAGGTTTCCGGCGGGCACCGTGAACGTTCCGCCAAGCGCCGACGCGACATCCTTCATCGGGATCCACGCTTTTCCGTCGGCCATGAAGATCCCTCGGGAGATCAGGCCCGCCTTGCGAACGTGAAAGAGTCCGCCACCGAACGCCTTCTGCTCGGCAGGAGAGACTTTGAGATTGCTGGTAAACGTATCGGGCATCGCCGACGCCTCGATCTTGATTTTCTCCTTCTGCACCTTCTGCACGGCCGGCAGCAGCAGTCCGAACAGCTCGTTACCCTGCAGCCTGAAATTCGGCTCCAGCGTGACGCTGCTTCCGCCGAGCTTCGCGAAATCTTCGAGCGGCATCGCCCACTGTCCGTTGACGAACTGCGCCGTCGCGAACGGCCGGCCGTTCGCAATCACTGAATGCGACTCGATCTTCATGTAGATCGGCGCGGCGATGAACACGAATCCGGTGACGCTGAGAAGAAATGTCAGTACTTTTTTCATTGTGCGCTCCTACAGACCGACGAGAATGCCCCGAGTGTTCGAAGCGGAATTGAGGTTGATCGCCTCGCCCGGTTTGACCCCGCCGGTGAATCCTCGGACCGAGCCGTCGCCGAACGCGTTCACGATGTCTTTCAGCGGAATGAACGCCTTGCCGTTGACCATCATCACGTTCGCGGAGATCAGTCCGCCCTGACGGACGGCGATGATCTGCCCGGCGACCCTCTGCTTCGCCTGGACCGCGCCGTACTTTATCGCCGGCGCAGCCGCGGCTGCATCGAATTTGATCTGCCCTTCCTTGTAGTCGCCGCCCGAGGAAATCGATCGTGCGTAAAGGCGATTGCCTTGCAGCTGGAACTGCGGCTCGAGTGTGATCGGCGCGCCGGCGGCGCGCGCGAAATCCTCGAGCGAAACCGCGATGATTCCGCCCTGGAGGATGACGCCCTGCGCGAACGGTTTGCCGTTCAGCGTGATGGCGTGCGTCTGTGTGGCTGGCGTCTGCAACAGCGTTCCAGCGGAAAGCGTCAGCGTGGACAACACGAGAACGGCGGCGAGAGAGAGAAGTTTTTTCATCGAGACCTCCTATAGTCCGATCAGAATCGCGTTGGGATTCGAAGTGAAGTTGAGCTGAATCGCCGCGCCGGGTGCCAGACCGGCGGGCTGCATCCATACGCCGCCGAACGCCCTGGCCAGATCGCTGAGCGGCACGTACGCTTTGCCGTTGAACATCAGAACGTTGTTCGTGACCGCGCCCGGGCGATTGACCTTGAACATGAGCGGCGACGATTTATCGTAGGTCTTCGAGATGTTGATGTCGCTGATGTCCACTTTCTGCTGCGATTGCTTGGCGACGGTCTTGACGTTCTTCTTGACGTCCCACCCCATTGTCGCGTTGAGGGTGTTGCCGCGCAGCTGAAACGCCGGCTCGAGCGACACCGGCGAGCCCGCCGCTTTCGAGATGTCCTCGAGCGGCACGGCGAGCGTGCCGTTGATCAGCACCGCGCGTGAAAATGGCTTGCCATTGATGTACACCGGATGATCGCCGCCGCTGCTGACCGCAAAGAGCGCGATCGGAAAAAGCGCGACCACACAGGCGAGGATTTTTTTCATCCGAAAAACCTCCTGGACAGTTATCTGAAGGCCTGTCATTGTACTCTTCCCGAATGAAACGCGAAGTCGCCGTGGCCGCCGCGGTCGTCTTCATCGCCAGCTTCTGCTTGCTGGTCATTGAGTTAGTCGCGGGGCGGATCCTCGCTCCCTACGTCGGGGTATCGCTCTATACCTGGACCAGCATCATCGGAGTCGTGCTCGCGGGCATCAGCATTGGTGCCTGGGCGGGCGGGGCCCTCGCCGACCGCTATGACACCCGCTCGCTGCTTCCGCTGCTGCTCGTGCTCTCCTCGGCCGCTTCGTTCGCGATCGTGCCGCTCGCGAACGCGGTCAGCAGCGACCGCTTTCCGGCGCCGCAGAGCTCGCTGATGCTGCGCGTCCTGACGCTCGCCGCCATCATCTTCTTCGTGCCTTCCTGCATCCTCGGCACGATCTCACCGGTCGCGGTGAAGATGGCGCTGCGCGATCTCGCGCGGACGGGACACGTCGTCGGTCGCATCTACGCGGTCTCGACCGTCGGCTCGATTCTCGGCACCTTCGCCACCGGATTCTTTCTCATCGCGCGCCTCGGCACCCACGCGATTCTGTTCGGCGTGGCGATCGTCCTGCTCCTCTGCGCGGCGGGGACGCTCATCGGAGCGCGGCGCAGGGCCGTCGTGCTCGCGCTGCTCCCGGTTCTCGTCGGCTGTGCCGTCGCATCGACGCGCGTCGATTTCCTGCGTTCGCCGCTCGCCGCCGATTCGAAGGAGTTCAAGGAGACGAACTACTACACGATCCGGGTCGAGGAACGCACGCGCATCGATGGCTCGGGGAAGCTCGAGACGCTGATCCTCGATCAGCTCGTGCACTCGCTCAACGATCCGCTGCACCCGTGCTTTCTCGCGTACAGTTATCTGCGCACGTTTCAGGACCTGGTGCAATGGAAAGCGGAGAGCGGGCGCCCGCTCCATCTGCTCTTTCTCGGCGGAGGCGGCTACACGCTGCCGCGCTGCATCGCCGCGACGATGGCGAACGTGGACGTCGACGTCGTCGAGATCGATCCCGGCGTCACCCGGACCGCCATCGACTTCATGGGCGTGCGGCTCGGTCCGACGCTCCACTCGACCAACGAAGACGCGCGATGGTTCCTCATGCGCTCGCGCCGGCGCTACGACATCATCTTCGGCGACGCGTTCAACGACATCTCGATTCCGTATCACCTCACCACACGCGAGTTCGTCGAGCTGCAGAAGGAGCATCTGATGCCCGGCGGCGTCATGGCGTCGAACGTCATCGACAACGTTCCTCGCGGCGACTTCCTGCCGTCGTACCTTCGCACGGTGCAAAGCGTGTTCGGCGATCGCAACGTCACCGTGCTCGCCGAGCGCGACGGCTACGCGCGCGACGCGCAATCCACGCTCGTCGTCGTCGCCGGAAACCTCGGTTTTCATTTTCCGGAAAGCGCGGTCAGCGTTCCGCGGCGCGACATCGACGACGCCTTCCGCCGAGGACACTGGACCCTTCTGACGGACGACTACGCGCCCGTCGACAACCTCGTTGCGCCGCTCTTCGCCGAGCGGATGCATTATCAGAGGAGATAAGGATGCGACGCATTCTGTTCGGATTCATCGCCGGGTTCCTCGGCACAATCGTCTTTCATCAGATCGCGCTCGAGGCGCTGCATCTCGCTCATTTCACGCCGCGCGCCGCGTGGTCGATGCAGCCGGTGCCACCGTTCGGAGTGCCGTCGGTCATCTCGCTCTCGTTCTGGGGCGGCGTGTGGGGAATCATTCTCGTGCTGATCTTCGGGCACGTTCGCGGCGCGGCGTACTGGATCGGCTCGATTCTGTTCGGCGCCGTGCTGCCGACGCTCGTCGCCGCGTTCGTCGTGGCGCCGCTCAAGCATCAGCCCATCCCGCACAGCGGCTCGATGGCAGTGCTCGGCCTAACAGTGAACGGAGCGTGGGGATTCGGGACTGCGCTCTTCTACCGGCTGTTTTCGAAGAAATGAAATTCCAGTTTGCGGTGAATCCGCGGTGGCCGGATCTGCCGAACTGCTCGGCGCTGTTGCACGGACATCCGCGCGATTATAACGTATATAATTATCGTACAACATTATCAATTAAGAGCGTGCGACGTGGAGCGGCGTGGTACGAAACGCACGACGGCCGCTATCTCGTGACGCCCGATGTCTTCCTCGTGCTCAACGAGGGGCAGCACTACTCGATGGAAGTCGATGCATCGGCGAACACCGAAACGTACTGTCCGTTTTTTCAGCCCGGATTCGTGCGCGCCGGCGAGATTCCCGAGCGGCTCTACCCGATGCGCGGCCGCATCGCCGCCGCGCTTCGCTCGTTCGGCGGCGTGCCCATCGAAGATTCGTTCTTCGATCTCGCCGAAGGCTTGACGGAGCTTCGCGATGACGCGCGGCGCGAGAGCATCTCGTTTCCGGGACTTCGCGCCTCGACGCGCGAGGAGATGTACCGCCGGCTCTATCGCGCCCGCGATTTTCTGCATTGCTGTTTCGCCGAGCCGGTCAGCGTCTCCGATGCGGCTGCGATCGCGGCGATGTCGCCGTTTCACTTCCAGCGCATGTTCAAGATCGCGTTCGGAATCACGCCGATGCAATTCGTGCAGCGACGGCGGCTCGAGCGCGCGCGTCAGCTGCTGATCCAAACCGATGAGCCGGTGACCGCCGTCTGCCTCTCGGTCGGCTTCGAGTCGCTCGGCTCCTTCAGCACGCTGTTCAAGCGGACGTTCGGACTGTCGCCGCGCGAGGTTCGCAGCCGCGATTACGCCGATCCCGAATCGTCCGCCGACGGGCCGTAAATCGCCGGGACCTTTCCACCCATTGGACGAAGGTACGCCGTCAGCTGCCCGCGGTGGTGAATGAGATCGAACAGGATCCACCACGCCATCTCGCCGCGCGTGGCGGAGAACACTTCTTTGCCACCGGCGACGAACGCGCCTTTCGAGCTCCAGCGCGCATCGTCCATGGGCTGCATCCTGTTCGCGAGATCGCGCGCCGACTCCTCGAACGCGGCCACGATTTCGTCCGTCGTCTTCGGCTGCGGCCGCGGGTTCCAGGTCGCTTCGCCGCTGTCGAGAAGATCGCAGATCGATTTCAGCTCTTCGGCCATCATCCAGCTGATCGTGCCCGCGGAGTTCGAGCGTTCGTGCGGTTTGTAATCGAGCGTCGCCGATGGCATCGCGCGCAGCACCGACGTGAACATCGGATGTTCGGCGCTCCAGCGCTGTGCGAAGAACTCACGTGTTGACAATCGTCTCCTCCCGCCGCGGCCCGGTCGAGATGATTCCGATCGGGCAGCCGGTCTCGTCTTCGATGAAACGGACGTAATCCTTTGCCGCCTGCGGCAGCTTCGCGAATTCCGTGATCCCGACGGTCGGCGTCTTCCAGCCGCGCATCGTTTTGTACTCCGGCTTGTAATCGTGATGAGCGACGGCGAAGGCGGGGAACGTCTTCCAGCGCTCGCCGCGCACGTTGTAGCTCGTGCAGACCGGGATCTCGTCGAACTCGTCGAGGACATCGAGCTTCGTCAGCGCGAACGAGTCGAGCCCGTTGAGCATCACCGATGTGCGCAGCACCGCGAGATCGAGCCAACCCGTGCGGCGCGGACGACCGGTCACCGTGCCGTATTCGTTGCCGCGCGTTCGCAGGCGCTCGCCCGTGTCGTCCTCGAGCTCCGTCGGAAACGCGCCGCCGCCGACGCGCGTCGTGTACGCCTTCACCACTCCGATGACACGATCGATGTGCTTCGGAGCGACGCCGAGCCCGGTGCAGATGCCGCCGACGACGGTGTTGGAGGAGGTGACGAACGGATACGTGCCGTGGTCGATGTCGAGCATCGTTCCCTGCGCGCCTTCGAACATCACGCGTTTGCCCTCGCGAATCAGACCGTTGATGAGCACCGGCCCGTTCGTGATGCGCTTCGCGAGCACCTCGCCGTAGCGCGTGTAGTCGTCGAAGAGTTTGATCGGATCGAACGCCGCCTTGCCGTAGACGGTCTGCAGCACGGGATTCTTTTCCGCGCAGGCGAATTCGATTTTGTCGCGCAGAACATCGGGATCGAGCAGATCGGCGACGCGGATGCCGTAGCGGCTGACTTTCGTCTCGTACGCCGGGCCGATGCCGCGGCCGGTCGTGCCGATCTTCGCGGCGCCGGCGGCCTCTTCGCGTGCGAGGTCGAGCGCTTTGTGGTACGGCAGGATCACATGCGCGGAGTCGCTGATCTTGAGATTGCCGTCGATCTGGACGCCGAGGTCGCGAAGGCTTTGCACTTCGTCGAGGAGCGCTTCCGGATCGATCACCATGCCGTTGCCGAGGAGGCAGAGCTTGCCGGGATGGAGGATGCCGGACGGCACGAGCTTCAGCGAATAGTGCTTGTCGCCGAAGCGCACCGTGTGCCCGGCGTTGTGACCGCCCTGGTAGCGCGCGACGACGTCGAATGGCTCGCACAGGAGGTCGACGAGCTTGCCTTTGCCCTCGTCTCCCCACTGCGCGCCGATGACGGCGAGGTTGTTTTTCGGCTCAGCCATTGGGAAATTTCCGGCCCCGGCGCGAGAGTCTACAATACGAGGCCATGAGTACAGTTTCTGCGCCGCAGGCCGTTCCCGTCGGAGAGTTCATCGATCGACTGCGCGAGCTCGCGCAGGGCGTGATCACGAAGCAGAGAATGTACGACTTCCTCGTTTCGTACGAGGTCCGCCCGAACGACCTCGAGTCGTACAAGCTGTGGGTCCCCGATCGCCACACACGCAACAAGATCTTCCGCAACGACGTCGTCGAATGCATGCTGATCTGCTGGCCGGTCGGCGCGATCACGCCGCTGCACACGCACAACGGGCAGCTCGGCTGGATGACGATGCTCGAAGGGAAGCTGATCGTCGAGAACTATCGCAAGATCAGCTGCAACCGTCCGGAGAACGAGCAAGTCGTGGGAATGGACTGCCTCGCCGGAGCGACGCGCATCGAGATGAAGCAGCTCGGCACGGAGCTCTGTGCTCCCGGCGGGCCGCTCAATACCGTCGACAAAAAACAGACGATCCATCGCATCAGGAATCTGACCGACTGGAACGAGCGCGCGGTGAGCATGCACGTCTATTCGCGGCCGATCGATTCGTGCGTCGTGTTCGATCTCGAGAATCAGCGGTGCTTCCGGCGCGACCTCAAGTACGACAACGAATGAAGGCCTGAGTCCTGCGTCCTGCGTCCTGAGGGCCGGTGTGACTCGGGGCTCAGAACCCAGGACTATGGCACTTCTAACGACACTCCAATCAGAACTGGATGCGATGGCGAGCGCGGGCACGCTCAAGCGCGAGCTGCCGCTGAAAGGGCCGCAGGGTCCCGTCGTCGAAGTCGAGGGGAAGGGCGACGTCATCATGCTCACCTCGAACAACTACCTCGGCCTCGCTGACCATCCGGCGATCGAGGAAGCGGCGGAGAAAGCCGAGCGCGATTACGGCTACGGCCTCGCATCGGTCCGATTCATCTGCGGCACGCAGACGATTCACCGCCAGCTCGAACAGCGCATCGCCGATTTCTTCGGGACCGAGGACACGATTCTCTACGGGTCGTGCTGGAATGCGAACGAAGGGTTGTTCCAGACGATCGCGCAGGAGCAGGACGCGATCATCTCCGACGAGCTCAATCACGCGTCGATCATCGACGGCGTTCGTCTCGCGAAATCGCGCAAAGAGCGTTTCAAGAACCGCGACATGAACGACCTTCGCCGCGCGCTCGAGGCGACGAAGGACGCGCGCAATCGCGTCGTCGTGACCGACGGAGTGTTCTCGATGGAAGGCTCGCTCGCGCCGCTGCCGGAAATGGTGCAGCTGGCGAAAGAGTTCGGCGCGTTTCTCGTCGTCGACGACTCGCACGGCACCGGCGTCCTCGGCAGGCGCGGTCGCGGCACGCACGAGGAGCTCGGCGTGTTCGGCAAAGTGGACGCGCACACGTCGACGCTCGGCAAGGCGCTCGGCGGCTCGCATGGCGGATTCACGACCGGTCCGAACACTCTGGTCGAGTACCTCCGCCAGAAATCGCGGCCGTATCTTTTCTCGAATACGCTGCCGCCCGCGGTGGTGATGGGATCGATGGCGGCGCTCGACATTCTCGAGAAGGACACGTCGTTCGTCGATCGCCTTCGCGAAAACACGACATATTTTCGTAAACAATTATTGGCGAAGAACGTCCGCGTGCGCGAAGGCGTGCATCCGATCGTGCCGATCATCATCGGCGACACGGCGAAAGCGATCTCGATGTCGAAGCAGCTTCTCGATCGCGGCGTCTACGTCTCCGGCTTCGGCTATCCCGTCGTGCCGCAGGGGCAGGCGCGGCTGCGATGCCAGATCAGCGCTGCGCACACGCGCGAGCATCTCGATCGCGCGATTGCGGCGATTGTCGGCGTCGCGGAGCAGTTCGGCGTTTTAGCTGCGTAATCCGGTGTGCGGGCCGGCTTCAGCCGGCTCTCGCACATGAAAACAGCCGGGTCAGTCGGACGCCTGGCGGCGGATCGGATACGTGCCCGATTCGAGGAAATCTGCTCCGCTCTCGTCGGTGCAGTCGATCGTCAGGCGCAGCGAGTCCATTGCGAACGAGCCGCGTTCGGCGCGCGCCCTTCCCACAGTGACGGCGATCGGAAAGTCCTGTGCATCGCCGGAAGCGATCGCCGTTTCCACCTGCTCCGGCGGCGCATCGATCTCGTAGTCGCTCGTCCCCGCCTCGACCCGGATCGCGTGGATCATGAGCGTCTGCTGCGATTTGTTCGCGATGCGGATCTGAAAGAACCGCGGGCCCAGATCGGCCGGACGCTGGGACTGCGAGACCACCTCGATGACATCGACCGACATCGTGTGCGGATTCGGTCCGGCCGACCCGCAGCCGCCGAGGAGCAGCAGCGCCGCTACTGCGACACCGATGCAACGCTGCATGACTGCGTCTCCGTGAACGTGCCGCGCTGAGGAGAATGACAGGTGACCGATACGTCCACGAAATCGATCTCGGAGATGGGACTTCCGGCGACTCCCTGGACGTCGACGAACATCGACACGTCCTGAGTCTCGCCGGACTCGAGCAGCAGCCCGACGGTCTGGTCGCTGTTGCTGAACTGCAGCGAAGTGGTCGAAGGATTGAGCGAGATCGCGTCGACACTGATCGTCTCTTCCGACCGGTTGGTGATGCGCACGGCAAACGCGTGCTGCCCGGCGACGCTCATCGCGCGATATCGCCCGCGCTGCTCGAAGACCTGCATCGCGAGCGCGCGCGGGCGGGCGTTGGACGCGCAGGCCGCGAGCGTGACGAGCAACAACAACGCGGCGGTCCGGCGCATGGGATCATTACAGCACGGCCGCTTGTTTTCTGGTACAAAGGGTCCGAAGGTGCGTCCACCTCCATCCACATCTGAAACGGGCGTGTCTCGCGGCTTCGTGCAGCTCCGCGAGGGAATCGAGTCGTTTCTGCGCTTCGGCCGGGGCAAGCTCTGGAGCGAGGCGTCCATGCGCGAGAAGCTCCTCGCGCTCTCCGTCGCCGTCCGCCGCCCGGCGCTCGATGCAATGCGAGAAAGCGAACGCCGTTACGTCGAGCAGGACGCGAAGCGGCTGTACTACCTCTCCATGGAATTCCTCATGGGCCGCGCCCTCGGCAACAACCTCACGAACCTCGGCCTCTACGACGATACGAAGGCGATCATGGCCGAGCTCGGCGTCGATCTCGAAGAGCTCGAAGCGCTCGAACCCGACGCCGCGTTAGGCAACGGCGGCCTCGGCCGTTTGGCGGCGTGCTTTCTCGATTCGCTCGCCACGCTCGACTATCCCGGTTTCGGCTACGGCATCAACTACGAGTTCGGGCTCTTCCGCCAGACATTCGTCAACGGCTTTCAGCACGAGAAGCCGGACCACTGGCTCGAAGGCGGCGGATCGCCGTGGCTCATCGAGCGCGTCGACGAGACGTTCACCGTGCCGGTCTACGGCAGCCTCTCCGGAACGAAGTGGGTCGAGCCGAAGGTGATCGTCGGCGTGCCGCACGACATGCCGATCGTGGGCTACGGCGGCAAAACGGTGAACGTGCTGCGGCTGTTCACCGCGCGGTCGTCGGACGAATTCGACATCGGCATCTTCAACGCGGGCGACTACATCGCCGCGGTGCAGCACAAGATCAACACCGAGGCGATCTCGAAGATCCTCTATCCGTCGGACATGGTCGCGTCGGGGCGCGAGCTCCGTCTGTTGCAGGAGTACTTCCTCGTCGCGTGTGCCGTGCGCGACATCGTGAAGCGCTATCGGGAGCGGCACGATTCGTTCGACGAGTTCCCGTCGAAAGTGGCGATTCATCTCAACGACACGCATCCGGCGCTGACGATCGCGGAGCTGATGCGAACGCTGATCGACGACAACATGCTGCCGTGGGAGCACGCGTGGGCCATCACCGTCGAAACGTGCGCGTACACGAACCACACACTGCTGCCCGAAGCGCTCGAGCGCTGGCCGGTCGACATGCTCGAGCGCATGCTGCCGCGCCACCTGCAGATCATTCAGGAGATCAATCGGCGTCTGATCGCCGAGGTGGAGCGGCGCTTTCCGGGCGAGAGCGGCATGATGCAGCGGGTCTCGCTCTTCGAAGAAGGCGACCGGCGTCAGGTGCGCATGGCGAATCTGGCGATGGCCGGCTCGCATTCGGTCAACGGCGTGGCCGCGCTGCACACGGAGCTCGTCAAAAAAACGCTCGCGCCCGATTTCAACCGCATGTGGCCCGAACGTTTCAACAACAAGACGAACGGCGTGACGCCGCGGCGCTGGCTCGCGCACGCGAATCGTCCGCTCGCCGCGCTGATCACGAAGTCGATCGGCGACGGCTGGATCCGCGATCTCACGGAGCTGCGGCGCCTCGAGCTCTTCGCCGATGACGGCTCGCTGCTCGACCGGCTCGAGGCGGTCAAGCGCCGCAACAAGCTGGCGCTGGCGAAGCTCACGAAAGAGCTCACCGGCATCGCGGTCGATCCGGAGTCGATGTTCGACGTGCAGGTCAAGCGCATGCACGAGTACAAGCGGCAGCTGCTGAACATCCTTCACGTCGTGCATCGCTACTGGGAGATCGTCGAGGACGGCTCGACGCCTCTCGCGCCGCGGACGTTTTTCTTTGCCGGCAAAGCGGCGCCGGGATACTTCCAGGCGAAGCTGATCATCAAGCTGATTCACTCGGTCGCGGACGTCGTGAATTCCGATCCGCGCACGCGCGACTGGCTGCGCGTCGTCTTTCTTCCCGACTATCGCGTCAGTCTCGCGGAGGCGATCATTCCCGCCGCCGAGCTGTCGGAGCAGATCTCGACCGCGGGCAAGGAAGCGTCGGGCACGGGCAACATGAAGATGGCCCTCAGCGGCGCGCTGACGATCGGTACGCTGGACGGAGCGAACATCGAGATCCGCGACGAAGTGGGCGCGGAGAACATCTTCATCTTCGGACTTACCGCCGACGAGGTCGTGAGTCTGCTCGCCGCCGGCTACCGTCCGGAATCGAATCGCGTCGTCGACTCGATTGCCACCGGACATTTCTCCCGCGGCGACAAAGACATCTTCCGGCCGATCGTCGCGAACCTTCTGAGCGCGCACGATCCGTACGTGCATCTCGCCGATCTCACTCCGTACATCGCCAAGCAGCAGCAGGTCGACGTCGAATATCGCGATCGCGCGCTGTGGAACCGCAAGGCGCTGATCAACATCGCGCGCATGGGAAGATTCTCGTCCGACCGAACGATCAGCGAGTACGCGCGCGAGATCTGGAAGATCAAGCCGGCGGTCGTCGGCAACTTCGCGAACGCGGCGCTGCTCGAGGAATGATTTCACCGCCGGGGCAATGAGGACAGGCGGTTACCTCTGTGTCTCTGTGGTGATGTCCGGAGTGCAGCAAGTGCCCTTCGCCGGCTTGCGCGCGCACTCCGGGCAATGCACGTGCACGTGTCCGAGCACGCGATTCTGTTCGCGGCACCCATCCGGGCAGCCAAGGTCCACCCAGCGGTGGGATGATGGTCGTCGGCGATACGCTTTCGCGATGGACGTTCCGCGATTTTGATGGGCGAATCATTCGCGAATTTAAGTCGGACATGCTTCAGGACTGGATCTGGGAGGAAGACGAGTTTTACGGCGACGGCATTCTCCTCGGCGGCGAGACACAAGAGTGGCAATATGGCAGCAGCGAAATCTACGGCGGCCCGCGGCACTATCATCTGGACCACCTCGGCAGCGTCCGCGTCGTGACGGACGGAAATCACCGCAGCCTGAGCGAGAACGACTACTACCCGTTCGGAACCACGATGACGCGCACGTACCAGGAGCAGTTGAACTGGGGCGATCCGCACATCGACTCCATGAGGTTCACCGGGCAATGGCGAGACTTCCTCGGCAACCTGAATGTCGATAACACGGACTATCTCGACTACATGCATGCTCGGTACTACGATCCGAATTGGGGGCGCTTCTTATCGGTCGATCCGATCATTCCCAAGGCGGCGATGAGATCTCCGCAACTTTGGAACCGTTATGCATACGTCGGCAACAATCCAATCAACCGGGTCGACCCGGACGGGCGCGTGCTCCAACTCAGCGGATGCGTCAAAGACTCGGGCAGTGATCAGTGCAAGGCGCAGTTCAACGCCTACACAGCAACGTTTGGTAGCCACGCGGCGGAGGCAGCGAAGTATTTGCAAGTCGGGAAGAATGGAATTGTAGGCTTCAAAGGGATCAGCGGTGGCGCGTTCGCCGCACAGTTCGGTTTGATGGGACGTGCGACGAATTATCTCGTCTCGAATCGCGTGGCTGTGTTCACGATGACGATGGGAAGAAACGCTGAGACCGCGTCAAACCGAGGTGCATATTCAGAAGTCAACGTGCCCGCGGGAGGCAGATTTGGAGTCGACCCGTCGAGCTTTCCGAACAGTC
>DATIZY010000024.1:0-5254 GCA_035516895.1 Thermoanaerobaculia bacterium | reverse complement strand
GAGATCGGGGATCTCGATGACGCGCTCCATGCGCCAGCATTCATCGCCGACTTTTTTCTTGTCCCCGCGCCAGTTCGTCACGTACACGACCGTGCCGTTGCGCGGCGCGAGGATCGTCATCTGCCGGATCGCCGTTTGCGTGTCGGCGACGATCGTCGACGCGCGCTTCAATTTGCTTTCGAGCAGCGCGATCTGCGCCCGCGCGGCGCGGTCGAGCGAGGTGATGCGGCTGCGCGTCGCCTCCACCTGCTCTTTCGCCAGCGCGTCGTCGAGCTCGACCTGCTTGCGCTCTTTGACCGAGACGAGATCGGACGGCGCGTCGAGCTTCAAATCGCTCTTCCGCCGCGACGCCTCCGCCTCGGCCAGGTTCAGCTTTTCGTCTTCGAGCTTCAGCGCCAGATCGGCTTTCTGCTTCTCGATTTCCTTCCGCGCCTGCTCGGCCTCCGCGGTCTTCTCCTCGAGCCGCTTCTGCAGATCGGTCGTGTCGAAACCGAGGACCGGCTGGCCGGCTTTGATGTCGGTGCCTTCGGGCGCCATCATCGCGATCTTGAAATCCCAGACGTCGTTGAGCTGCGGCGGCCCGAAGCTTCCCGAGTCGACGGCGGCGAGCGTGCCGCTGACGTCGACGCCGGTCACGAGATCGCCGTGCGTGACGCGGCTCCACTCGCCCTGGCGGTCGGCCGCGAGCTGATTGCGCGTCCATCCCGCGGCGAGGAAAAAGGCGACGACGGCGAGCGGAATCGCGATCTTCCGTTTCACAGCCGCTCTCCTTCTTTCAATCCGGCGAGGACGACGCAATCGAGGTCGTTGCACTCGCCGATGCGAACGTCTTTCTTCTTCGCGAGCGATTCGAGCGCGGCTCGCGGAACGAGAAGCGCGTCGTCGACCGCGTCGCGGCGGACGATCACGCGTGCGGAAAGGCCCGGCCGCATGCGCGCGGGATCGAGCCGGTCGAGCTTGACCGCAACACGAAACGAGCGGCGCAGCGACTGGCGATTCGTCGTGTTCTCCTGCGCGACCGCGGAGATCGAGTCGATGCGGCCGCTGTAGGTCATCGATGGATAGGCGTCGAGGATGACCGTCGCCGGCATTCCGTCTGCGATCTTTCCGTCGTCGACGTCAGCGAGAGCGGCGGTGATGCGGAGCGACGACAGTTCGGGCAGCAGAGCGAGCCCCCATCCGACGAACACGGGATCGCCTTCCTTCAGCTTGCGGCCTTCCCACGGATGGTCTTTCAGGACGACGATCCCGTCGCGCGGCGCGCGCAGCGTCAGCGCGCTGATCGCATCCTGCGCCGTGGCGAGATCGCGCTTTGACTTTTCCAGATTCAACAGCAGGTTCGCGCGGTCGGCTTTGTCGGCGGCGATCTGGCTGCGAAGGACGTCCTCCGCTTTCTTCAGCTCCACCGCCGCGCGCTGAAATTTGATTTGCCGGTCTTCGTAGTCGCGTGCGGCGACGATGTCCTTCGGGATCGCCGCGTCGAGCTTCGTCTTCTCGTAGTCGGCCTGCTTGCTGTCGACGTCGAGCTTTTTCTGAAGCAGATCCGCCTGCGCTTCGGCGTCCTTCTGCTGCAGCTCCTGGTCGGCTTGCGCGACCGCCTGCTGCTTCGCATCGAGGCCGCTGGTGAACTGCGAGTTATCGAGCTCGACGACGCGATCGCCCGCACGGACCCGCGTCCCATCCTCCGCGATCCATTTGATGGAGGTCTGCCAGGACGGCAGCGGCGGGACGGCGATCATGACGCCGCGCGCCGCCTCGACCTCGCCCGTCAGCGTGATCTCCCGCACCAGACGCCCGCGGCGGACGCGCCACTCTTTGGGCGAGGAAGCGTCGGGCGAGTAACCGGAAAAGCATCCGGCGGCGATCAGCAGCAGAACGAAGGGCGCTCGGCGCATGCGTTTTTGACGAATGAGACGGTGGTTAGGTTAATTCCGGTAGGCCGAGTCGCATTCCACAGGGTGTAGAGAGCCGCTGGAACGTCGGTGGCATTGAAGGCGAGCGGCGGGCGGGATTGGCGGCGAGCGGCGAGCGGCGGGCGGGACTGCATTGAAGAATCGCCATGGCAATCGATGACGTTCGCAACAACGAAATTTCGGCAATGTCTACCCACACATCGAGGAGGCGAGCGGCGGGCGGCGAGCGGGAAACAGGCAGCGGAATGGATCGCGCGGCTCGCTGCTCGCCGCTCGCTGGTAGATTTCGACTTCAGGCCTCGGCCTCAGAACGATCCGGGACGCGCTGATGCCCGACACCCGGCGCCTGAGACCCGAGTTGGAAGGACCTTTTGTAGATGTCGACGATCGACATCAGCAGCGAGAACACGAGCGGGCCGATGACGAGGCCGATGAAGCCGAAGGCCTCCATTCCGCCGAACACGGCGAACAGCAGCGGGATCGCTGGCAGCTCCGACTTGCCGCGCATCGACCATGGGCGCACGACGTGCTCGACGATCGGAATCACCGCGAGCCCCCAGATCGTGAGCACGACCGGCTGCCAGGTCGACGCTTGTCCGATCGAGACCTGAAAGTAAAGGTAGAGCGCGGCCGGAATCCACACCACGGGCGGACCGACGAGCGGCAGGAGCGAGAGAATCGTTCCGAATGCGCCCCAGAACAACGCGGCCGGAACGTGTGCGATCACCAGGCCGAGCGTCATCGTCACGCCGGACGCGAGGCCCGTCACCACGTAGCCGCGAAACGTCGCATCGATCACGTTCTTGAACTGCATGCCGAACTCGCGGTCGTAGCGCTGCGGCAGCGGCGAGAGCATCGCGAGCTCGTGCATGATCGCGTCGCCTTCGACGTAGAAGAAATACGTGGCCAGCAGCATCAGAAAAAATCCGATGAGCAGGCCGGCGATGCCGCCGACGACCGTCCGGCCGTTGCGCGCGACCCAGCCGGGGATCTCCTCGATGATCGGCAGCAGCAACCGCTGCGGGCTGAGCGTCGCCGGATCGAAGCCCGGAATCCATCGATTCAGGAACGCGAGCCGCGTCGACAGGTCGAGTCGCGCGAGGAACTGCCGCGCCTCGCCGGATTGCAGGCTCTCGATGAGCGAGTTCGCTTCGTGCACGAGCGCGATCGCGACCAGGAACAGCGGAATCGCGAGCAGAAACGTGATGCCGAGAAGCATGATGATCGCCGAGAGCCACGAGTGTCCGCGAAGACGGTCGCGCAATCGGGAGTAGAGCGAATGCGTCAGCGTCACCACCATCGCGCCGAGCAGGATGGGAGTGACGAAGGGCCAGACGATGCGGAACGCGCCGTAGAGAACCAGGGCCGCGATCAGGCCGAAGAAGATGACGCCGGTCGGCCGCCACTCCGGGCGGCGTTCGAGCGGCGTGTTGCCGAGAGCCGTCATTACAAAACGAGAAGGCCCAGCCGCGCCGCCTGTACGACCGCCTCGGTCCGCGTCGAAACGCCGAGCTTGCGGAGGATGCCGTTCAGATGAAACTTCACGGTGTGCTCGGTGATCGCCAGCCGCTGCGCGATCTCCTTGTTCGTCAGGCCGCCGGCGAGGAGCTGCGCGACCTGCTGCTCGCGCGGCGTGAGCGGCTCGATGAGGTCGACGCGAGCACGCGCGCGCGGCAGAACGGCTTCGGCGACTTCGTCGTCGACGATCACGAATCCGTCGGCGACCGCGCGGATGCCGCTGTGCAGACGGCGGGGAGGAGCCGATCGCAGCATGACCCCGCGCGCGCCGCGAGCGACCGCCTGCGATGCTTCGCTGCCGTCCTTGACGAGGTAGAGCACGGGGGCCGACGAGCGCGACGCGTCGATCGTGTCGGCCACGACGACATCGGTGTTGCGGATGTCGTCGACGTACGCGACTTCGTTGAGCGCGAGATCGCCAAAGACGGCGAGGCGCATCACGAGCGCGGCGCGGCGCAGCGGGTTCTCGCCGGCGATCGTCACGCGCAGCGGTTCCGTCGCGGGACGCGGTACCGACCTCGAGGCGAACAGCAGTTGCGAGCCAGCCATCGGAGTGCTCAGGAAGAATGTATCATCCGCGCGCCTTGAACGTCACTGAAACCTCGCTGCCCGGTGTGCTGGTCATCGAGCCGAAGGTCCTTGCCGACGAGAGGGGTTTTTTCATGGAAACCTATCACTCCGCTCGATTTCGCGCCTTCGGCATCGGTGCAGAGTTCGTGCAGGACAACCATTCGCGGTCGGTCCGCGGCGTGCTCCGCGGGCTGCATTACCAGGAGCCGAATCCACAGGGGAAGCTGGTGCGCTGCACGCGCGGGTCGCTGTTCGATGTTGCAGTCGACATCCGCATCGGTTCGCCGCATTTCGGCAAGTGGTTCGGCGTCGAGCTCAGCGAAGAGAACAAGAAGATGTTGTGGGTGCCGGCGGGATTCGCGCACGGGTTCTGCGCGACGAGCGACGTCGCGGACCTCGTCTACAAATGCACGTCGCTCTACGATGCGGCGAGCGATCGATCGATTCTGTGGAGCGATCCCGAGATCGCGATCGAGTGGCCCATATCGAATCCGAAGTTGTCGCCGAAAGATGCGGCCGCGCCGCGGCTGAAAGACGCGACGCTGTTGCCGCATTTCGCGGGAATGACTTAGGATGACGCGCCGTTACCGAGTTTCCTACCCTGCGGGGTCGTAGTTCAGTTTGGTTAGAACGCCGGCCTGTCACGCCGGAGGTCGCGGGTTCGAGCCCCGTCGGCCCCGCCAAAGCGATCACAAAACATTCGTCCGGTTTGAGGCGCCTGTTCGAAGAGAAGAGGAGCGGCGGCCGACACAGGCCCCCACCTCTCCCCATTGCCATTACCGGACTTCGACCAAACCGGCTCCGACGCTTTCATCCGCCGGCAGCCCGAGCCGCCCGGCGTCCTTCGATTGATTCGTGCCCTTTCACCGCCCCTCGACGACTCCACCGGAGAGCGTCGCCCATCGGCTGCGGCGAGGGCCGGCGCTTCCGGTACGATGTGGTTCCGATGGCAGACCCGGAGGCCGATGTGGATGTACGGGAACGAAATGGCGTCCGTCTGAGAGTGCAGAAAAGCGTCGCGCGCGGCGGATGGGCAGCGTTCGTCCTCTTCGCTGTTTTCGCCTTCGGGGTGTTTCTCTTCACGTTCGCGACCGTTCATCGTGGACGCGCGACGGCGCTCGACACGAACTTCTTCTCGCAGCGATCGCGGCAGATCATTACCTACTGGCGCGAACACGGGTATCTCGAGAGCGGAGGACTGATGCCGTTCAGCTCCGCCTTCTGGTCAGGTCCTCCGGAAAAACTCGTCTTCT
>DATIZY010000023.1:0-6872 GCA_035516895.1 Thermoanaerobaculia bacterium | reverse complement strand
CTCTCGAT
Organism: Thermoanaerobaculia bacterium; assembly: GCA_035516895.1. Lineage (GTDB taxonomy): Bacteria > Acidobacteriota > Thermoanaerobaculia > Gp7-AA8 > Gp7-AA8 > Gp7-AA10. The sequence continues at coordinate 6,864 of DATIZY010000023.1, read as the reverse complement.
TACCGACAACCGCACCGGCAAGAAGTACGAAGTCGCGATCACCGACGGAACGATCCGCGCGACCGACCTGCGCCAGATCAAGAGCGGCGCGGACGATTTCGGGCTGATGACCTACGACCCGGCGTTCATGAACACCGCCGCGTGCCGCAGCGCGATCACCTACATCGACGGCGACAAAGGCATCCTCGAATATCGTGGATATCCAATCGAACAGCTCGCCGAGAACAGCACGTACGTCGAAACGGCGTATCTGCTGCTGCACGGCAAACTCCCGTCGAAGGACGAGCTCGCACACTGGAGCCACGACGTCACCTATCACACCTTCATCAACGAGAATCTGAAGAGCCTTCTCGATGCGTTCCGCTACAACGCGCATCCGATGGGCAAGCTCATCTCGACCGTCGCCGCCCTCGGAACCTTTTATCCCGAGGCGAAAAACATCGCCGATGCCGAAGTGCGGCGGCGCCAGATCGTGCGCATCGTGGCGAAGATGATCACCATCGCCGCGTTCGGCTATCGCCACATGATGGGCCAGCCGTACGCGTATCCCGACAACGACCTCTCGTATCCCGGCAACTTCCTGAACATGATGTTCAAGACGACCGAGACGAAGTACAAACCGAATGCGGCGCTCGAGCGCGCGCTCGACGTGCTCTTCATCCTCCACGCGGACCACGAGCAGAACTGCTCGACCAACGCGATGCGCGCGGTCGGCAGCTCGCATGTCGATCCCTACTCCGCCGTCGCCGCCGCCGCGGCCGCGCTCTACGGTCCGCTGCACGGCGGAGCGAACGAGGAAGTCATCCACATGCTCACCGAAATCGGATCGGTGAAGAACGTTCCGGCGTTCATCGACCGCGTGAAAAGCGGCGAAGGCGTGCGCCTGATGGGCTTCGGCCACCGCGTCTACAAGAACTACGATCCGCGCGCGAAGATCATCAAGAAGGTCGCGTACGAAGTGTTCGAGGTCACCGGCAAGAACCCGCTGCTCGACATCGCGCTCGAGCTCGAACGGATCGCGCTCGAGGATGACTATTTCGTCAAACGCAAGCTCTACCCGAACGTCGATTTCTACTCGGGGCTGATTTACCAGGCGATGAAGTTCCCGATGGACATGTTCCCGGTGCTCTTCGCGATTCCGCGCGTGTCCGGCTGGCTGTCGCAGTGGGAGGAGATGCTCACGGATCCCGATCAGAAGATCGCGCGCCCGCGGCAGATCTTCGTCGGTCCGGAGCGGCGCGACTACGTTCCGATCGGCAAGCGGTGAAACTTCGCATCGCAGCCGGACTCGCCGCGGGGCTGGCGATCGGATAGATTGCTGCTAACGGACCCGCGGCCGGCACTCGGGTCCATCGTGTCATCCGCTGATGTCAGTTTGTTTCATCACAGAGACATCGAGGCGCTGAAATTCTCCGTGCCCTCTGTGCCTCGTGATCGATGTCGTGGCACACGCGCTGCTGTTGAGCTGCGCATGAAACGTCTGACGATCGTGGCCCCGATCCTCCTCCTGGCCGTTTCCGCTGCCGCCCAGGTCAACGATACGTACGTGATTCCCGCCGCCGGCAACACCCCCGGCGCGTTCAACACGACGTGGGCGACGCAGTTCAGCGTCTTCAATCCGCAGGCATATCCGCTGAGGGTCAGCGTCACGTTCGTGCCGACGCCGGGCAGCGGCAACTCGGACCTGGTCGAAAAGCTGATCACCGTTCCGGCGAACTCGGTCGCGTTCTCCGACAACATCCTGAGCGATCTGTTCAACATGAGCGGCCAGGGTGCGCTGCTCGTCGCGACGTTTCCCGAGGACAATCCGAGTGTCGCCGACAGCGTCATCGCGCGGGCGTTTCTCGTGGTCACGGATACGTACAACAACGCGCGGACGGGAACGTTCGGCCAGACAGTGCCGGGCGTGTGGGCGGGCCTTCAGGATTTCGCGACCGACGGCATCAGCGCCATCGCGCACGGCATCCGCAACAACATCGCCTTCCGCACCAACGTCGGCGCCGTGAACCTCGGCCGCACGAGCGTGAAGATGCGCATCAACGTCTACGACATGAACGGCAACACCATTCAGCAGAACATTCCGTTCACCCTGCCGCCGCTCGGACATTTTCAGGACGCGTTGCCGGTGCAGGTCGACCGCGGCTCGCTCGAGTTCTTCGTCGATGACAGCACGAAGCAGGCGGTCGTCTTCCCGTACGTCTCCGTGGTCGACAATGGCTCCGGCGATCCGCAATATCAGTCGCCGACGCTCCTCGCCACGCCGGACGTGCTCTTCCGGAAGGCCGCGAAGGTCGACGTCTCATTCGCGCGGAGCGTGCGCGCACACGCCGAGCGACTGGGCGAAGGACAGCTGCAAACCAAGTAGTCGCAGCGCACGGCTGCTCCGTGCCGCGGCGCGACGCAGTCGTGCCCTGCAACGGCGCGCGCCGCGCTCCGCACTACAATGCGCGCCCATGAATGGCGCGCTCCTCGAGACCAGCCTCCCCCTTCCGCTCGTCCGCCGCGGCAAAGTCCGCGATGTCTACGACCTCGGCGATCAATTTCTGTTCGTCGCCACCGATCGCATCTCCGCGTTCGATGTCGTCCTTTCGCCGGGCATCCCGGACAAGGGCAAGATCCTGAATCAGATCTCGAATTTCTGGTTCGACCACTTCGAAGATGTCGAGAACCACGTGCTCGAGACGCGCTTCGACCGCTTTCCGTCCGAAGTGCGCGCGCACGAGGAGCTGCGCGGACGAAGCATCATCGTGCGCAAATGCGCGGTGATTCCGATCGAATGCGTCGCGCGCGGATATCTCGTCGGCTCGGGCTGGAAGGAGTACCAGGGCTCCGGCACCGTCTGCGGGATCCGCCTGCCGCAAGGTCTGAAGAACGCGAGCAAGCTGCACCAGCCGATCTTCACGCCGTCGACGAAAGAAGAAACGGGACACGATCAGAACATCTCCTACGAGCGGATGGCGGAGATCATCGGCAGCGACCTCGCGCCGCAGCTTCGCGATGTGACGCTGGCGATCTACAGCCGCGCCGCGGATTACGCGCGATCGCGCGGCATCATCATCGCCGACACGAAATTCGAGTTCGGCCTGTACGAAGGCCGCGTGATCTGGATCGACGAGGCGCTGACGCCGGACTCTTCGCGCTTCTGGCCTGCGGACAAATACGCGGTTGGAAACAATCCGCCGTCGTTCGACAAGCAGTTCGTGCGCGACTGGCTCGAATCGACCGGCTGGGACAAGCAATCGACTCCGCCGGAGCTGCCGCCGGACGTCGTGGCGAAGACGCGCGACAAATACATCGAAGCGTTTCGTCAGCTCACCGCGCGCGAGCCGTCGCTATAGCAAAGATCTCCACGTTGCCGCGCGCGTAGACGAGCCGCGCCGACGGGATCCGCGCGATCGTCTGCCAGCGTCCGCCGTCGCGTCCGCGATTGGTGTAGATGAACGTCGCCGGAAAATCCGGCAGCACGAATCCGTTCCACAGCTCGATCGCGCGATTGATCCGTGCCACTTCCGCCGGCGGAAGCGTCCAGGCGTAGAGCGCCGGCGGCACGAGGGTCGCGCGATCGGCGGCGATCGGGATCCAGTAGCCGCCGTCCGATCCGATGTACGAGCCGTCGATCCACTCCATCGAGTTGATGAGAAAACGCGCGTCGCGCGGCGTGTGATCGCGAATCCACTCCATCGCCACGACATCGTCGGCATCGGCCAGAACCGTCGCCGGATTCACGATCCTGCGCATCGAGATCACGCCGTAGATCGCAACGACCGCGAGCACCGCGGCGACCGCGCGCGGCGGCACCAGCCGCACGAGGAGCCACCCCGCCGCGAGCGACACCGGCAGAAAGAGGGAGATCATGAGCGACGATTCGGAGACGATGCGGTTCGCGGGAACGCGCGCGGTGGCGATCAGACGCAGCAGCCACGGCGACGTCAGCACGGTTGCGATCAACGCCGCGAGGAGCGGCTTCATCTCGCGGCGGACCGCAAAAATGATCAGCGCGAGGATCGCAGCGAAGATCGCGACGCGCACATGGACGAGAAACAATCCCGCGGCGAGGAGTGCGATCAGCGCGACATCGCGCGCACGCCAGATCGCGATCAGGAGCGGCGGCAGCAGCAAGAGCCCCGTGAGCTGGGTGTAGCGCCCCCACGAAACGTAAAACGCCGGCATCACCGAAACGAGCGTCGCGATCGTCGCCGCGGCGAGGCCGGCATTGCGACTGCGGAAGAGCACCCGTCCCGCGGCATAGGTCATCACGAACGTGAGCGCGTTCAGCAGCTGCCCGAACGCGATCATCACCCGCGGCAGCTGCGAAGGATCAGTTAGGCCGGTGAGCCACGAAACGAACGCGACGAGCGCGTGATAACCCCAGTGGTAGAAAAACGGCGCGCGTGGAATGAACGGGTCGAGCGTCGCCGGAACGCGGCCGTTCGCAAGGAGAAGACGGACGACCATCGCGTGATGAACGGAATCGACCCACGCAGGGAACACGAGACCGCGCGCCTGCAGCGCGCGTGAGACGATCACCGCCGCGAACAGACCGAGGAACGTCAGCGCGAATCGTGGCGAGGTTTTGGGCAATCGGTGAATGGCCGCAATCACCAGCAGCGCGAACACGATGCGCACGCCGAGCGTCGTCCAGCCGAACGTCCACAGAAACAGCAGAGGCCAGAACGCGATCCCGATCGCCAGCTCCATCGCCAGCTGCACGAACGCATCCGGCTCACGATGAAAGAAGCGCGCGAGCGCGGCGCCGGGGACCCACAGCAGCATCGCGCCGGCGATCCAGACGACCCAAGGGCCTGCCCTGAGGAGCGACAGCGACGAATGGGTCACGGCGATTTGATGATCACCGGACGCGTCCCCGTTCCGCCGTCCCATGCGAAGCGCACCGAGAAGCGATAGATGTCGCTGCCGACGTTGTGCTCGATGCCATCACGTTTGAGAATGAACGCGCCGCGTCCGTCGGAGTTCAGTGGAACGACTGATCCGTCGACGTCCACGGTCACTTTGCAATCGGGAACATCGGCCGAGAGGCGCACATCGACGTCGGCGTCGTAGTCGATGTAGTTGTCGCCATCAGCGGCAGCCGCGAGAAACGGCGCGTGCGGCGCATCGTTGAGCACTTCATCGAACAACTCCCGCACCGGTGGCGAATCCCAGATCCTCGGATGCGGATTGGGGATGTTCGCCTCCGCGTACGCGCCGATCGGCAGATAGAACGTGCGCACGTTCGCACCGCGGATGTACGACGACGACCACACCGGCGCGGTCCCGTCGCCCGCGTCTTTGTCGTGCGTCCACGCCGCGGAGGTCCACGTGTCGGCGCCCCATCCGCAAACGTTTGTCACCGGCAGCAAATCGAACTCTTCGGCGAAGCGCGCGTTTTCGGGGAGCAGGTCGTACGCGGCCTGACAGCGGCTGACGATCTCGCGCCCTTCCGCCGCGGTGAGCTTCGCGAAAAGAAACCCTGCCGATTCGCCGACCGTGATCGCGTGCAGGGCCTCCAACGTGCCGCGCCAGGGAACACCGAATGCCATCACCTGCTCGAATCGGTTGACGAGATCGGGGCGCTGCTCGACGAAGGCGCGGAACACGAGTCCGCCGGTCGAGTGGATGATCGCCACGATGCCTTCGCCGAGGCGATCGATCTGTGCGGCGATCGCGCTCATCACCGTCGCGTCGTCGATACCGAGACGCCAGTCCCATCCGATCGCCGCGAAGTCGTCGCTCGAGCCGGACGTGTCGTAGCCGAAGTCGTCGAGGATGTCGTAGAGCGATTGCGCCTGTTTGGCGATTCCGAGGACGTCGCGAATCGGAGGGCCCGCGACGAGGTCGCCGGGAATCGTGATCAGGCGCTCGATCAGCGCCGCTTTTTTCGACGCGCTGGCGAGCGTCGAGAGCGACGGAGGAAAAATCGTCGCGCCGCTCGTGCGGTCGCGGAGCTCGCTGGCAGGGAAACCGGGAATGAAGAGAAGCGGCTTGCGCACGGACGAGAGTTTAGCGACGACGCGAGACGAGAGTCACGAAATCCGCCGCGAGCTACCCTCGCGCAGCTCGCCGCCCCCCGCCCGCCGGTTTCCGGTGCTCGACGCGAACCCTGGTCTTGATGCCGCCGCGAACGTAGAAATCGCCTTCGACTTCGATGAAGCGCGGGGCGAGCGCGCGAATGAGATCGTCGGCGATGCGATTGGTCACCGCCTCGTGAAACGCGCCTTCGTCGCGATACGACCAGAGGTAGAGCTTGAGGGATTTCAGCTCGACGCATTTCCTGTCGGGGACGTAGCGGATGCGGATCGTCGCGAAATCGGGCTGCCCGGTCATCGGACAGACGCACGTGAACTCGGGCGCCTCGAAGTTGATCTCGTAATCGCGTTCGGGACTGGGGTTTGGAAACGTCTCGAGTCGTTTCGAAGGCTTTGTCGGCATGTGTTGTCTGTTGTCTGTTGTCGGTTGTCAGACAACAGAGAACAGACAACCGACAACATGGTTTAGCGTCCGGGAGCCGGCGGGGGCGTGCTGGCCGCGCGCGCGGCGATCAATTTCTGATTGAGCTCCTTGATGCGTTCCTGGAGCTGCGCGATTTTCGCCTGCGCATCGGCGCGGAGCTTGTCCATTTCCGCCTTGACGCGCGCGATCTCCTCGTCCTTTTCGGAGCCCTCGCTCTGCCGCTGCGCGAACTGGGTCGCCTGGAATTCCATGTCGCGCTTGAGATTCTCCAGCTCCTCGTCCTTGTCGGACATGCGCTGGCGCCACTGCGACTCCTGCTCTTCGTAGAGCCGCTTGATGTCCATGAGCTCGGTGATCTGCGAGAAATCGGAATAGCTCGGAGCCACGGTTCCCCCTTCGCGAACACGGTCCTCG
>DATIZY010000022.1:0-2576 GCA_035516895.1 Thermoanaerobaculia bacterium | reverse complement strand
CGCGACAACGATGGCGAAGCGCGGTGTCCTCGTTCGCCATCTCAACGCCATCGAAAACCTCGGCTGCATGGACGTGCTCTGCACGGACAAGACGGGCACGCTCACGGCGGGAACGGTCGAAGTGAACGGCTCGTTCGATGGGAACGGCGCGGCATCGCCCGACGTTCTGGAGATGGCATCGGTGAATGCCGCGCTTCAGTCCGGACTTCAGAATCCGCTCGATGAAGCGATTCTTCGCTCCCACAAGCCCGACCTGAACGGCATGGAGAAGATCGGCGAGATTCCGTTCGACTTCACGCGCAAACGCCTCAGCGTCATCGTTCGTGCGGGCAGCAGCATTCGCTTGATCACCAAAGGCGCGTACGCGCACATCGCAGAAGTGTGCAAGCTTGACGCGGCGGCCGCCGCCAATCTGGAAAAGCGATACCAGGATTGGAGCCGCGACGGGATTCGAGTGATCGCCGTCGCCTGTCGCGATCTCGATCCGCGCGATTCCTACGGCCGCGCCGATGAACATGACCTGACGTTCGCCGGTTTCGTCACTTTTCTCGATCCGCCCAAGCCCGATGCCGCCAAGGCGATTTCCGATCTCGCGGCGCTCGGCGTCGGCGTCGAAATCATCACCGGCGATAACAAGCTGGTGTCGCAGCACATCGCCCAAGTCGTCGGGCTGCGATCGGATCGCGTGCTGACCGGCGGCGAGCTCGACGCGCTCCCGGACGAGGCGCTCTGGCACTCGGCCGAGCGCACCGACATCTTTGCCGAGGTCGATCCCAATCAGAAAGAGAAAATCATCTTGTCGCTGAAGAAGACGAAACACGTCGTCGGCTTCATGGGCGACGGTGTGAACGACGCGCCGGCGATGCACGCCGCGGACACGAGTCTGTCGGTGGAATCGGCCGTCGACGTCGCCCGTGAGGCCGCGGATTTCGTGCTCCTCGAGCGCGATCTCGATGTGATCCGCGGCGGCATCGAAGAAGGACGCAAGACATTCGCGAACACACTGAAATACATCCTGACCACGATGAGCGCGAACCTCGGCAACATGATCAGCATGGCGATCGCCTCGCTGGTCCTGCCGTTTCTGCCGCTGACCGCAGGACAGATCCTGCTCAACAACTTTCTTTCCGATATTCCGGCCGTCGGCATTGCGGACGACTCCGTCGACCGCGAGCTTGTCGAGAAGCCGACGCGTTGGAACATGCGATTCATCGGCCGGTTCATGATCGAATTCGGTTTGCTCAGCTCCGTTTTCGATTTGCTGACGTTCTTTGTGCTGCTATCGATCTATCGCGCCGCTGTCGCCGAGTTTCGCACAGCGTGGTTCGTCGAATCGCTTCTGACCGAGCTCGTGGTGGCGCTTGTCGTGCGTACGCGGCGGCTGTTCTTCCGCAGCCGTCCGGGTAACGTGCTTCTCTACTCGACGATCGTCCTCATTGTCATCACGTACGCGATGCCGTACTTGCCGTTCGCCAGCGTCCTCGGATTCGTGCCACTACCGTTCTCGCTGATGGCGGCGATCTCGGGGATTACGATTGCCTATGTCGCTGCGACCGAACTGCTGAAGAAGCTGTTCTATCGCCGTCAGCCAGTGGCAGCATGATGCCGTATGCCGATCGGCGCGAAAGTCGTTCTCGCGATCAACTGCGGTTCGTCGAACGTCAAGTGCGCTCTGTTCACGGATGAGCGTGAGCCGCAACTCGTCGCGCGCAGCGCAGTCGAGCAAAGCGGTGACGGCGCGGTCGCAAAACTTCTCGAATGGTTGGGGGCAGCTGCGCGGCCGCTGGTGGCGATCGGTCCGTCGAGAGGAGCGTGACAGAGCGGATCGCCGAGCCGCGGACGCGCACAGTTTCAGCGCGTCGCGACAAAGTCAGGATTCGAACAAGCAATCAACGCCCTACGAAAACCAGTTCGGCAATCGCACAGTCTCGTCTCACATGGCGTTGAAGGCGTTGAGCAATCGCGCTTCCCACAGCGGTAGCGGCTTGCCCCGTTTCATGGCAGCAATCGTTTGCTGCTGTCTTGGCGTTGGCGCGGGGAGGAACTCGTGCACGAGGCGATCGGTCACATCAATCCGGTATGCCGTGGGCACTCCCGCCAGCGTTTTCGTGTCCCATTTGGAGACGAGCCGTGTGACGCCGAGCTCTTGCTTGATTCCGGGCAGTCGGTCGTGGAGGGCAGTCATTGCCTCTGTCGCTGGTGCTGAACTGAAGACCTCCAGGTGTGACTGTTTTCGTTGAGCCTTGATCATCGCAGTGACTTGCTGAAATTGCGCATCGTCGCCGGTTTCCTTTGCCGCCTGAGCGCGCGCAGCGAGGGCAGCGTGTTGCTGCTGTACCGGCATACTCCAGAAGTGCGCGTACGCCACCGCGCGCGAATCGTAGACACCGACGCGCGAGACCTGGCTCTCGACCGCGGCAGCGACCAACGCGCATGCAAGCGCTAGCAATATTGGTTTCATGTTTCTCTCTCCTGCGGAATTTCTTCCTGGCGGTCTTCGAATCCTGATCGTCGTTACCGCGATGGCGGAAATCGCCGTCCCTCAACCTTGCATACGCGTCCAGTGCACCGGAAGG
>DATIZY010000021.1:0-2697 GCA_035516895.1 Thermoanaerobaculia bacterium | reverse complement strand
CAGCTCGCCTCTACACCCAGTGGACCTCCGGTGAGCCACGCCGGTCCGTGATAGCCGCCGCTGAGCAGCTTCGTCGCGACGGGAACGCCTTTGTTGCCGCTGTTTGGCGCTCCGAACAGAAAGATCGCCGCGAAGTCGAAGAGCGCATGAAAACCGATTGCAAACCAGATCGCGCCGGTGCGCAAGACGGTGAAGCACATGAACAGGCCTAACAGACCGACGCTCAGCGCGTCGGCGACGTTCTCCATCGGTTTGAAGAAGTAGTGCAGCGCCGCGAAGAGGACCGAGAGCAGAATCGCCGCGGGCCAGAAGCCGATCGCCTCCGCGAGCGTCATCAGCGGCGCCGCACGAAAATCCATCTCCTCGCTGACTCCGACGAAAAGAAACGCGACGAGCCACGGCAGCGCATACGCCGCGCCGGAGATCGTGCCGAACGTGAATCCGCCGAGCGCGCTGATTGCGCCCACGAGCAGCACCACGCCGACGAGGCCGAAGAGCGATCCCATCGCGCACTGTCGCAGCACGCCGCTGCGCGCGTAACCGAGGCGGGACATCGGCCGGCGGCCCACGAGCGCGACGATCACCGTCGCCAGCAGAGCGCCAAGGATGCCGATTCCTTCGCTCCAGACGAACACTGCGGGCCGCCACGCGGAGTCGTTTGCATCAAACGCGTGCAGCTTGACGACGATCAGCCAGCCGAAGAGCGCGCCGAATCCCTGCGACAGGACGACGTACAGCAGAAAGAGGAGAAACGCTTTAACGCGCGGATGCATGCTTCTTCGCGGCGAGATGCTGCTCGATGTACTCCGGGTCCCACGGCCGGCTGATCACGCAGGAGTTGATGCCGCCGACGCCCATGCTCAGCTTTCCGCTGAAGCCGCTGTCGACTTCGCAGCCCTGTGCCTGAACGAACCGCGCGTGATGCACCTGCACATCCGCGTGCAGATCGCCCTCGGTGAGCGTCATCGGAAAGAGGCGCCCCTTCGCCATGCCGAGGTGCTGCGCGGTGAGCTCCCATCCGCCGCCGACGGACATCCCGTGGCCGAACGTTCCTTTGCGCGCGGTGAAGATGACGTCGGGATGGAGCAGCTCGAGCGAATGCGCGATCTCGGTGGCGTCGCCGGGAGTCGCGGTCGCGTGCATGTCCCATGTCGTGACGTCGGTCGATTTCACATTTTCGAGCGCCGCCTTGATCGCCAGCTGCGGTCCGCCTTTCGACGGCGTGATGATGTGATGCGCGTCGGAGGAGGTGCCGATGCCGACGATCTCCATCCCCACCGGCCGGAACCCCTGCGCCATCATCGCCTCGGCGTCGGCGACGATCCACACGCACGCGCCGCCCGCGACGTGTGTGCCTTTGAGCGCGGTCAGCGGACGTGAGACCTCAGCGTCGGCGGAGAGCACGTTGGCGTTGTAAAACGCGGAGATCACCATCGGATGCGGCGGAGGGTCGGTCATGCCGATGACGCACGCGGTTGCCTCGCCGAGGCGAATGGCATCGATGGCCATTTTCGTCGCGACGCCGAACGACGCGCACGCGGCAACCGGCGCGAACGCCGGGCCGACGATCTTGCCGAGCATCGAGATCTGGGCGGCCGGAATGTTCGCGATGTTCCAGAGCAGATTCGGCGAGACGCTGGCCCACGGCTCGTCGGGGCATCCCCATTTCTTGTTCAGCGCGCGAATGCGGTTCAGCTTCTGGCGGATGCTCGAGAGCTTCGCCGAGCCGGAGGAGGGCGGCACCGCCTCGCCCTGAATCGCCGCGGCCTCGACGAGATATTGCTGCAGCGCGTCGCTCTTGCCGGCCCAGAATTCTTCCCATGCGTACTTGCCTTCGATCCACGCTTCGCTGCCGATCGCGAATTCGTCGGGGTTGCGGGGCGCGGCGGGATCGACGCTGCCTTCGAGGTGCATGCGCAAGGCGCTGCAGCGTTCCGGCGCGGCCCAGAATTCGTTCCACCGCCGCGTCGCGCGCTCGTGCCGGAGTGCCTCCCGCTGCGTGATGGTGATGTCACCGAGGCCGGTGCCGACGTAGACGTGGCAGCGGGTTTTCAATGACTGCAAATACGTTTCGACGCCGGGATTTTGCTGGAGAGATTGAATGAATGCGCCAATGGCGAACTTCACCATCGGTCCCATTTTGTCGTTCAGCTGCGAGAACTTCGCCGGCGGGAACCGAGTCTCGAACCACTCATGGTATGTTTCGAAATCGAATTCGGGTTCGCCCACCAGAAAGTTCGATTGCCCGTAGCCACGGAACGGCGTCAACCAGCTGTCGGCGTGCTCGAGGTTTCGCTCGAAGGCTTCGACATTCGGGGATTTCGGGGCCACGACGCCCCAGCCGAAAATGCCGATGCGTTTGCGCTGCGCCATGGGCGGCGGCATTGTAGCAACTGCGACTTGTCAGGGAAATTGCATCGGGTTCCGTCCTGGGTTCATGGTGAAGAGAGCACTCATCGCAATTGCCGTCGCTCTGCTGCTGCCGTTCGGCTGCGCGCGGCAGAAGAACGCGACGACGTCGACCCAGGCGACGACGCAGACGATCGCGCCGGCAAATGCGCAGCCTGCGCCGAACGGAACCGATCCGATGACGCAGACGGTCGACATCGATGACAGCCGCTCCGAATCCGACGGCATGACGGCGACCGCGAGCGCGCCCACGCCGACGACGACGCACGCCCCCGCCTCGAAGAAGAA
>DATIZY010000020.1:0-6095 GCA_035516895.1 Thermoanaerobaculia bacterium | reverse complement strand
GCCGGCGGCCGCGGCAAAGGCGGCGGCGTCAAGCTGGCCGCGGACGCAGACGAAGCCGCCGGACTCACGAAAAAAATGATCGGGATGAAGCTCGTCACGCACCAGACGGGCCCCGAGGGCCGCGAAGTGCGGAAGGTGCTGATCGAAGAGGCCCTCAACATCGACCGCGAGCTCTACCTCGGCATCACACTCGACCGGCGCATCGGAATGCCCGTGATCATGGCCTCGAAGCAGGGCGGCATGGAGATCGAGGAAGTCGCGCACCGCGATCCGAAAGCCATTCATCGCGAGCCGATCGACGGCGTCCTCGGCATCCAGCCGTTTCAGGCGCGCGCCGTCGCGAACGCGCTCGACCTCGCGGGCGACTCGTACAAAAAATGCGTGAGCTTCGTGACGAAGCTGATGCAGGCGTACATGGACATGGATGCCTCGCTCGCCGAGATCAATCCGCTGCTCGTGACGAAGGAAGGCGACGTCCTGGCGCTCGACTGCAAGATGAACTTCGATGACAACGCGCTGTTCCGGCACAAGGACGTCGCGGAGATGCGCGATCTCAACGAAGAAGATCCCCTCGAAGTCGAAGCTTCGAAGTTCGGCCTGAACTACATCAAGCTCGACGGCAACGTCGGCTGCATGGTCAACGGCGCCGGGCTCGCGATGGCCACGATGGACATCATCAAGCTCGCGGGCGGCGAGCCGGCGAATTTTCTCGATGTCGGCGGCGGCGCCAGCGCGGAGCAGGTCAAGAACGCGTTCCGCATCATCCTCAGCGACAAAAACGTGAAGGCGATCCTCATCAACATCTTCGGCGGCATCATGCGCGGCGATCGCATCGCGGAAGGTGTCGTGAGCGCGTCGCGCGAAGTCGGGCTGCCGGTGCCGGTCGTCGTGCGGCTCGAGGGAACGAACGTCGAGCTCGGAAAAAAGATCCTCGCGGAATCGGGGCTGCCGCTGATTACCGCGGATGGAATGGCCGACGCCGCACAGAAAGTGGTCGAAGCCGCAACGCGGCGAGACCCTCCGGGCCGAAGCGAAGGATCTCCCGCAGCGAAGGGGCAGCGCTAATGGCGATCTGGGCAACGAAAGACACGCGCGTCATCGTTCAGGGCATCACCGGACGCGAAGGAACGTTTCACGCCATTCAGTGCCGCGACTACGGAACGCACGTCGTCGGCGGCGTCACGCCGGGCAAAGGCGGCACGACGCATGAGGGATTTCCGGTCTTCAACAGCGTGGCCGAGGCGAGGGAGAAAGCGTGGGCGAACTGCTCGTTGATCTTCGTTCCGCCGCCGTTTGCCGCGGACGCGATCATGGAAGCGGCCGACGCCGGCATCGAGCTGATCGTCTGCATCACCGAAGGAATTCCGGTCAACGACATGCTGAAGGCGCACGATTTCCTGAAAGCGCACGCGCCGGCATCGCGGCTCATCGGACCGAACTGCCCCGGCATCATCACGCCGGGTCAGGCGAAGATCGGCATCATGCCGGGCCACATTCACAGACCCGGACCGATCGGCATCGTCTCGCGATCGGGAACGCTGACGTACGAGGCGGTCGGACAGCTGACGAAAGCGGGAGTCGGACAGTCGACCGCGGTCGGCATCGGCGGCGATCCGCTGCCGGGCACGAATTTCATCGATTGCCTGAAGGCTTTCGAAGCGGACCCCGACACGAAGGCGATCATCATGATCGGCGAGATCGGCGGCACCGCGGAAGAAAGCGCGGCGGGTTTCGTCAAACGCGAAGTGAAGAAACCGGTCGTCGCGTTCATCGCCGGACAGACCGCGCCGCCGGGACGGCGCATGGGGCACGCAGGCGCGATCATCAGCGGCGGAACGGGAACGGCTGCGGAGAAGATGAAAGCGCTTTCGGCGGCAGGCATTCACGTTGTGAAGTCGCCGGCGGAGATGGGGATGAGAATCGTCGAACTCGTCGGCCGTTGACCCCTGGCCAGCAGCAACCGGCGAGCTACGCCCGGTTGATGACGAGCTCGCCCACGTTCACCGGGCGCTCGATCGCATCAACGACAATCGCGGCGATTTCGCGAGGGTCCATGAAGTCGCTGCGCCGCTCCGCCCAGAACGCCGTGTCCATTCCGCCCGGAGCGACGGAGATGATTCGCGCCTTCGATCCTTTCGCTTCGGCGCGCAGCGCTTCCGTGTAGCCGCGCGCGCCCCACTTCGCGGCGCAGTAAACGCTCTCGTTCGCTTTTCCGATGAGCGCGGCGGTCGACAGGATGTTGACGATCGTGCCGCCGTCGCTGCGAAATTTCGGGAAAAGCGCTTCGCAGAAGACGATCGTCGCGATGAGATTCGATTCGAGCACGCGCGCGATTTTCTCGTCGTCGTAAGAACCGGCGGGGCCGAACACGCCCGCGCCGGCGGAGTTGATGAGCAGTCTGATCGGGCCGAGCTGCTTCGCGGCGTCGATCGCATGCGATGCGGTCTCGCGCTTCGACGCGTCGCCGGCGACGCTCAGGACTCCTTCTTCGTGAAAGCCGCGGCGCGACACTCCGACGACCTCCCACTCGCGATCGGCAAGCTGAACGGAGATCTCGCGTCCCAGCCCGGAGGACGCGCCGGTGACGATCGCGACGTTCGCCATTCCGGTAATGTATCAGTGGCCGATGCTTCATCTCGATCTCGCAGTCCCCTTTCGCATGCTCGTGCTGATCGGCGGAGGCGAATTCTCGTTTGGAGAGACACGCGAGATCGACGAGTTTCTCGTTCGCAATCTCCCGAACAAAACCATCGCCTTCCTGCCGACCGCCTCCGGTTCCGCCGAATACGCCATGCACCTCGGCAACTACTTCAAACGCATCGACCCGGAACTATCACTCATCAATGTTCCGATTTATCGCGGGCGCGACGTGCGACGGTCGCGAAGTCTGAATCAGCTTCGCTCCGCCGGAATGATCTACGCCGGCGGCGGTGTGACGAATGCGTTCCTCTCCACGATTCGCGGGACGCCCGCCGAAGAAGCGATGCGCGAAGCAGCAGAACATGGGACGGTGATCGCCGCGATCGGAGCCGCCGCGGCTTCCTTCGGCACTCACGCACGCGACATGCGCTCCCCCGCCGCCGCCCTCCCGGCCCTCGGCTGGATCGAAAAGACAGCGATCGAAACGGCGTTCGATGCCGCCGACGACACGATGTTGCGGCGGCTGATGTCGCTGCCCGATGTGAAACTCGGCATCGGCATTCCGCCAAAAACGGCGCTCGCCGTCGACCACAGCGGCGACACGACGCTCCTCGGCAGCGGCAGCATCGCCGTCTTTCGCAAACCGTGACTGGGGTCAGAGCTGTACTTGTGATTTTTCTACACTGAGGAGAATGTCTGCCGCCCCGACGGTAGAAAAATCACAAGTACAGCTCTGACCCCATAACAGGCAGGGGAGTTGCTACTGTTGCGTCCGATGGCTGCGCTCGAACAGGAAAGCGAGATTCACACCGCCGAGCTGTCGACGGACGAGCTCATTCGGCTCTTCTCGGTCCTCTCGCACGACCTCAAATCGCCGATCTTCACGATCGACGGCTTCAGCGAGCTTCTCCTCGGCGACTACGAGGACAAGCTCGACGACGAAGGGAAGGACTTTCTCCGCCGCATTCGCTCGAGCGTGCAGCAGATGCGGCAAGTGCTCGACGAAATGTCGCACATGGTCAAGCTCCTTGCGCGCCCGACCATGAAGCGCCCCACCCCGCTGCGCGAGATCGTCGAAGAAGTGCTGCTCAAGTGCAACTACCTCATCGAAGAAGGCAGCGTACGCATCGACGTCCCGGCGGATCTGCCCACGTGGGACGTCGATCCGGAGAAAATGCGTGAAGCGCTCGCGGCGCTGATCTCGAACGCGCTCTTCTTCAACGACAACGCGAAAGGGCAGCGGTCGATCGCGATCGAGGCCGGCTCCGACGCGGCCGGCCAGCGGATCTGCGTCCGCGACAACGGCATCGGTATCGATCCGCGCTACACGAATCAGATTTTCGAGCTCGGTCTGAAGCTCGACAAATCCCGCGGCGGAGGACCCGGATACGGTCTCTACCTCGCGAAGCGTCTCATTGAAAGCCAGGGCGGAACAGTCACCGTCGACTCGTCGCCCGGCGAGGGCAGCCGTTTCTGTCTGACGATTCCGCGCTGATGCCTCTTACCAGCCTGCTTCTTCGCTCGCCACGCCAATCGGTCCGCGCAGCACCTCATCGGGCAGCGGCGGTTCTCCCGGCAGAGAAACAATCCTGATCATGACGCTCCGATCATCGGCCTTGTCCACGCCTAACGCGCGCGCTGCCGCGTGCGACAGATCGAGGCAGAACTTCCTGACGTACGGTCCGCGATCGTTGACGCGCAGCCGCACGCGCTTGCCCGTCGCCGTCGATGTCACCTCGATGATGGTGCCGAGGGGGAGAGTGAGGTGTGCGGCGGTGAATTTGCGCTTGTGATAGCGCTCGCCATTCGCGGTGAGCGTGCCGTCGAGCGAATCGGAGTAGTAGCTGGCAAGACCGCTGAGCCGGTTCTGCGACTCGACGGCGGTATAGATCGCCAGCAGCTTCACATCGGGATCGAGATCCACGACCGGAAAGGCGGTGGTGGTCGCGATTGTGATGGCGGAGGCCGGATTGTCGGCTTTCTCGCAATTGACGGCACGCGCGGGAAGCGCTGCAGTCGTCGCGATCAGCAGTGAAAACAGGATCGACTTCATCAAGCACTCCGATTATGCCCTATTCAACCGGCGAGCCAATCCTGGCTTCGGATCACGCTATTAAGTCATTAGTGGTCATCTACTTACGTGTGGCGTATCGATTGCACAATCACTTGCGGGACGACAAGACCAATGCCCGAACCGAAGACGTGCAGGGCTTTTCAGGAGCGGTTTCTCGACGGCTACGACCGATCGCAGCTTCGGCTGGAGGTTCAGAAGGTCAAGCCGAAGCGCCTTCAGGGCCTCCGGAAAAAATACGCGACGTGGGCTCTCGGCGGAGCCCTCGCGCTTGGCGGAATGGGGGTGCCGCTGAAGATGGCCATGACGCCGAAAGCGGAAACAGGTGCGATTGCGAATCCGCCTCAGCCGCAGCCGCAGCCGCTGGAAACGCAGGCGCAGCAGCAGACTCAGATCGACAAGGATCTCGCGACGGCGCAGCAGATTGCGAATCAAGTCACGGGTGGCGTTCAAAAAGCCGTGACGAGCGTTGCCGAAACGGCGGCTCAGGCTCCCGCGCAAATCGCGCAGACGGTCGCGCAGGCTCCGCAGCAGGTGGCCGACATCGCCGAACAGGCGAAGGCGAACTTTTTCAAAACGCAGGTACCTTTCGGCTCGATCATTTACAGCGCGGCCCTGAAGAACGACCTACCGCCCGAGCTCGTTGCGGCCGTCGCGCACACCGAATCGAAATTTCAGCCGACCGCGCGCTCGGGGGCGGGCGCAGTCGGCCTCATGCAGCTCGTCCCGCGCACAGGCCGCTGGCTCGGTGTACAAAATCTGACCGACCCGGCGCAGAACATCATGGCGGGCGCGAAGTACCTCAAATACCTCACCGACCGTTTCGACGGAGATCAGACGAGGGCGATCGCCGCATACAACGCAGGCGAAGGTGCGGTACGGCGCTTCGGCGGCATTCCACCGTATCGCGAGACGCAAAGCTACGTGCAGCGCGTCCGGGACTTTCAGCGCGACCTCGGTTCGCAAATGCAGAATCAGCTCGCGGACGTGCAGGGCGGCGGTCCCGGACTGTGATTCAATAACCGCGCTTGACCGGTAAGCGTCTCATCGTCGGCGCGATTCTCATGGGCATCGTTCTCCCCGCGGTGCTCTTTTTTCTGCTGAAGCTGCAAACGGTTTCGCAGTACCTCACGATCGCCGCGGCGACATTCCTCATCTGGGGCGTCGCCGATCTTCTCGCGAGCATTCTGGAACGTCCGCGCCTCGAGGACCGCACCCCCGGGCGCGCGCTGCGCGAGGACTGGGAGCGGCGCAGAACGGAGGACTGACTCAGGACTCAGGACCCAGGACTCAGGACTCAGGACTCAGGACTCAGGACTCAGGACTCAGGACTCAGGACTCAGGACTCAGGACTCAGGACTCAGGACTCAGGACTCAGGACTCA
>DATIZY010000019.1:0-3459 GCA_035516895.1 Thermoanaerobaculia bacterium | reverse complement strand
GCGGCGATCATGCCGTCGAAGGGAGCGCGAACGGTCAGCTCCGCGTACCGCTTCTCCAGCTCATCGGTGAGAGCCGACTGACGCTCGGCCTGCAGCACGCGTGTGCGGACATCGAAATCGCTCGTTTCCTTCGTGAGCAGGACCTCGCGCGTCGCCTGATCGAGCTCGAGCTCGGCGATGTGAACGGCATCGCGAGCGCGCTCGTAGTCGCCCGCGCTGTAGAGACCTTCTTTGTGCAGCGTCTCGGCGCGAGTGAGCTCGCGCTTCGCCGCGTCGAGCCTCGTCTGCGCGAGCTGCACCTGCTCCTGCAGGCGCGTGTCGGACTGACGGCTGACGATCTTCTGCCGGTCCGCGTCCGCCTGAAGCGACAACGACTGCGCGCGCGCCTGATCGAGCTCGCTCCGCAGCTCGGGACTGTCGACGACCGCGAGGACTTCGTCTTTGCGCACGACCTGCCCCGCCTTCGTGCGCAGCGAAACGATTCCCGCGGCTTGCGAGACGAGCGTGGGATGGAGCGCGGCGACGACGCGCGCCTGCACCGAGACGTCGCGACGGAGATCGCCGCGCGTCACCGTGGCAGTGCCCAGGGTGGAGGCGTCGATCGAGCGATCGGCACGGAGCCAGAGGCGGACCGACGGATAGGCGATCGCAGCGATGATGATCATCACCACGGCAATCACGCCGCCGATCATGATCCGTCTGCGTGTGAGGCCGGACGGCACGGAGACCGTACGGTCCATCGATGATGTGCCTTCGATCATGATCGGCCGCCACCAGCGCAACCGGAGTGCCAAAAACGAAGTCTTTCGTACAATGGGAGTTAGGTCAATTCACGCGTGTCCGCTGCGCGTCCGCTCGGACAAATGTCCGCGGACAGGTGTCCGCATCCGCTCGCCTACGACGCGTTCGGCCAGCGCCACTCGCGAATCGACGGCATGTCCTCGCCGTGCTCGCGAATGTAATCGTGATGGTCGGTCAGTCTGTCGGCGAGCAGCTGCTTGACGTACGCGGCGCGCGCCCCGAGCTGCGGAAGGCGATCGATGGCATCGCCGGCCAGATGGAAGCGATCGAGATCGTTCAGCACCGCCATGTCGAACGGAGTCGTGATCGTCCCCTCCTCCTTGTAGCCGCGCACGTGCAGGTTGTCGTGGTTGGTGCGGCGGTATGTCAGGCGGTGAATCAGCCACGGGTAGCCGTGATACGCGAAGATGATCGGCTTGTTCTTCGTAAAGAGCTGGTCGAAGTCGGTGTCCGAGAGTCCGTGCGGATGCTCGGTCGATGGCTGCAGCTTCATCAGATCGACAACATTGATCATGCGAATTTTCAGCTCGGGCAGATGCGCTCGCAGCAGCCCGATGGCGCCGAGGACCTCGAGAGTGGGGACGTCGCCGGCGGCGGCCATGACGAGATCGGGTTCGGAGCTCGCGTCGTTGCTCGCCCATTCCCAGATGCCGATGCCGTGCGCGCAATGGCGGATCGCGGACTCCATGTCGAGCCACTGCGGCGCCATGTGCTTGCCGGCGACGACGATGTTCACGTAGTTGCGGCTGCGCAGGCAGTGGTCCATCACGCTCAACAGGCAGTTCGCGTCGGGCGGCAGATAGACGCGCACCACTTCCGCTTTTTTGTTCACCGCGTGATCGATGAAGCCGGGATCCTGATGCGTGAAGCCGTTGTGGTCCTGACGCCAGACGTGGCTCGCAAGCAGATAGTTGAGCGATGCGATCGGACGCCGCCACGGAAGAGACCGCGCGACCTTGAGCCATTTCGCGTGCTGGTTGAACATCGAGTCGACGATGTGCGTGAACGCCTCGTACGTGTTGAACAGGCCATGCCGTCCGGTGAGCAGATATCCTTCGAGCCATCCCTCGCATTGATGCTCGCTGAGCATCTCCATGACCCGGCCGCTGCGCGCGAGCCACTCGTCGGTCGGCTTCACCTCCGCTTCCCACTGCCGGTTCGTGGCCTCGAACACGGCGTCGAGGCGGTTCGACACCGTCTCGTCGGGGCCGAAGATGCGGAAGTTGCGCTGCTCATCGTTCGCGCGGATCACATCGCGCAGAAAGCGGCCTAACACGCGCGTGTCTTCGGCGTCGGCGGCACCGGGCGTTTTGACCGTCACTGCGAACTCGCGAAAATCAGGGAGCCTCAGGTCGCGCAGCAGCAGGCCGCCGTTCGCATGCGGGTTCGCGCCCATGCGCCGCGTTCCTTTCGGCGCGAGCGCTGCGATGTCCCCCCTCACCCCGCCCCCGCTGTCGAACAGCTCCTCGGGACGATAGCTGCGCAGCCACCGCTCGAGAATCGCGAGATGCTCCGCGTTTCCCCGTGGATCGGAGAGCGGGACCTGATGCGATCGAAACGTGCCTTCGATCTGCTGGCCGTCGACGATCTTCGGGCCGGTCCAACCCTTGGGCGACGCGAGCACGATCATCGGCCACGCCGCGGGCGTGCCGCCGGGCGAGCGCTGAATGGCGCGGATGTCGGCGATCACGCGATCGAGCGTCTCGAACATTTTCCGGTGCATCGATCGGGGCTCGTCGCCTTCGACGAAATGCGGCGTCCAGCCGCAGCCGCGCAGCAGCTGCTCGAGCTCTCCGCGCGGAATGCGCGCGAGCACCGTCGGATTCGCGATCTTGTAGCCGTTGAGATGCAGGATCGGAAGAACCGCGCCGTCGTTTTTCGGATTGAGAAACTTGTTCGAGTGCCAGGCGGTCGCGAGCGGACCCGTTTCCGCTTCGCCGTCGCCGATCACGCACGCGACGACGAGCTCGGGCGAATCGAACACCGCGCCGAAGGCGTGACTGAGCGAGTATCCGAGCTCGCCTCCTTCGTGAATGCTGCCCGGCGTCTCCGGCGCCGCGTGACTCGGAATCCCGCCGGGAAACGAGAACTGCCGAAAGAGCGACTTCAGGCCCGCTTCGTCCTGCGTGATCGCCGGATAAATCTCGCTGTACGTTCCTTCGAGGTACGTGTTCGCGACCACCGCCGGACCTCCGTGGCCCGGCCCGCAGATGTAGATCATGTCGAGATCGTGATCGACGATCGCGCGATTCAGATGCGCGTAGATGAAATTCTGTCCGGGCGTCGTTCCCCAATGTCCGAGAAGGCGCGGCTTGATGTGCTCGGGACGCAGCGGTTCGCGAAGCAGCGGATTGTCGAGCAGATAAATCTGACCGACGGCGAGGTAATTCGCCGCGCGCCAGTACGCGTCGATGCGATCGAGAAGCGCTTCGTTCATTCCATTCCCCTCGACGCCAGCAATTGCTGCGCCGCGCGCGCGATCACGAGCTCCTCGTTCGTCGGAATCACGCGGACTTCGACGCGCGCCGACGAGATCAGCGGCGCGTTCGCGTCATTCCGCGCCGCATCCATGGCAATGCCGAGGAAGTCGAGGCGCTCGCAGATTCGCGCGCGGACCGGCGCAGCGTGCTCGCCGATTCCGCCGGAGAAGACGAGCGC
>DATIZY010000018.1:0-3129 GCA_035516895.1 Thermoanaerobaculia bacterium | reverse complement strand
GCACCACGTGCATCGACGCCGTCTCCAGCCGGTCGAGCGCGCGGACGCGCGTGACGACGGTGCCGAGGTCGATTTGCTCTTCGTGGGGGACGAGGGCGTGTTCGACGCGCCGCTGAGTGTGCCGCCACGCCATCCATCCGGCAACAATCGTGACGGCGATCACGAAAACGGCCGCAATCAGCGCAACGGCAACCCCCCGGCGGCCCATGAAGGTTCGCAACATTGTTCCGGTGCGGTGAAATTCTGGTATTCTCAGCGGCACCCGGTAGGATTCAAGGAAGGTTTCCAGAGGTTCCTGGCGTCCCTCCGCTCAGACCACGCCCACGTCTCTCCGCAATCTCCACTGCTTGTCGATGTGGTCGACGTACGCCGATCGTCCGCTCTCGAGCCAGTCGTTGAGGATGTCGGTGCTGATGTCGTCGAGCGCTTCGATGATCGACAGACTCGCAGCGGCGGCGATGCGCTCGAGCGGCTTCTCGAGCTGTGCGACCGTGCGCGCCGAGCGCGCGATCCGCGAGGCGATTTCGACATCGCGCTTCATCGCAATCATTCGCGAGGCGACGAGCGTCAGCAGAATCGCCGCGTTCCAGTTCGATTTCTCCTCCCATCGCGGCGGCACGACGAAGTCTGCGACGCCGATCTCGCCGGCGAGCGCGGCAATGTGCCGCTCGGTCGCGACCTGGAGCGGCTCGAGATCGGCGTGGAAAAACATGTCGTAGTCGTCACGGTCGGCGGCGAGGATTTTGCGCGCCGTCGCATCGATCTCGACCGGCACGGCGGCGAAGAAGCCGGCGCCCGACTCGTGCGCGGCCACCGCGACCGCCTGCAGCATCTCGAGCTTTGGAAAAATCAACGGCACGGCGACGCCCCAGCGCATGCGCCGGTCGTTCGCCTCCCGAAAGAGCTCGATCAGGCGCCGGAGGTCGAGCGGCCACGCGGAGATCGCCACCGTCACGCGCTCGCATGCTGCCTGGGGAAGCGCACCGCGTGTCGAGACGAGATGAATGGAGCCGAGGTGATGCTCGCAGCAGAAGCGCAGCGCCTCCTCTCCGCGCCCAAACACCACCTCGGCCGATTCGCTGGCATCGATCAGAACCGGATCGCTGATGCGGGGCGCGCGCTCGAGCTCGTCGCGTACGTCACTGGATACCCCGACTTCGAGCCGCTCCGAATGCGTGGCGCGCAATTCGAGATAGTCGATGGCGATCGGCTCGGCCCGCTTCGCGCTGTACGGCGCGAGTGTCGTCGCAGCCCAGAACGGAGGCTCCGGCACCGGACGTCGCTGGATCCGGAGCTGCTGCGGCGCCTTGCGATAGACGATCACGTTGTCATCCTGAGCCGCCCCTCGCTTTGCTCAGGGCCGGCTTCGACGGCGAAGGGTCTGAGCCGAGGCCTCCGGAGATCCTTCGCCGCGCTCGGGATGACCCTCGGTCACGTAAGGTGCGACGAGGGCGCGGACGTACTTCGCGATCATGTCGAATTCGAGGTTCACGCGATCGCCGATTCGCGCGTTGCCGAGGTTCGTGCGGCGGAGGGTTTCGGGAATGAGAGCGGCGGCAAAGCTCGACGCCTCCGGATCGACGATCGTCAGAGAGATGCCGTCGACGGCGATCGATCCTTTGCTCGCCACGAGCGGCGCGAACTCGGACGGATAGCTCCACCGATACATCGCGAACTGCCCTTCCGATTTTTTGGAGATGAGCGTGCCGGTCGTGTCGACGTGTCCCTGCACGAAGTGACCGCCGAGCCGATCGCCGACGGCGAGGGCACGCTCGAGATTGACGACGGTCGCGCTCGCGAGCGAACCGAGCGTGGTCTTCGACAGCGTCTCGTCCGACACTTCGGTAAGTATCGACTTACCATTCGGAAGGACGGTCAGGCAGACTCCGTTGACCGCCACGCTTTCGCCGCGCTCGAACGGCTCATCGAAGCCGGTGCGGATGCTCAGGCGCGCGCCGGCATCGAGTTTTTCGAATGCCTCGATGACGCCGATGCTGTGAATGATTCCGGTGAACATAGTTGTCAGTTGTCAGTTGTCAGTTGTCAGTTGTCAGCCGGGAGGGAGAACGGAACACTGACAACAGACAACTCGTCACGCCGGATACGCGGTGATCATCAAGTCGCCCCCGACGTGTTCGGCTCGATCAAAGCGAAAGCGAACGGCGTCTGTCAACCGCTGCGCGGGCTCGCCGGCGAAAAGCGTGGGCGCTCCCGGGCCGCCGACGAGCGCCGGTGCGACGAAGAGGATCATCTTCTGCCACAAACGGCGGCGGATGAACTCCGACAGCACGACGCCGCCTCCTTCGACGATCATCGACTGCACACCGCGTTCGTAGAGGTCGCCGAGCAGCCGGTGGAGGTCAGCGTCGTGTGTAATGTGCATCGTCGGGGCGCCATCGGTGAGCACGCGGGCGGTCGGCGGGACGCGCTGATCGCGATCGAGCACGACGCGCGTCCACGGCGTCAGTGCCTGATTCCAGCCGAGGCGGCGGGTGAGTTGCGGATCGTCTTCGCAGATGGTGCCGCCGCCGACGAGAATCGCATCGTACTCCTCGCGAAGCTCGAGGCTTTTCTGCCGCGACTCTTCGCCGCTGATCCATTTGCTGTCGCGTGAGATGGTCGCGAGTTTTCCGTCCAGCGTGATCGCAGCCTTGAGGCAGACGAACGGCTTGTGCGCGGTGATCGCGTAGAAGAATTTCTCGTTGAGCGTTCGAGCCTCCTCGTTCAGGATGCCGCACGTCACCTCGATTCCGGCAGAGCGAAGTTGTGCGATGCCGCGTCCGTTGACCACGTCGTGTGGATCGGTCGCGGCGATCACCACGCGCTTGATTCCGGCTTCGATCAACGCTGTCGAGCACGGTCCGGTGCGGCCGTGGTGAACGCATGGCTCGAGTGTGACGTGCATCGTCGCGCCGCGGGGATCGTCGCATTTGATGAGCGCCTTGATCTCGGCATGCGGCTCTCCCGCGCGCTGATGCCACCCCTCGGCGATGATCTCACCGTCGCGAACGATGACGCATCCGACCATGGGGTTGGGGCTGACCGAGTAGCGGCCGCGCTCCGCGAGCTCGAGCGCGCGCCGCATGTACCGTTCGTCCATGGGGTCAGACCTTAAATCTTAAATTTTCT